>JADGOL010000055.1 GCA_017882995.1 Acidimicrobiales bacterium | reverse complement strand
TTGTGGAAGCCCCCCCGGATGGTGTGGTCGTCCACCGGCGAGCGCTCACCGTTGAGCCACGGTGTGAACATGGCCCCGTGTGACCCCGGCGCCACCTTGGCCGCCACCTCGTCGAAATGCCGATACACATTGCTGATGCCGGGATGAGGGCCCTTGCCGTCGAACAGCACCTTCTCGGCCAAGAACGTCAGGCAGGCACCTGCAGTCTCATGCTCGTCGGCAACCATGTAGCGGCCGGGAATCGCCGCCGGGATGGCGGCCACATTTCGAATGGCGTCGGTCTTCTTGAACGGCACGTGGCACGAGATCCACGACGACGTCCCGATGTAGAGGTGCCCGTCGAAGTCGGCCACCGCCCCCGATCCCACCGCGGCGGAATGGACGTCCCCCGTCCCCGTCACGACGGGCACGCCCTCAGGAAGTCCGAGCTCGTCGGCTGCCTCGGCCCGCAGTGTGCCCATGACCGTGGCGGACGGGACGATGTCGGGCAGCTTGGATCGCTCGAGCCCCGACATGTGCAACAACGACTCGTCGTAGTCGATCGAGTTGATGTTGCGGTTGTCGGTGACCCAATGGGCCGCGATCGAGTCGTAGGAAGCCGAGAAGCGCCCGGTCAGTCGCTGGTTCAACCAGTCCACCGGCTCGAGGAACTTGAACGTGGCGTCATAGACAGCGGGCTCCGCCTCGCGAATCCACAAGATGTGCGCGGTGGGATCCTTCCCCGATTGGCTCGGGGCACCCCCGGTGAGTCGGATCCAACGCTGGATCTTCCGCACGTCGTACCCGAGCACGCTGACCTTTCCCCCCATCTGGCGTCTCATGGCCGAGCTGCCTCGGGAGTCCATCCAGATCACAGCGGGCCGCAAGGGGGTCCCCGACGCGTCGACGGCTACCGTCCCGGACCACTGGGCGGTGCATCCCACGCCGATGATGCTCGACGGGTGTAGCGAAGACTCCTCCAGGGCGCGACGGGTGGCGGCCACGATGGCGGCCCACCACGCCGCCGGATCCTGTTCGGCGCCACCACCGGGCAGGAGGTGCAACTCGACGGGCTCCGACGCGCTGGCGGCGATTCTTCCCGTCGAAGAGACCACTGCCGCCTTGGGCCCACCCGTGCCCAGATCGACGGCGAGTACGAAGACCTCGTGGGATCCCGGTCCCGCTGAAGCGCCATTTTCGGTGCCATCGGGCGGCATTGACGCAGCCTAACGCCGCCTCGCGGGCAGACTGAGGCCCGTGCGACCCATGCCCAGCCTGCTTCGCACCATGGCGCTGGTCGTCGCGGCAGGGTTCTTGAGCTCGTGTGCGACCACGTCTCAGAACGCGGTCGCACCTCAGCTGCCGTCGTTGTCCTCTGTGGTGGGCGGACGCTTCGTCTCGAGGGTCGAGCTCGACCACGGGGGCCTGGTGGTCGCGCCGGCGCCGAAGACGAGGCCGCGTGTGTCCGCCGCGACTGCTCAGGCGTTGTTCGGCGCCGCCGATGCCGTCAACGGCACCTACCGGTTCGCCGTGCTCGGCTTGGGCCTGGCCACGGTCTCACCCCACGTGTCGGCTGCACCCCCGACGACTGCGCCGGGCACGACGACGACGACGAGTTTGGGCACCGGCACCACCAGCACGAGCAGCACCACAACCACGACGATCACCGCGCCGACCACGACCACCACGGCGGCGGGTACCGGACCGGGCTCCACCGAAGCGACAAGTTCCACGGCGACCACACCGACGGCGCCGCCGACCTCCACCCCCTCGCTCCCGCGCTACGACAGTCGCCTGGCCTGGGTTGGGATCGCCTGGGGGGCCGACTGCCCGGCGCGCGCCGGAGGCGCTCGGCTCGCCACGCGCTACGTGGCGGTGGTCATCGACGCCGACACAGGCCGAAGTGTCATCGCCTACACCAGCCGGAGCTCCCTGGCCTGTACCGGGCCGGTCCTCCCACCGAGCATCAGCGCCCCCTCCGAGCTCGTCTCGGTCCCCTGGGTTCCTTTGGGCCCCAGCAACACCTCGGTGCGCGTCACGTTGCCCGCGTGCAGCACCTACTTCGGCTGGACCGAGGTGCCGAGCCCGGGGGCAGCGACGGTGCAGGTCGTGGCACGCGAGCCCTTCGATTCGACGTGTGGGTCACATGTTGCCGGCACCCAGACCGTGGATGACGTCGTTCCGCTGGGCAACGCTCAAGCCCAGGTCCAACACGCCAAACTCGGTCCCGTGCAAGGCCTGCGCACACTTCCAGGGGGCTGACCGCCGCGTCGCGACACGCCTCGCCATGCAGTGTCGAGGGGCGCCTCAGACGGAAGTGGCCGGATGGCGAGGCTCGGTGATGAGCGCCACCTCGGGCGGGAGCCCCGTCACCTCGACGTCGTCGCCGTCGACCTCGACGGTGACTCGCGATCCCGCCAGCGGGATGCCCGCCACCTTGAGGTGCTTCATGCCCTCGGGCAGCATCGGCGACAACCAGGTCTTGCCATAGGGCACCCATGGGTCGAGACGGAGCATCGTGCGCAGGCACAGCAGCGGTGATGCGGCGGCCCAAGCCTGGGGTGAACACGACGTGGGGTAGGCGACCGGGGAGGAGAACTCAGTGCGGTCGAGCCCACAGTAGAGCTCAGGGAGACGACCACCGAGGCTCAACGCCGCGTCGAGCAACGAACGGATGAGTCGCAGCGAGTCGTCCATGAACCCGTACCGGGCCAGCCCCGCCGCCACGATGGCCGTGTCGTGGGGCCACACCGATCCGCAGTGGTAGCTCATGGGGTTGTAGCCGCCCATCGACGATGCCAGGGTCCGGATGCCCCAACCGCTGTTCAACTCGGGTGACATGAGCTGGTCGGCGACGACACGGGCCTTGTCCTGGTCGACGATGCCGGTCCACAGGCAGTGGCCGATGTTGGACGTGAGTGAGTCGATGGGCCGTTTGTCGGCGTCGAGACCCACCGCGAACCACCCTCGATCCTCGAGCCAGAAGTCACGGTTGAACTCGGTCTTCAATCTGGTCGCCTTCGAGCGGTAGTGCTCGAAGGTGGTTTCGTCCCCGGCCTCACGGGCGAAGTGGGCGCGGGCGAGGTACGCGCTGTAGACGTAGGCCTGGACTTCACACAAGGCGATGGGTGCATGCGCCACGGTTCCGTCGCGATAGCGAATGCCGTCGGCAGAGTCCTTCCACCCCTGGTTGGCGAGGCCCCGGTCGGTCATGCGCTGGTACTCGACGTATCCGTCCCCGTCGAGGTCGCCATGATTCTCGATCCACTCGAGGGCCCGTTCCGCGTTGGGCAGGAGTTCGTCCACGACCTCGCGGGCCAGACCCCAACGTCGCAGTTCACCGAGCAGCATGACGAAGAGCGGTGTGGCATCGGCGGTTCCGTAATAGATGCTCCCCCCGCCGAGCGAAAGAGACGGTGCGTCGCCAAAACGCATCTCGTGAAGGATGCGTCCCGGCTGTTCTTCGCTTCTCGGGTCGATGTTCTTGCCCTGGAAGCGGGCCAGTGTCTGCAGGACCCCGAGTGCGAGGTCGGGGTCCACGAGCAGCGCCATCCACGACGTGATGAGCGAGTCGCGGCCGAACACGGTCATGAACCACGGCGCGCCCGCGGCCAGCACCACACGCTCGGGGTAGTCGGGGTCGAAGATGCGAAGCGCTCCCAGGTCCTCCGCGCTCGAGGCGATGACGGTCCGCAGGCCGTCGTGATCGGTCTCGATCTGCGGTACCTGGCGACGCCACTTGGCCAGTCGTTCGGCGGGGGCGGCCCGGTCGACGGGCTGGCCGCAGCGGTAGCGCGGGTCGACGGCTTTGCCTTCGATCACGGGATGGAACTCCAGGCACCCCGTCCACTCGCCGTGCGCAGGAACGATGGCCTCGAAGCTGACGAGGTCGTCGGAGACGAGCGCCGGGGTCGGGAACAGGTGGATGACCAGTCCCCGGCTGACGGTTCCTCGGCGGTAGGAGAACTCGAGTTGCGCGTCGCGGTGGTCGCGGGTGATCTCACCATCGGAGTTCCCGAACCGGCCTTCTTTCACCGCGAACAGATCTGCGAAGTCCGAGTCGATGAACAGCTCCACCGAACAGAAGGTGGGCTCGTCCCCGAAGTTGCGGATGACGAGGTCCTCGCGCATCCCCTGTCCGACGTAGCGGCGTCGGAAGACCATGAGCGTCGAGTCGGCGAGGCCGGGCCGAGGCGGGCACCGGGACACGAAGATCGCCGAGAAGGGGTCGTCGGAGACCACGGCCAGCGACTCGGGCTTCGACTCGTTCACCCGCAATTCGAAACGGGACAGGATTCGGGTGTCACGCACGAAGAGGCCCTCGGCCGACGGGGTGACGACGTCGCCCTCACGTCCGCTGATGGTGAAGGTGGACTCGTCGACCAGGGTGACCGCACCGCCGCCCTGGCCCAGACCCGCCACCTTGCCGCTGAAGGTCCACGGGTCGCTCACCCGGGGGACGCTACCGGACCGAGGTGGGCCACCGAATGACCAGGTGGGGGCGTTGCTCGGGCACCGGGCGGACCGGCACGGGGGTCGGCGGCGGCGATGGGATTGCCACTACGGCCGTAGTGAAAATCTCGCTGCGCCGGTAGACTGCCGGCGTGGCCCCCCTCCTCGAAATCGAAGGCCTGCACGTGGCTGTCGACCGGACCGAGATCCTGCGCGGGGTGGACCTGGCGGTGGCCGAAGGCGAGCTCCACGCCTTGATGGGCCCGAACGGCTCGGGCAAGTCCACGTTGGCCAGCACGCTGCTCGGAAACCCCTCCTACCAGGTCACCTCGGGCGCCATCCGCTTTCGGGGTGAGGACGTCACCACGTGGCCGACCGACGTGCGCGCCAAGGCCGGGATGTTCCTTGCCTTTCAGTACCCCGAGGAGATTCCCGGGGTCCCGGTGATCCAGTTCCTGCGTCAAGCCGTGTCCGGGCGAGTCGGTGACGACCGCTCGGTCCTCGAAGTCCGGATGTCGATGCTCGAATGGATGAAGCGTCTGGGCATGGACCCGGCGTTCGGCGAGCGCCATCTCAACGAAGGTTTCTCCGGTGGAGAGAAGAAGCGCAACGAGATCCTGCAGATGGCCATGCTCGACCCGGAGCTGGCTGTGCTCGATGAGACCGACTCCGGCCTCGACATCGACGCCTTGCGGATCGTGGCGGACGGCGTGCAGGCGGTACGGGGCGAGCGCCCCGCACTCGGGGTGCTCCTCGTGACCCACTACACACGCATCCTCGAGCTCCTCCGTCCCGACGCCGTGCACGTGCTCGTGGACGGCAGGATCGTGGAGAGCGGCGGGCCGAAGCTGGCCGAACGCCTCGAGGCCGAAGGCTACGAGCCGTGGCGGAGGTGACGGTGACGAACTCTCGCGTCGACCAGAAGGTTGCGCCGACGATGCGCACCGACTCGTGCCCCTCTGACGTCGATTTCTCCAAGCTCAAAGGCGATTTCCCCATCCTCGGCCGTACCGTGCACGGCCATCGTGTCGTCTATCTCGACTCGGCGTCGTCCGCCCAACGTCCGCAGAGCGTCCTCGACGCCATGGACTCGTACTACCAAACCACCCATGCCAACGTGCACCGCGGCGTCTACACCCTCGCCGAGGAGGCGGACCGCCTCTACGAGGCGGCCCGAGTGGCGGTGGGACGACTCATCGGCGCCCCCGATCCCGAGCACGAGGTGATCTTCACCAAGAACGCCACCGAGGCCATCAACCTCGTCGCGGCCACCTGGGCCCGCTCGAATCTGGGACACGGTGACGTGGTGCTGCTCACCGACATGGAGCACCACGCCAACATCGTGCCGTGGCTGATGCTGGCCGAAGAACGAGGAATCGAGTTGCGGTGGATCGGCATCGACGACGAATACCGTCTCGACCTCTCCGACCTCGACCGCCTCCTCGACGGCGTCAAGCTGGTGGCCTGTACCACGATGTCGAATGTGCTCGGGACCATCACGCCCTTCGCACAGATCGCCGAGGCTGCTCATCGCGCCGGAGCGGTGGTGCTCGCCGACGGCGCCCAGTCCGTTCCCCACGTCCCCACCGATGTGACCCGGCTCGGCTGTGACTTCCTGGCCTTCAGCGCCCACAAGATGCTCGGCCCCACCGGGATCGGGGTGCTGTGGGGTCGTCGTGAACTGCTCGAGGCGATGCCACCGTTCCTGGGTGGGGGCGGGATGATCCGCGACGTCCGCCACGACGGGTTCACGGCCAATGTCCTGCCTTGGAAGTTCGAGGCCGGCACGCCCCCGATCGCGGAAGCGGTCGGGTTCGGTGCGGCGGTCTCCTACCTGGAATCGATAGGCCTCGATGCCATTCGCGCCCACGAGGTCGATCTGACGGCGTACGCCCAGTCCGTCTTGGCGGAGCGCTTCGGGGACGACCTCAAGATCTTCGGTCCGCCCGGGACCGTCGAACGAGGCGGCGTCCTGTCACTGGCGTACCGCGACGTCCATCCCCATGACCTCGCCCAGGTGCTCGACCAGGCCGGCGTGTGTGTCCGAGCCGGTCACCACTGTGCCAAGCCCCTGATGAGGCGCCTGGGCGTCAACGCAACGGCCCGGGCCTCGCTGTACCTCTACAACGACGAGTCCGACGTGGACGTCCTGGCCGACGCGATCGCCGAGGCCGGTACCCTGTTCGCGTAGTGCAGCGTCATCAGAACATCGCATCCCACGAGGCGACGAACGTGTCCCGAACAACGAGGAGCCCATGACCGGTCTGGAAGACCTCTACCGCGAGATCATCCTCGACCACTACCGCAGCCCCCGCAACCGCGGCGAGCTGCCCTCGCCCCCCGCGCAGCGGGTCGAGGGCTTCAACCCGCTGTGTGGTGACGAGGTCGTCGTCTACGTGCAGGTGCACGACGGCACGGTCACCGACATCCGCTTCGCCGGGCAGGGTTGCTCGATCAGCCAGTCATCGGCATCGCTCATGTCCTCTGCAGTGAAGGGCAAGTCCGTGACCGAGGCCCGCAACCTGATCCGCACGTTCAAGGCGATGATGTCGGTTCACGAGGCACGCCTGGGCGACTCACCCGAAGGCGACGTGTCGAGCAACGGGTCGGCGGAGGACGGAGCCGACGCGCCGGCGACCGATCCCGAGTCCCTCGGAGAGCTTGCCGCCCTGCAGGGGGTGGTCAAGTTCCCGGTTCGCATCAAGTGCGCCACCTTGTCGTGGAACACCCTGGCCCAAGGTCTCGACGAGGCCGAGCAGGGCATCGTTCTCGACGCCTGAGAGCGGCGGGGGCCTCAACAGGGGGTGGGATTGAACGGGCCCGTGCCCGGCACCGTCGTCGTGGTGGCGGATTGGCCTCCGCCACTCCCGCTCGATGGTTTCGTGGTGGTCGTGGTGGTCGTGGACGGCACGGTGACCGGCGTCCCGTAGGCGCTGAGTGGTGGCGTCACGACCGGCTCCGGGGAGGTTCCGAGGAACTGGCTGATGAGCTGGCTCGCGGCGGGCTCTTGCACGACCTCGATCGATCCGGCCACGCTCGAGCTCGCCCCGAGGGTCGGGAGAGTGAAGGTGTGCAGCGCCGATCCCGAGAAGGCGTGGTAACGCTGCGCCAACGAGATCATCATGCTCGTCGACATGGCGTCGTCCTTGGTGATGTCGTGGACGATCGAGCCGAGGAAGGCGTTGACCTTCAAGGGGTCGTAGCTCGACTTCGCCTTGTCGATCACTGCTTCGATGATGGCGTTCTGACGCTGGATGCGTCCCAGGTCACCGCTGCCGTCGTACTGCCAATACCCCCTGCGGATCTCGTACTCGTAGAAGCGCGAGCGGGCCAACGCCAGTGCCATGTTGCCGTCGAGGGTCTGACAGCCGGCGTGGGTGATGACGAGGCCGGAGTTGTTGTTCCCCTGGTCGTTGTCGCGCACGGGATAGGGAAAGTTCAGATTGATCCCACCGACCGCCTTCACGAGATCGATCACCCCGTTGAAGCTCGTGATCACGAAATGGTTGATGAGGATGCCAAAGGTGCTCTCGATGGTCTCGATCAACGGTCCCGGTCCACTGTTGAACGCCGTATTGATCTTGTTGTGCGACGCCAACCCTGTGCCCGAAGGCATTCCCGACAACTCGACGTAGGTGTCTCTCGGGATCGACAGCAGCCGAGCAGAGTTCGTGGCCGGGTCCACGTGGAGGATCTTGATCGTGTCGCTGCGCTGGCCACCGACCTGCGAAGCACTGCCGAAGGCCTTGGCGGCGGCGGCGCTATCCCCGGCCCGTGAGTCCGATCCCACGATCAACACGTTGTAGGGCGCACCGGGCGGCTCGACCGCGCACGCCGAGCACTTGACCGACTTGATCTCCCCGAGGCGGTACCACAGGTACCCGTAGACCGAACCCGCCGCCACCAGCACGATCGCCACGATCAGGGCGGCCCAGCGGATGACCCGCTCGCCGGTGCTGCGCCGACGGCGACGGTGGCGCCTGACCGGCGCAACGACGGGCGGGGTGTCCTGCGGAGCTTCTCCGGGTGGCTGTGCGGGCTCATGTCCGGTGGTGTCGGCACTGAGCTCGCCCGACGCCGCTGGCGTCAACGGACCCGACGGCTCGGGCGGGGTCGGCCGCGGCGCTTCGCCGGTTCCCTCGCCGAGACCTTGGAGCCCCGGCGGTGGGGCGGGGGTGTCTCCGAGCCCTGATCCTGACTCCGGATCCAGGCGTGCGTGGCCGATGAGCTTGCCCTTTCCCGCGGCCGTACCACGGGGAGGGCGGCGGGCCATGACGACAGACGGTACCAGCGCGTCCCACCGGGACCACGTCGCGCACGCCGTGCCGACGGGCATCTCCACAGCGGACGGTGCTGGAGTCAGTCCCCCAGGTGTTCGAGCACGAGCTTGGCCACCTCGTCGGGTCGCTCCAGCGGAGCCAAGTGGGCGGCGGCGTCGAGATCGACGAGCTTGGCGTCGGGAATGGCCGACGCATACGCCTCGGCGTGGGCCCGGGGGACGATGCCGTCCTTGCGGGCATGGACGATCAGTGTGGGTGCGGTCACTCGACCCAACCGGGACAACAACTTGGGGTCGTGGAGGTACGGGTTCCATCCCACCTTGGCCGTGGCGGCCTGGGACTGCAGGATCGGACGCACCAACTCGAAGGGGATCTGTGACGGATCCGCCTCCATGCCGTCCATGGCCCGCATGAGCTGGGCGATCGGATTGTCGTGATCGGCGAAGAGCTCACCCGCGAGCTCCGACGGTGCCCGACCGAAGATCTCGGTGATCGGCGCATCGCGCAGGTACAACCCCACCGGGTTGACGAGCACCATTCGTCGCACCCGCTCGGGCCATCGCACGGCAAGCTCGGCAGCCATCCATCCCCCGAGCGACAACCCGACCATGTCGCACCACGGCAGGTCCAGACGGTCGAGGACATCCAAGACATGGAACGCCGCGTCCTCGATGTCGTCGATGTGTTGGAGGCCCTCGGAGCTCCCGAAGCCGGGGAACAACGGGGCCACGACCTGTCGCGTGTCCGCCAGCTGCTCCAACAGCGCCATGCCCGGCCCCTCGCCCTGGGCCGAGTGCAGGTACACGAGTGGCGCCGGTCCAGCCGACCCTCCCCGGTGTACCTCGATCTCGCCGACCGCGCTGTCGAGGGTGTGGCGCGCCAGCGTGGTCACGACGGCGCCACCGCCGGGGCCGGCACGGGGGCGCCCGCCGAGTGGACGCCGGGAAACGAGTCACGCAACTTCGGCATCACTTCGGTGGCGAAGAGCTCCAGGCTCTGCTTGGTGTCAGCGGCCGGAAGCGTGCCCAACTGGAAGAGGCCGAGGAGGTTCCCGACCCCGAGCCGTTCGATGTTGGCCGAAAGCAATTCCGTGACCGTCTCGGGGGATCCGACGATTGCGTACTGACCGTCGACAACCTCGTCCCATGTTTCGAGGTTCAGGGCGAAAGTCCCTGCATTCTTCATGATGTTCTCCGCCGAGCGAACAGAGGTGTAGCCGGGGGGTGAGATGTTGATGCCCGGGAGGAGTCGACGGACGAAATACCAGAAATGCTCCTCGTAGCGCCGGCGGGCCTCGGCGTCGGTCTCGGCCACGAAGATCGGAACGAGCCATCCGAGTTGCAACGGATCGGCGTCGTAGCCCTCCTTCTGGCACGCTTCGCGCATCATGGCGAACATCCGCTCGAACGCGCTGATGTGGAAGTACGGGATGCCCATGTAGGCGTAGCGGTGCTTGGCCACGAATTCGAGCGTCTCGAGCGACCCGACACCGGGGATCCATATCTCGGGATGAGGCTGCTGGATCGGTCGGGGCCAAGAATTCACATAGCGAAGCTTGTAGTGCTTGCCGATGAACTCGAACGGCCCGGGCTCGGTCCATACCTTGAGAATCAGGTCGTGGGCTTCGGCGAATCGTTCTCGCGCGTGCGCCGGGTTCAACGAGGACGAGTAGTACTCCGGTCCCCCACCCACGACCATTCCCGCGATGAGCCGACCTCCACTGATGCAGTCGATCATGGCGAACTCCTCCGCCACGCGCGTCGGGGGGTCGTACAAAGGAAGGGCGTTGCCCACAACCGCGATACGGACGCGGGATGTCAGGCGGGCGAGAATCGATGCGATGAGGTTCGGGGACGGCATGATGCCGTAGGCATTCTGATGGTGCTCGTTGACGCACACGCCGTCGAAACCGAGCTCCTCGGCATACACGAGCTCATCGATATAGCGGTTGTAGAGATCGCCGCCGAGCCGAGGGTCGAACAGCTCGTTCGGACACGTGATCCACGCCGGGCCGTCGTAGTCAGGAGGCAGGTCCGGATAGGGCATCAGGTGGAAGCTGAAGAAACGCACGGTGGGCCTCCTGCGTCGAACCACTGGGCAGCGCCGCGGTCATGGTACCGCCGGCGTTACTGACTGACGAATCAGTTTTGGATGCCGGTGCCGGAGTCGTCGGCCCGAGCTGCGGTCTCGAAGGCCGCATATCCCGTTCGCTCGAGCTCGCCGGCCAACTCGGGTCCGCCGCTCGCCACGATGCGACCGCGCACGAGCACGTGCACCACGTCGGGCTGCAACACAGAGAGCAGGCGCCGGTAATGGGTGATGGCGAGAACCCCGAGACCCCATTCCGCAACACCGTCGCGCACACGCTGGGCCACGTCGTGCAGTCCGTCGATGTCGATACCCGAATCGAGCTCGTCGAGCACTGCGATGTTGGGCTGCAACAACGCCATCTGCAACGTCTCGCTCCGCTTGCGCTCGCCCCCTGACAGGTCGACGTTGAGCGGGCGCTCGAGGAGGCGCGTCTCGAGCCCCACCCGCTGCGCCTCGACCAACGCCCGCGCCGCCAGTGACCCCTTGGCGTCGTCGGGGCTCATCCCCCGCCCCGCCAGGGCCTCGGTGAGCGTCTGGTGCAGCCCCACCCCGGGTACCTCGATGGGGTCCTGGGGGGCAAGGAACAGCCCCAGCCGGGCGCGTTCGAACGGCGCCAGCCGTAGAAGATCCTCGCCGTCGAGCGTCACGGTACCGCCGAGGACCTGGTAGCCGGGTTTGCCCATGAGGACATGCGCGAGCGTGCTCTTGCCCGAACCGTTCGGGCCCATGACGGCGTGGACCTCGCCACTTCTCACCACGAGGTCGACTCCGGTCAGCACCTCCAACCCCGCCACGCCCGCCCGGAGGCCGTCGATGACGAGCTCGTGGGAGCCGCCCCGGCTCACCTCGGTCGTCGGGCTCGTCGCAGTCACGGGAGCTCCACGAGCACGTCGTCCCCGTCGACCCGCACGCTGTAGACGGGAACGGGTTTGGTGGCGGGCAGCGACCTTGGATCGCCCGTCACGAGGTCGAACATCGACCCGTGCTTCCAGCACTCGATCTCGCACGCGTCGACGAGCACCTCTCCTTCGGAGAGCGAGTAGTCCTCATGACTGCAGATGTCACCGATGGCGTGGAAATCGTCCTCGATCCGCACGAGCGCGATCCGGTGAGCTCCGATGTCGAAGCGCCGGGCCTCTCCCGACGACAACTCGTCACGTCCGCACAGACGCACCGTGTCACCCATCGGTGCCCCCTTGGGCCGACAGTCGCCCGGCCATGCGACGGTGCACGGCTTCTTCCACCCAGCGTCCTACTCCCGGGAACGGCGCTCGTCCGGCCAGGTCCGAGAAGAAGCCCAGGACGATGAGCCGCTCGGCGACCGCAGGTGCGATTCCCCGCGTCTCGAGGTAGTACCGCTGCTCCTCGTCGATGGGGCCCACGGTCGACGCGTGGCTACAGCGCACGTCGTTCTCGTCGATGTCGAGATTGGGGACGGAGTCGGCATGGGCGCCTTCGGAAAGCACGAGGTTGTGGTTCGTCTGGAAGGCATTGGCCCCCCGTGCCCCTTTCCGGATCCGGATCAAGCCGCTGTACACCGAGCGCGCCGTGTCGGCCACCGCCCCTTTGAACAGCAGCTGGCTCTCGGTGCGAGGAGCGTGATGATCCTGGAGGGTCCGGAAGTCGTGGACCTGCTCGCCCGTCCCCAGGTACGCGGCCAGGAGCGATGTGCGCCCGGCTTGGCCCAGGAGGTCGGAATCGGTGCGTACCCGGGCATAGCGGCCCCCGAGGCCGGCGGTGAACGACTGCAGGCTGGCGTCTCGTCCGACACAGCTCGCCTGCAGCGCGATGGAGGTCGCTCCCTGACCCAATACCTGCAGGTTGCCGTAGCGCAGATGCGAGTCGTCCGCGACGCGCAGCTCGGTCACCGGAACCAGGAGCATGGGGCTTGGCGTCGTGTCGGATTCGTCGCCGGCGGGAAGGGGGCCGTCGGACACGATGGGTGCGGTGAGCTCGATGACGCCCGCTTCCGACGAGGTTCCCAGATCGACGAGCATGTGGGGGAACACCGCGACACCGGGTGCACCATGCGCGCCGGGATCGACGAGGTGCACAACGACGATGGGGTCGGCGACGACAGTCTTTCGCGGCACGCCGACGAGCACGACATCAGAGACAAAAGCATCGTGCAACTCGCCGAAGGCGTCACGTCCGGGGGCCAACTCTCCGAGGGTCTCGGGCGCGGCGGCGGCCCGGGGAGCGGTACGGGTGTTGGTCACCGACAGCGCTTCGGGAGCCGACCTCTCCATCTCGATGGCCTCGATCGTGCCGTTGCGGGTGACGACCAGCCCCGCACGCGGCCCGAGGGAGTCGGCGAGACGGCGGGCAACGGCCAGTGTCGATTCGAGGCCGGCGGCGAGAGGAGCAGGAGCGTAGGCATCGAGGTCGAAGCCGTCGATGCCGCTGTATCGCCACACCTCTTCGGCTTCGGTGGGGACGCTCGTGGCGGCGAACCGCTCCCAGGCCTCGGCACGACGACGCACCAGCCATCCAGGGCCGCCGAGTGCCGAGGATGCCTCGGCGGTGAACGTGGTCAGGGGTTTGCCTCTCTCACACGGCTATGGACACGGGTGGCTCACAGGCAGCCGACCCTTCACCGATCCTACCGGGCCGAACCACCCCTCCTTCGGCGTGACGGGCCGTTCGGTGCCGAGATCCGGGGCCGACCGAGAAGACCCATCGACGGTCGTAATGTGGCCTCATGCCCGACTACGACGTGCTCTCGATCGAACGCGACGGCAACGTGGCCACGCTGTGGCTCGACCGTGCCGAGGCCCGCAACGCCATGGGGCCGGCCTTTTGGAACGACCTGCCTCTGGCCATGGGTGAGCTGTCTCAGGACCGCGCCGTGCGTGCCATCGTCATCGCGGCCCGGGGACCACATTTCAGTGTGGGTCTCGACCTCAAGGCCATGGCCGGGATGCTCACGGGAGGCGGCGGGAACGACGGTGAGGGCCCCGGCGGGGGGAACGGGAGTGCCAAGGACCACCAGCCCTCGATGGCATCACGGGCCGTGACGGCGCGACAAGGCGTCCTTCGGATGCAGTCCTCGGTGACGTCTGTGGCCGAGTGCCCCAAGCCCGTGATCGCCGCCATCCACGGCTACTGCATCGGGGGTGGCGTCGATGTCGTCTCCGCGTGCGACATCAGGGTGGCGAGCGCCGACGCCGTCTTCTCGGTTCGAGAGACCAAGGTCGCCATCGTGGCCGACCTGGGGAGCCTGCAGCGGCTGCCGCAGATCATCGGGAAGGGACACGTGGCCGAGCTGGCGTTCACCGGCAAGGACATCACCGCCGGGCGCGCCAAGGAGATCGGCCTGGTGAACGACGTCCTCCCCGACGCAGATGCCGCGCTGGCCGCGGCGCGCCGGCTGGCGCTGGAGATCGCCGCCAACTCGCCGTTGGCGGTGCAGGGCACGAAGGCCGTGCTCGCCGCGTGCGAGGACAAATCCGTGGCCGAGGGCCTCGACTACGTGGCGACCTGGAACGCCGGGTTCCTCGCCTCGGACGACCTGGTCGAGGCCATGACCGCCTTCATGGAGAAGCGAGCACCGGAGTTCAAAGGGCGCTGACCGGGAGTCGGCACCCGGGCCCGTGGGACTCGTCGGCCCCGGGCAGTCAACGACGCTTCCACCAACGCCGGCCGCGCGCCTTGCTGCGCTCTTGCTTCTCCACCTCGGCCAGCGTCTCGGGTACGACGGCGTCGACGATGTCGGCCGCTTCTTCGAGGAGCCGCACGACGTCGGGACCACCCGGGCCCGGCTCGTCCTCGACGGGTGGTCGCACCAGGCTCCCGGGCTGCCATGCCAGGTCCACCATGCGAGGTGCGAAGGAGGGGCAAGGGTCGGGACACCGCCAGGGTGCCTCGGGGGCGAGGTCGAGCTCGCAGAAGCGCACGACCTCACCGTTGTCGTACGAGCGGCTTTGGAAGTGCTTGCACCCCTCACGCATGGGCACAGCACCAGCCTCCTCTCCCTGTGCGGGCTGAGCGGAGGCGCCGAGCAGAGCCCGACCCGATCAGCCGACTGCGCCTTCCATCTGTAACTCGATGAGCCGGCTCCACTCCACCGCGTACTCCATGGGCAGCGTGCGGACGACGGGCTCGATGAAACCGTTGACGATCATACTCATGGCCTGGCTTTCGGAGAGCCCTCGACTCATGAGGTAGAAGAGCTGGTCCTCGCCGACCTTGGACACCGTGGCCTCGTGGCCGATCTGGGCGTCACGCTCCTCGACCTCCATGTAGGGCTTGGTCTCCGATGTCGACTCTTCGTCCAGAATGAGGGCGTCACAGCGAACGAAGCTCTTGGCGTGTTTCGCCCCTTCCTCCACCCGGACCAGGCCACGGTAGGTCGACAGGCCGCCGTCCTTGGAGATCGACTTCGACACGATCGTCGATGTCGTCTCGGGGGCGGCGTGGACCATCTTCGCTCCGGCGTCTTGATGTTGACCGGCTCCGGCGTATGCCACCGACAGCACCTCACCCGAGGCCTTGGGGCCCATGAGGTAGACCGACGGGTACTTCATGGTGAGGCGCGACCCGATGTTGCCGTCGATCCACGCCACATGGGCTTCCGCTTCTGCGCGTGCCCGCTTGGTCACCAGGTTGTACACGTTGTTCGACCAGTTCTGAATGGTCGTGTAGGTGATGCGTGAGCCCTGCAGCGCTACCAGCTCGACCACCGCCGAGTGCAGCGAGTCCGTGGTGTAGACGGGGGCGGAGCATCCTTCGACGTAGTGAACCTCTGATCCCTCATCCGCGATGATCAGGGTGCGCTCGAACTGGCCCATGTTCTCGGTGTTGATCCGGAAGTACGCCTGCAGCGGCATGTCGACCTTCACGCCGGGCGGGACATAGATGAACGAGCCACCTGACCACACCGCCGAGTTGAGGGCGGCGAACTTGTTGTCGTTGGGCGGGATGATGGTTCCGAACCAACGCTTGACGAGCTCGGGATACTCGCGCACGGCGGTGTCCATGTCGCAGAACAGCACACCCTGGGCCTCGAGGTCGGCCCGGTTGCGATGGAAGACGACTTCACTCTCGTACTGTGCGGTGACGCCGGCGAGGTACTTGCGCTCGGCCTCGGGGATCCCCAGCTTCTCGTAGGTCGACTTGATGGACTCGGGCAGCGCGTCCCAGTCCTTCACCTGACCTTCGGTCGGCTTCACGTAGTAATAGATGTTGTCGAAATCGAGGTCGGGCATGTTCACCGCGAACCACGGCGCCATGGGCCTGGCCATGAACCGCTTCAGGGCCTTGAGCCGGAAGTTGCGCATCCAGTCGGGCTCGCCCTTCATGGCCGACATCTCGCGAACGATCTCTTCGGAGAGCCCCTTCTTGGGTTTGAAGACGTAGTCCTCGACGTCACTCCAGCCGAGCTTGTACCGGCCGAGATCGAGATCCGCTGTCGTCATCGTTTCCCATCACCTCTGGCCCTGACCTGCACGGGCCGGGCATCGCCTGGCCGGCTCGGGAGCCGCCCAGGGGGATTTCCCCTATCTAGATAGTAACAACCCCGGTGCCGTGCTGCGACCAGTGGCCCTTGATCTGGGATCATCCTCCGATGACCGCACCCCGGGGCGACGAGGCACCCGAGCAGGGTGCGCCCACAGCACCCCGGCGTCCCACCGTCCTCGAGGCCCACGGCGACCGCCGGGTGGACGAGTGGTTCTGGTTGCGTCACCGGGAGGACCCCGGGGTGCTCGCCCTCTTGGAGGCCGAGAACGCCTTCACCGAGCGCCAGACCGCTCGTCTCGCCGGTCTGCGCGAGGGGCTGTTCGCCGAGATGAAGGCCCGTATCGTCGAGACCGACCTGACCGTGCCGGTGAGCAAGGGGCCGTGGTGGTACTACGTGCGCACCGTCGAGGGCGCCGACTACGGGATCCACTGCCGTCTCCCGGTCGGGGGGCTCCAGCGCGACGCCACCACGCCCCCTTCGGTGTCCGATGAGCACGTCGTCGACGAGCAGGTGCTCCTCGACGAGAACCTCCTTGCCGCCGCGCACGGATACCTCGACGTCGGCAACCTGGCGGTGAGCCCTGGACATGGCCGACTCGCCTACGCCACCGACACGACCGGGGACGAGCGGTTCACCCTGCGCGTGCGCGACCTCGAGACGGGGGACGACCTGGCCGACACCGTCGAGGGAACCTCCTACGGCGTGGCGTGGGCCAATGACGACGCCACCATCTTCTACACCCGGCCCGATGCGGCCAATCGTCCGTACCAGCTCTGGCGCCACCGCGTCGGCACACCTGGAGAGGCGGACGTCCTCGTCGTCGAAGAGCCCGACGAACGCTTCCACCTCGGGGTGGGGCGGACCAAGGACGGCGAGTACGTCGTGGTGGAGATGCACTCGCGGATCACCTCCGAGGTCCACGTCATCCCGGCGGGCCGACCCGAGACGGTCCCCAGGGTCGTCGAACCGCGCCGGCAAGGAGTCGAGTACGGCGTCGAGCACCACACTGGAAGATTCCTTCTGCTCACCAACGACCAGGCGGAGAACTTCCGGGTCGTGGCCACACCGGCCGACAACCCGTCGCGACAGACCTGGAGCGAGCTCATCGCTCATCGACCCGAGGTGCGGCTCGAGGGCCTCGACGTCTTCGCCGGCCACATCGTGAGCTACGAGCGACGAGAGGGGATGCCGCGCATCACGGTGATCGGGCTCCCCCCGAGTGGCCCCGCCTGGGACCGCCCCCTGCCCGAGGGATACCTCGTGCCGTGCCCCGAGACGCCCTCGGCGTCATGGGGAGGACCGAACCCGGAGTTCACGAGCCGATCGCTGCGCTACGAGTACTCCTCCCTCGTCACGCCCCGATCTGTCTACGACCTCGACCTCGAGAGCGGCGACGCCGTGTTGCGCAAGCGACAGCCGGTCCTGGGCGACTACGACCCCGCCCGCTATGTCACAGAACGTCAGTGGGCGATCGCGCCGGACGGGACCAAGGTGCCTATGTCGATCGTCGTCCGCCGCGACGTGGCCCGTGACGGCACCGCGCCGTGCCTCTTGTACGGCTACGGCTCCTACGAAGCCTCGATCGACCCGGTGTTCTCGTCGCTGCGGCTCAGTCTCCTCGAGCGAGGGTTCGTCTTCGCCATCGCCCATGTGCGTGGTGGCGGCGAGCTCGGGCGTCGCTGGTACGAGGACGGCAAGCTCCTCGCCAAGCCCAACACGTTCACCGACTTCGTGGCGTGCGCACGCCGGCTCGTCGACGACCGATGGACCACCCCGCAACGTCTTGTGGCGCGGGGGGGATCGGCCGGCGGTCTGCTGGTGGGAGCGGTGGCGAACCTGGCGCCCGAGCTCTTCCGGGCCATGGTGGCCGAGGTGCCCTTCGTCGACTGTCTGAGCACGATGCTCGACGACACCCTCCCTCTCACCGTCATCGAGTGGGAGGAGTGGGGGAACCCCGGTGCCGATCCCGAGGTGTACTCGGTGATGAAGTCCTACACACCGTACGAGAACGTCCGAACGACGCGGTACCCGGACATGCTGGTCACCGCCGGGCTGGAGGACCCTCGCGTCGGCTACTGGGAGCCTGCCAAGTGGGTCCAGAAACTACGCGCCGCGGACCCCGGAGGGCGCGTGCTCTTCAAGATCGAGCTCGACTCGGGGCACGCCGGACCCTCGGGGCGCTACGAGGCCTGGCGCGACGAAGCCTTCGTCCTTTCGTTCGTTCTGGACGCCGTCGGCCTCGCGACCTGACGGCGGGGGCCCCTCTCTACGAGGCGACCGCGAATTCCAACGTGAACGGTGAGCGGAAGTTGGCGGGGAGCTGCACCGGTCGACCGTCCAACGTCACGCTGGCGTCGGTGGGGGCTCCGAGCTGGACGTGGAGACTGCCCGAGACAGGGACCGATTGCGATGCCCCCGACGCGATCGTGCCGGTCCAAACCACCTTGCCCGTGAGAGGGTCGGTCGCCATCACCCAGCACGACGCTGAGGCGTGGATGGCGACGGTATAGGTCGACGACGGGGCCCTGTATCTCGCGCTGAACGCCGTGGCTCCTGCAGGTGTGAGGTCAGCCGAGGCCACGGTGGTGGTTGACGGCGCGCCGCGGGCGGCGGTCAAAGGACGCGACCGATGGGTGGACCCACGCGACGCGGCACGCGTCGGGTGATGGGATCCCCCCAGAGCCAACGCACCACCGACGATGCCGGCGACGACGACGATCACTGCCGCGGCGGCAACGAACCTGGTTCGACGCACGCGGGCCCGTCCGTCGCGACGGGCCTTCTCAGCCGCTCCCGGCAATCTCACTCCCGTACCACGAGCGGGCGCGGGCGCAGAGCCGCGCCGGTCGCCGCCGGGGGCGCCACCGACATCGTCGGCAAATGCCACCCTCTCTCGGCGACTCGCGTCGACCTTGGCCGATTCCCGGGCCGAGGTGGGCGTCGTGGGTGCGCCCCGCCCCGGCGGCAAACCCGCGCCCGAGCGCGAGGCGTGACGCGTCGACGCCGGTACCGCGAAACGGCGTCTTGGTGATGGCGTCGGACGCGATGAGGATCGGCTCTCTCCGGACGATCCCCGTCGTCCCGGGGCGGGCCAGGCCGATGGCTGGTGGCGATCCGCCACATGTCGAAGGGTTTCCAAGGTGTGCTGATGATGCTGGACCGACTGACGCTCGTCCGCTCCGCGGTGCCACGTCACCCACGCCACGATGGCCGCGATGAGGGCGAACACACCGAGCACCACGACCGCTGTCATCGCCTCCATTCAACCGAACGTGGGGCCACTTGGGTACTTCGGGGCGTTCCACGCAGCAATTCCGGCCATTTCCCAGCGTGGGAGCCCTCAGCGAACCGTTGTCCAGCCCGGCCGTCTTGACGGCACTGCCGGTGTGGAACCCGACGCCACGGCCCGGGCGCTCAGAATTGGGGCATGGCGGGGAAGGCATAATCCGCCGGTGCCGGGCGCGGCGGATCGCGTCGGGAGAGCGCCGCTTCGATCGACGGTGCCAGCCGCTCGAGCTTGCGCGCCTCGATCTCCTCGGCGCGTGCGCGGAACTCGGGCATGACTTCAGAAGCGAACAATTCGAGCGACTCGCAGATGTGCTCGTGACGGTTCCGCCCCGCCTGGCTGACGAAGATCAACTGATCGACACCGACGGCTTCGTACTGACGCACCAGAGCCGTGATCTGTGACGGAGTCCCCACCGCTCCGCGCAATGACCCGAGGCCTTGCTCCATGAGCTGGGCGCCCAATTGCTGGCCGGTCTGGGCCGCGACGGCACGACTGAAGCCGAACCGATCTCGGTTCTCCAGGAACTCCTGCCACACGTCGGTCACACCGGGCTTGTGCATGCCGAACACGTAGTAGTGCCCGAGTGAGTACCCGAAGAAGTGACTGCCGTCGAGACCTCGGTCGATGGCGGTTGACTCATCGGCGTGACACATGAGCGGAAGGACGCATGCCAGGTTGGGGTTCACCGCGAACCCGGCGGGAATGCATTCCTGAGACGCGATCGTCGTGTAGTAGTCCTCGACCCAGGACCTGGCCTCGGCGGCCTCGACGAACGAAAACGTCAACGCCCCGATCCCCAAGGTGGCCGCCAGATGGATCGTGTCGCGGCGGCTGCACGCCACCCACAGCGGAGGATGGGGCCGTTGCAGAGGCTTGGGCACCAAGTTCCTCGGCGGCATGTGCACGAACCGACCGTCGTACCCGGCAAATGGTTCTTCGACCATAAGCCGCGTGACGACGTCGATGGCTTCGCGCCACTGTTCGCGCTTGGTGGCCCGCTCGACACCGTACCCACCCAGTTCTGCCTCCGAGCTCGACTCCCCGGTGCCGAATTCCACGCGCCCATCGGACACGAGGTCGAGGGTGGCGACCCGTTCGGCCACCCGGGCGGGGTGGTTGAACCCCATGGGCATCTGCACGATGCCGTGCCCGAGCCGGATGCGACTGGTGCGCTGGCTGGCGGCAGCCAAGAAGACCTCGGGTGCCGAGGAGTGGGAGTACTCCTCGAGGAAATGGTGTTCGACTTCCCAGACGTAATCGAAGCCCAGTCGATCAGCCAGCTCGACCTGTTCGAGGGCCTCTTTGAGGAGGCGGTGCTCGTCGTCGTGCCCCCACGGACGGGGCAATTGGAACTCGTAGAAAATACCGAAGCGCATCGGGGGCGCTCAGCCGCGGTGATCGTGCTCGAGCTCGAGCATGGCGTCGACGACGCGCTCGACGAGCGCACGGTCGCGGTCGGAGAGCCGTCGCAGCTTCACCGCCAGGAGTGAGCCGTCGTCTTCGTTCCGAGAAGCGTGGGAGGACGGGCCGGCCGACGGCCGGGCCGGACGGGTCGGGCGGCCGATCCGGGCCAGGACGTCCTCCAAGGGGAGCTCCAGCGCACCGGCCACCCGCTCGAGGACTTCCGCGCTCGGATTGGGAAGGAGACGGATTGCGCCGATGGCCTCCTTGCGGCCGGTCTCGAGATCGCGCCACAAGCTCTCGGAGACCTTGGCTCGTCGGGCGGCGTCGCGCCGGCGAAGTCCGCGCTCCTCGCGCTGCTCGACGAGCCAGCGTCCGAACTCCACCCACTGCTGCGACTCGTCCACGCCAGCCAGCGTGCCGGTTCCCGGCGCCTGAGTCCAGCCGGTCAGCGCGTCACGGTGACGCAGGACGGCTCGGGTTGCAGGCGCCGGTCACCGGTCCCGTTCCTCTCTACGTGCGGAGGCCGTACCGAGGCCGCACCGAAGAGTCGAGCTCGGCCCGACGGGGATTGGATTGATCGCGCGCCGAGAGCACCGGCGTCTCGATTCCCCATCGAGCCGCGATCTCGGGATCGTCCCAGGCCACCCCCAGCTCGTCATTGGGGTTGTAGTAGTTGTCGACCAGGTACCACAGAAGCACGTCGGTGAGCGACGCGAACCCGTGGGCGACACCGGGGGGGATGAACACGCCGTTGTCACGATCTCCGTCGAGGTCGAGTGCCAGCGTGACCCCTTCGGTCGGGGACCCGACACGGAGGTCGTGCAGGACGACCCGAGCGGTCCCACGCAGCACGTACCAGTAGTCCGCCTGGTGGAGGTGGTAGTGCAGGCCGACGACGGCGCCGGCCTGCTTCTCGGATCGGTTCCCCTGGACCATCTCGCGACCGAGAGGGAACCACGACCGGCGGTAGGTCTCGACGAACCGGCCTCGCTCGTCGCCATGGACGTCGGCCTCAACGGTGACCACGTCGACAATTGCGTCAGAAGGGTTGATGCTGGGCATCCGGCGAGGCTAATCGCCGCGCCCCGATCGGATCGACGTGGATGGGAACGAGCCCCGCCGAGGCTAGGGCTCGAAACGCCCGAAGCCGCCCCGGTAGTAGACGAGGGGCCGACCCCGGCTCACGCCCATCTCCCTGACCCGACCGATGACGAGCTCGTGGTCGCCGGCGTCGTGGGCCAGTTCGAACTCGCACTCCACCCAGGCCAGGGCGCCGTCGAGCACGGGGGCGCCGTTCGCGGCCGGGTGCCATCCCACCCCGGTGAACTTGTCGCCACCCGAAACAGCGAAGTCACGGCTGAGCGCCTCCTGGTCCTCGGACAGGATGTTGACGCAGAACGACCCGGCGGCGGCGATTCGTGGCCAGCTCGTGGAGTTCTTCCCCGGAGCGAGCGCCACCAGCGGGGGGTCGAGCGACAACGACGAGAAGGCCTGGCAGGTGAAACCGACGGGCTCGTCACCCTCCATCGCCGTGACGATCGTGACGCCGGTGGCGAAATGCCCGAGCACCTCTCGAAAGCGCGCCGAATCGAACGGCGTCCCTGTCACCTCAGCCATCACGTCCCCTCGTCGTCCTCGGGCCTCGTCTTCCCCGGGTGGCGGCCTGAGGTGGTCAGGAGCGGCCGAGGTCGATCGTCAATCCTTCCCTGGCGGCGAGCACGCCGTCGAGACGGCGGGCGTCGTCGGTCGCCTGAGCCTCGGCGAGCAGTCGGTCGATGTCGTCGTCGGTGTGACGAGGATCGTGGTGGAACAACGCCAATTGACGGGCTCCGGCCTCGGCGGCGACGTGCGCGGCGTAGCCCACCGTGGAGTGGCCCCACGTGGCCTTGGCCCGGTACTCCTCCTCGGTGTACTGGGCGTCGTGGATGACCAGATCGGCTCCATCGCACAGCTCGAGCACCGCGGCGTCGACTTGGGAGCGGTCGTCGGGAGCCTGGTGATCGCTCACAAAGGCCACCGCAGCGTCTCCGGCCTCGATGCGGAACCCGAGCGTGGTCCCGACATGGGGTACTTGGCGCACCAGGACCTTCGCCGACCCGACCGGGATGACGTCGTCGGTCACCTCGTAGAACTCGATCTTGCCCTGAAGCTCTTTCACCTGGACGGGGAAGAACGGGGGTTTGACCACCCGGTCGATGATGTCGTGGAGCGAACCACCGTCCTGGGGTGGGCCGAACACGTCCATCCGGCCGCCTTCGCGCAGCATCGGCGTGCAGAACGGAAGGCCGATGATGTGGTCCCAATGGAGATGCGTGAGGAAGGCGGTGACCTCGACCGGATGGCCGAGGCCGTACCGGTCCTCGAGGGCGTGGCCGAGCGGGCGCAGTCCCGTCCCCAGGTCGAGGATGATGGGTGGCTCGTCTCCGATCTCGACGGCCACACACGCGGTGTTGCCGCCGTAACGGACGTACTGCTCGCCCGAACACGGACACGAGCCCCTCACGCCGAAGAATGTGACTCGCAGCGGACGACCCCCTCCCCCTCAGACTCCCTCCACCGGCACCGGTGGATCTCGCCGCCGACGTGGCTCCGGTCGGCTTGGAGCCGAGGAGGGCCCTGCGGGGGCGACACTACTCTGCGTCGATGCAGCAGAGCGCAGTACATGTCAACGGCATCGAGTTCTCATACCTTGAGTCGGGCTCGCCCCGGGGCCCCTTGGCGCTGTGTCTGCACGGATTCCCCGACACCGCCTACTCGTGGCGCCACCTCATGCCCAGGCTGGCCGAGGCCGGGTACCACGTCGTGGCGCCATGGATGAGGGGGATCGCGCCCACGGGGATACCCGAGGACGGGACCTATCAGGTGGGCGCCCTCGCCGCCGACGCGTCGGGGATCCACGACGCCCTCGGGGGAGACGACCGGGCCGTGCTGGTGGGCCACGATTGGGGTGCCTACGCCAGCTACGGAGCAGCGACACTGCATCCGGACCGGTGGCGGCGCGTCGTCACCATGGCCGTCCCGCCCCTGGCCGCGTCCCTGCCGTCGTTTCTCACCTACAGACAGATGAAGCGCAGCTTCTACATCTTCGTGTTCCAGACGCCCGTCGCCGAGATGGCACTGAGCACGCCGGGTCACGAGTTCCTCGACAACCTCTGGGCGGACTGGTCACCGGGCTACGACGGCTCTTGGGACCTCGCCAAGGTGAAGGAGTCCCTGGCGGATCCGGCCAACCTCTCCGCCGCCATCGGGTACTACCGGGCCTTGTTCAACCCGGCCCTGCACAGCCCCGCGTATGAGGAGGCTCAGGTGGCCTCGGCGTCCACTCCAGGTCAACCCACGATGTACCTGCACGGCGCCGACGACGGGTGCATGGGCCTTGATGCCATCGGCGATGTGGGGTCGGTGCTGTCAGAGGGTTCGGAATGGGTGACCGTCGAGCACGCCGGACATTTCCTTCACCTCGAACAACCCGATGTCGTCGGTGCGCATGTCACGCGCTTTCTCGAAGACTGAGTCACGGGAGGACCAAGACGTTCCCCGGCGCCCGTCGAGCCAGTCCGTCGGCGACGAGACCGTCCGCGACGCGTCGGGCGCGTTGGGGGTCTTCGGGCCAGCCGCAGACGGCGCGCAGCCGGCTCGGGGGGACCGGGCCTGATCGCAGCGCGTCGACCAGGCGTCCCCGCCCCTGGCGGTCAGAGCCCTCGAAGCGGGTCTGGCGCGACGCGGCGGGTGCGGGGTCGGGCGTGGTGTCGGTGGCATTGAACCAGACGCAGCCCCGCGCCAGCGGACATCGACCGCACGCCGGGACGCGGGCGGTGCACACGACGGCCCCGATGTCCATGAGCGCCTGGTTCCAGTGCCACGCTCCCCCTCGCGGCACCAGCGAGTCCGCCAATGTCTGGACCGCGCCCGGGGCGAGCGGCACCCCGGCCATCGCCCGCGTCAACACCCTCGCCACGTTGACGTCCACCACCGCCTGGTGGTGCTCGTAGGCGAACACGAGGACTGCCCTGGCGGTGTAGGCCCCGACGCCCGGCAACGCTTGCAGGGCCCGAAGGTCAGCGGGAACGACCCCGTCGTGGAGGTCGACGATGGCTCGAGCGGCCCGGTGAAGAGCACGGGCACGACGGTTGTAGCCGAGCCCCGCCCACGCCTCGAGCACCGGGCCGAGCCCGGCATCGGCGCAGGCCGACACGGTCGGAAACCGAGCGAGGAAGCCGACGTACGGGCCCACGACGCGCGGGGCCTGGGTCTGCTGGAGCATCACCTCGCTGACGAGCACCGCCCAGGGATCACGGGTCTCTCGCCACGGGAACGGGCGCAGCCCGGACCGGCCCACGCCGAGGACGGCGCGGCGGATGCGCCGCAGCTCCGGGCCTCGGGGTGCGGTGTTCAATCCCAGACGTCGTCCCCGTAGGGACGGCGGCGTGCCGGCGCAGACTCGCGCTTCCACACCATCAACTTCCGGCGGAAGAAGCAGATCTCCTCGCCGCGCTGGTTGAAGCCCTTGGACTCCACCGTGACGATGCCCCGGTCGGGCTTGGACGACGACTCCACCTTTTCGATGACGCGCGTCTCGGCATAGATGGTGTCGCCGTGAAAGGTCGGGTTCCGGTGCACGAGCGACTCGACCTCGAGGTTGGCGATGCACGATCCGCTCACGTCGGGCACACTCATCCCCAACACGAGCGAGTACACGAGATTGCCGACCACCACGTTCTTGCCGTGCACCGTCTCGTGTTGGGCGAACCACTCGTTGGTGTGCAGCGGGTGATGGTTCATGGTGATCATGCAGAAGAGGTGGTCGTCGTACTCCGTGACGGTCTTGCCCGGCCAGTGGCGGTAGACGTCTCCGGGCTCGAAGTCCTCGAAGTACCGCCCGAAGGGTCGGTCGTAGGTGGTCATGGCACCACCCGCGGACGCGTGGTGAACCCCAGTGCCCAGTCCGCCTCGGACTCGCCGCCGATCGAGAGGCGCCACGTGTAGCGGTTGCCGGGCTCGAGGGGTAGGGGGCCCAGGTTGACCGCCAACGCCACATCGATGGGTGTCCCCAGGGGGACGGTGGTGGGACGCACGACGTTGAACTCGCCGCGCACCTCGACCGGGTGGGTCCCGTCGGGCGTGTCCACCATCACCGGCCGGCCGTCGGCGTCTTCGAGGTAGAGCTCCCAATGGTGCACCTGATCGGCCTCGTGCCAGCCCACGTCGATCTTCAGTGCGATGCCCGAGGGCATGGGGTCGGGTCCCGTCAGCGACCAACCTCCGCCCAGCACGAAGAGCTTCCCGTCGGCGACCTGCGCAGCGTCACACAAGAGCATCGTGACCTTCACGCTCGGCAGGCTACAGCCAGTAGCGTCTTGGCCCGTGCCGAACGCCCTGCGCGACGATGTCTATCGGCGCCCGCTGGCTACGGCGCTCGACCGTCTCGCCGTCGCGCCCGGGTGGCGGTGCGTGGACGTCGGCGCCGGCGGCGGGGACGTGTCTGTGGCACTGGCCGAGATCGTGGGCCACGAAGGACGCGTCTATGCCGTCGACAGCGATCCACGCGCCCGGGACGAGGTCGCCTCGGCGGCGGCCACGTTCAGTCAGGTGCTCGCCATCACCCAGGCCGGAGAGGACTTGCTCCTTCCTGAAGCAGTCGATCTGGCGTTCTGCCGCTTCCTGTTGATGCACGTCGTCGATCCGGCAGTCGTGCTGTACCGCATGCGCCAGGCCGTGCGACCCGGAGGATGGGTCGTGGCCCAAGAGCCCATCACCTCGGCCGGTCGGGTCGGTGGCGTGGCGCTGTCCATGCCCCGGGCGCGGCATCCCGACATCGGGGCGCTCTTGCCCGCCCTCGTTCGAGACGCCGGCCTCGACATCGTCGATGCCTGGGCAGAGGCGCCCGCCGGAGTGGGCCCCGGGCCGGTCACCGAGTACCTGGGTTCGCTCACCGACGTGGATCCCGGTGACGACCCCGTCGTGCTCCCTCCTCTCGTCACCGTGCTCGGCCGCGTCCCGGACCATCTCGAGGGGGATCGATGAGCTCGAGACCTGCCACCGATTCTCCGAGCCCGGACCTCGACGCCGCCGCAGCCGCGGTGGCGATGGCCTCGTCGGTGGTGAGCGGGGCCGCCAAACGGTTGGCAGCCGCGGGTGGGCCCGACGTCGATCAGGTGGTGGCCTATGACCTCGCCCATGTCGCCGCGGGCGTGCGGGCCGCAGAGGCCGCCCTCGCCTACGGCGCCACGGGCACCGACGAGGCGCACATCGCCTGCGCCTTCGTGGCCGACGCCCTCGCTGACCTGGCTGCTCGCATCGTCGGTCGTGAGGGCGCCTTCGCCACCACGCCGGAATGGCTCGAAGGGGCGCGGGGTTTTCTGAGCACCTTCCGCGAACCCGGCTACCTCGCCTCGCTCGTCGGGACGGAGGGAGACCGTCGTCTCGATCCCGACTTCGAGCTCGTGCGCGAGACGTTCCACCGCTTCGCTGTCGAACAGATCCGTCCCCACGCCGAGCACATCCACCGCGCCAACGCGGACATCCCCGAGGAGATCATCACCGGGCTCGCGGAGATGGGTGCGCTGGGGTTGTCGATTCCCGAGGAATACGGCGGTTTCGCCACCGGGGGTGCCAGTGACTACATGGGGATGGTGGTGGCCACCGAGGAATTGTCCTGGGGCTCGCTCGGCGCCGGGGGCTCGCTGATCACCCGTCCCGAGATCCTGAGCCGTGCCCTCGTGGCAGGTGGCACCGACGAGCAGAAGCAGATGTGGCTGCCGAGGCTGGCGTCGGGAGACGTGATGAACGCGGTTGCAGTCACCGAGCCGGACTTCGGCTCCGACGTGGCCGCCATCGTCACCGCGGCGTCACGTACCTCGGGGGGATGGTTGGTGAACGGGGTGAAGACGTGGTGCACGTTCGCGGCCCGAGCCGACGTGCTCATGCTGTTGGCCCGTACCGACCCCGACCGCTCCAAGGCCCACCGGGGCCTCTCGCTGTTCATCGTGGAGAAGCCCCGCGGCGACGGCGAGGGATTTCTCTTCACCCAGGACCCGAGCTCCGACTCTCGAGACGATCCTCCGGGCCGGATGGAGGGTCGACCCATCGACACGCTCGGGTATCGGGGCATGCATTCCTACGAGATCGCCTTCGAGAACTGGTTCGTCCCCTCGGCCAACCTCGTCGGCGGCGATGACGGGGTGGGCCGAGGCTTCTACTTCCAGATGGCGGGTTTCGAGAACGGCCGTCTCCAGACCGCGGCCCGGGCTCTCGGCGTCATGCAGGCCGCGTACGAAGCGGCCTCGGCGTATGCCACCAACCGTGTCGTCTTCGGCCGGCCCATCGCCGGCTACCAGCTCACCCAGGCCAAGCTGACCCGTATGGCGGTGCTCATCCAGGTCGCCCGTCAGTTCGCGTACCAGGTGGCTCGGCTCATGGCGAAGGGCGAAGGAACCCTCGAGGCCTCGATGCTCAAGGCCTATGTCTGCCGCGCCGCCGAGTGGGTGACGCGCGAGGCCATGCAGATCCACGGCGGCATGGGCTACGCCGAGGAGTTCCCCGTGAGCCGATACTTCGTCGACGCGCGGGTCCTCTCGATCTTCGAGGGGGCCGACGAGACGTTGGCGCTCAAGGTGGTCGCGCGTCGGCTGGTGGAGCAGGCGGCGAGCGCTTAGTCCTTCGAGCGACTCAACCCGGCGCGCTCGCCGCGGAAGACGAACTTCGTGGCCATCTTGCGACTGGCCTCGTCGATCATCTCGTCACCGAACATGACCGCACCCTTGCGGTCGTCCTCGGTCGCCTTCTGATAGGCGTCGAGGATGTTCCACGCGTGGTCGAATTGCTCTTGTGTGGGTGAGTAGAGCTCGTTGAGCACCGCCACCTGATCGGGGGTGAGCGCCCACTTGCCGTCGTAGCCGAGGACGCGTGTGCGCTGGGCGAAGTCGCGCAGCCCGTCCATGTCCTTGATCCGCAGATACGGGCCGTCGATGACTTGCAGGCCGTTCGCCCTGCCCGCCATGAGGATCCGACTGAACACGTAGTGGAAGTGGTCGCCGGGGTACTCGGGGATCTGGACACCACCGGTCAACACCGGCATCTCCATCGAGGCTGCGAAGTCGGCGGGCCCGAAGATGATGGTCTCCAGACGAGGAGACGCGGCGCAGATCTCGTCCACGTTGATGAGACCGCGTGTGGTCTCGATCTGGGCCTCGATGCCGATGTGGCCGACCGGCAGACCGCTTCTCTTCTCGACCTGCGTGAGCAGCAGGTCGAGCGCCACCACCTCGGCCGCGGATTGCACTTTGGGGAGCATGACCTCGTCGAGACGCTCACCGGAGTTGCCCACCACCTCGATGACGTCGCCGTAGGTCCACTCGGTGTCCCACGCGTTGATGCGAACACACAGGACACGGTCGTCCCAGGATTGCTTGCGGATGGCCTCGACGACCTTGGCTCGCGCCGAGTCCTTCTCGAGGGGTGCGACCGAGTCCTCGAGGTCGAGGAACGACATGTCGGCGGGCACCGTCGGCGCCTTTTCGAGGAAGCGCTCGTTCGAGCCCGGCGTGGAGAAGCAGGATCGGCGGGGAAGGTTCCGGCTGCGTTGTGACATGCGTCGCATGTTACCGGTGCCCTCTCCCCAACCTCCACGGTGATCGATCCTTTTCGGCGCGAGCCCGTCCGGGCCCCGCCATCGGCGCTCTACGCGGCCAGGTCGGCGGGGACGAGCTGCTCGCTCAGGAGCTCGGCGAAGCGTATGGGGTCTCCGGCCACGAACCGGCGGCACAGGCGCAGACCGTCGACGTAGCAGGTGATGTAGGCGCGCCACGTGGGGTGGAGCAAGAACTCCACCGCCTTGGCGGCTCGTGCGCGCGGCAGCAGGGCCCAGCGGGCCACCTCGGCGACGACCGTCTCGGGATCCGCACCCTCGGCGTGGAGCCTCCAAGCGGCATTGGCTCGGACCGCACCCAACGCCTCACTGGCCTCGGCCACGGCTGCGATGACCTCGGTGTCGTAGCGGATGCCGAGGGGTCGGAGATGCTCCGACACGACCGGTTCAGGTCTCGGGCCCAGAACGACCTCGAGGCCGAGGTCGGCGAGGCCTTCGGCGATGAGGCACTGGGGAGTGCCCACGAGGAAGATGGTCTCTTCGAGCCACTGTCGGCTCCGGACCAGACCCACCTCCTTCCGGCAATGCTCGGTGTGATGGCCGGGATACGCCTCGTGCGCGACGAGGTGCGCCAACGACGTCGACAGCACAGGGAGGTCGGTGTTGACCGAAACCCTGGAACGCAACCCGCCGAGATAGGTGTTGAAGCCCGACCAGGGCTTGTCGGTGACGAGCTCGAACTCGATGTGCTCACCCTCGGGCAACCCGAACAGACGCTGCGTCCGCTCGCGCAGGTCCTCGGCCAACGAGTCGATGGCGGCGGGCAGCCGGTCGGCGGGCACGGCGTGCGATTCTCGCCACGCGATCAGGCGTTCCCCGAGCGGCCCCGAACCGGGGACGGCTTCTTCGAGTCGTCGATGCGCGGCCGCCAACTCCTCGTCGGGCACCGGTCGGGGTCGCACCCCGTAGCACGACTCCACCTCCTCCTCGTACCCGATGGTCTCGCCCGCCAGCCGGCGCGCCGTCGTGAGGAGTCCCACGGTCTGGGCCCGCAGCCACCGCCGACGACGGGCACTCCCGGACTCGGGGACCGACTCAGTTCCGACCTCGCCTCCGAGAGGCCCCCCTGCGTCCAAGACCGCGATCAGGGCGCGGCCCTCTTCGACGAGGCGGCGAGGATCGACAGGCGGTGTCGCGGCGACGCGCTCGGCGAGCGCAGGCGGGCCGTAGTACGCGTCGACCAATCCCTCGATGTGGCGGCCCGTCCCGAGGCCCAGGAGGAGGTACCGGCCGACGGCACCGCCCGCCTCGTCGGCGCCCGGAGTCACCCGAGGCGGTTGTGAAAGAAGTCGATCGTGCGTGTCCACGCCGTGGCCGAGGCGCCGGCGTCGTGCACCTCGGGCCGGCTGTCGTTGAAGAACGCGTGCTCCGTGTCGTCATAGACGTGGAACTCGGCCGCCTTGCCCAACCGGCGCAGCTCCTCCTCGAGGACATGCGCCGCCTCCGGCGAGAAGTACTCGTCGTTGCCCGCCACGTGTACGAGCACGGCCGCCGAGAGCTTGGAGAAGTCGGGCTGGGCGTCGGGCCATGGAATCAGCCCGTAGAACGACACGCATGCGGCCACCGCGTCAGGGCGCTGCGTGGCGAGCACGAGTGCAAGACCACCGCCCATGCAGAACCCGACGACTCCGACCTTGTCACCCGACGCCCGCCGCACGACCTCGTCGACAGCGCCCGACATGTCCCTGGCGGCCCGGTCGAGCTGCAAGGCCATCATCTCCTTACCCGCCTCGTCGGGCTCGGAGACCTTCGTTCCCCGGTACAGGTCCGGAGCAAGAGCGACGAAGCCCTCCGCCGCGAACCGGTCGCAGACGTCCTCGATGTGCGGCACGAGGCCCCACCACTCCTGGATCACGATCACGCCGGGACCTTCGCCCGACGGCGGCACCGCCAGATATCCCTGACCCTCGGACCCATTGCTCGGAAAATTGATCATCTCGCCCATGGGTGCCGACCCTATACATCGCCGAGGTCGATCGTCGATCAACCTCTCACCAACGCGCCATCAGCTCTCCCGGCTCGGGGCAGTCGCTGGAGGCCAGAGCGACGGGCAGGTCCTGAACACCGACCGGGCCCGCCACACGCACGATCCCGTCGAGATCCACGACCACGCCGGACCGGGCGACGTGAGACCCGTCGATGCGACGGACCATGGCGTCCCACAGCTTGGGAGGCATCACCCGTCCGACCCCGCCCTCGGCCCACACCGGCACTCCCACGGCACGAGCCGCCTCGATCAGGCCGATGTCGTCGGCATCGAGAACCGCTCCCCCGGGGCCGATGGCGTCCACCTCGACGACGACCACGTCCGCACTGGCGACATCACCCACACCCCCGTGGCGGACCGGTCGGATCTGGCCGGAAAGGTCTTCGTGTAAGAGATCGGACGTCGGATCGGACTCGAGCAGGTCGACGCAGCGCTCGGCCTCTTCCGCAGCATCTCCTGCGGTCAGCATGCGGGCTGCCACCCACCACAGCGGCCCGCAGCCGGGATGGCGGTCGAGCAGGCGCCGACACGCGGGCAGAACGGCCGAACTCTCGTGCCGCGCCAGGTCGCCGAGCGCCCACGCCGCCTCCGCGGCCAGAACGGCCGGCGGCGCCCATCCCGCGCGCGCCACGTACCGCAGCCTCTCGATGGGATGCACACTCGCGACGCTAATGGCGTCACGACACAGAGACGACGCCACCCTCTTCACGCCGATTCGCGCCTGGCTGAGCACAAACTCGCCAAATGCTTGCCCCGCCTACCCGCAATTGATAGACACGAGGCTGTTGTGACATGCCTCGAGCACTACTCGAAGGCACGGTCGGGTCGGCGGGCCCGGCGGTCCCCCCGATGCAGTCGACTCGTTTCGGCGGTCGTCGCCGTCGCCTTCATCGCGGGACCGGCGTTGGCAACGACGCGGTCCGCCTCCGCCGATCAGGTGGCGAGCGCCCAGGCGCAGGCTGCCCAGATCGCGGCGCAGATCCAAGCCCAAGGTGCCCAACTCGCCACGCTTTCGGAGCAGTACGACCAGGACCAGATCCGGGTCCAGCAACTCGAGCAGCAGGTGAGCCAGACCCAGGCGCAGATCGCCCAGACCAAGACACAGGTGGGATCGGCTCGCGCCGACCTGCAGCAACTGGCCATCGAGAACTACACGTCGGGGAATACGAACGACAACCTCGAGCAGTTGTTCGCGCCGGGCGGAGAGCGGGCCGCGGCGGTGCAGGAATACCAACAGGTGGCGAGCCAGAGCGTGTCAGGGGCGATCGACCGTCTGAATCAGTCCGAGAGCGTGCTGAGCGCGCAGCAGAGCGCGCTCGAGACGACACGGTCCCAGGCTCGATCCACCCTCGCCGCCGCGCAGAGCGCCAAACAGGGCGCACAGTCCGAGCTCGCCAACCAGCAGGCGACTCTCTCGAAGCTCAAAGGTCACATCGCCACGTTGGTAGCCCAACGCCAGGCCGCGCAGGCGGCAGCGGAGGCTGCGGCCTTCCAGGCACGGGTCGCGGCGTCGCACCGATTCAATGACAACGGCGGCCTGCATCCCGTTCCCGCCGTGCCCGGCGGAGGGGGAGCCGAAGCAGTCGCCGCGGCCGAGTCCCAGATCGGCGTCCCCTATGTCTGGGCAGGTGCCTCACCCGGGGTCGGTTTCGATTGCTCGGGGCTGACCATGTGGGCGTGGTCGCACGCCGGGGTCTCGCTGTCTCATTCCGCCTCGGACCAGTTCTCCGAACTGACCCACGTCCCGTTGTCAGACCTCCAGCCTGGTGACCTGCTCTTCTACCGGGAAGGCAACACCATCGGGCACGTCACGATGTACGTGGGCCCCGGGGAGATGGTCCAGGCGATGGAGACGGGCACCAACATCCAGATCACCGGGATCTGGACGAGCGGGCTCGTCGGCGCGGGGAGGCCCTGACCGAGAGGTCGACAGGCGCCGGCGGGGAACCCTGCCTTCAGCCCGCGGGCTTTGGCGCCGCCGGGCCGGTATCGGCCAGCCATTCGGGAGGGATCCTGCCCTCCACGCCCGGAGCGCGGGGGCCGGGCGGACGACCGAATCGATAGGCGACCGCTTCGCGTCCGAGCTGCACCACCATCGCCTGACCGGTCTCTGATCCGAGGACACAGCCCAGCACCGCCTCGGCCACGTCCTCGGGCGCGATGAGAGGGAACCCGACCCCGGCCAGACTGTCGCGGATTTGGCCGTCGATGAGCGGTGTGTCCACCAGACCCGGGCAGATGGCGTTGATCGTGATGTGCTGCTCGATCAGTCGCGGCGCCACCGAGCGGACGAAACCGACGACCGCATGCTTGGTCAGCGTGTACATCGGATCGCCCGAGAAGGCGACGATGCCCGCCAACGACGACGTCGCCACCACCGCTCCCCCGCCACGCGCCACGAGCTCGGGTACCACGGCCCGCGTGCCGAACACGATGCCGTCGACGTTCACAGCCATGATCCGCCGGTACTGCTCGTCGGTCACCTTCGTGATGTCCTCCTCGCCGGTGGTGACACCGGCGTTGAGAAATGCGATGTCGACGCCTCCCAAGGGGCGTGCCGCGTCGAGGATGCGGGACCAGTCATCGACGTTGCCCACGTCGGCCTGGACCGCGACGCCACCGAGCTCCGACACTGCCTTCTGTGCTCCCGCGCCGTTGGCGTCGACCACGACCACGGTGGCTCCCTCGGCGCTGAGCCTCCTGCTGCTGGCGAGGCCGATCCCCGAGGCACCGCCCGTCACGATGGCGATCTTGCCCTCAAGCGCTCCCATGCCAACCCTCCTCGATGCGGACCCGCCGGCCACGGCGGGACGCGGCGCCGACGCTAATGGGGGGCTTCTGAGCGCGTCGAACAGGGTGAAGCAGTTCGGCCGGCGCCGTGCGACGAAGGAACCCGGACCTTCGGGGCTACGCTGAGCGAGGTGGGGCCCGCGGGGCCCGCCCATCACTCGAGGACCGCCGTGAAGCCCATCCCCGTCGCCTTCCACCTCGGGCCACTGCCCATCGTCATCCACACCTACGGCATCGGGCTGGCCGTCACGTTCTGGTTCGCCTACCGGTACTTCGAGCGTCGGTTGCGTTCGAACGGATATCCCACCGAGTGGTTCACAGGTGTCTTCATCTGGATCGTGATCGCTTCGATCGTCGGCGCCCGCCTTCTGCACGTGCTGGCGAACTTCTCGACGTACAAGGCCGACCCGGGTCAGATCCTCCAGGTGTGGCAGGGCGGGCTCTCCTCGTTCGGAGGGCTGTTGGGCGGCGTGCCCACGGGCTTGATCCTCGCCCGTCGTCGCTGTCCCGACCTGACCATCATGCGCGCCCTGGACATCGTGGCCCCCGTGCTCATGGCGGCGTGGGGTGTGGGTCGTCTGCTCGGTCCCCAGCTAATGGTGGCGGGAGGCGGACATCGGACCAACGAATGGTTCGGCATGTACTACGCGGGCCAGGTCGGCAAACGCCTTCCGGTACCGATCCTCCAAGCCGTCGACAGCTTCATCATCTTCGGAGTGCTCTTGCTGATCGAGCGCTACTACCGCGACCGCCCTGTCGGCTTCGTCCTCGCCGCCACGATGGCGCTGTGGGGACTGACCCGCTTCTACGAGGAGCGCCTCTGGCTGGGGGAGATCGGCCATCTGGGCTCGGTGCTCGTCCAGATCGCCGGCTTGGCACTGTTCGTAGCCGGCCTCGTCGTGATGTTCTTCCTGCGTCGTCGCCAACGCGCCGGCGCGTCCCCACCTGAGCACCCAGACGGCACCGAAGACACCGTGCTCACCGGGAGCGCCACCAGCAGCGAGATCCCTCCTTCTCCGAGCTGAGCGGTCCTAACGAGGAGCCGGCGACGGCCCCTCGACACGCCCCGGCGGTCGCCCGTTCCCGGGAGGCCCGGCGAACGCCTGGGCGATCGAGAGCCATTGCGCGGCCGCCGGTCCCTGCACCCTCAACCCCGTGTCGGCCAGGTGGCGGCGCTGGGTGACGACAAGACAGAAGTCGAGCGCCGAACCCGAGACGAGCTCGGACGACACACCGGCGTCCCATGCCCAACGTTCTCCCGAAGGCCCCGTCAGCTCGACATGGACGGGCTCGGGAGGCACCTCGAGCCCGTGGACGACGTACGAGAACGGTCGGGCCCGCACTCCGAGATGGGCGATATGACGGAGTCGTGCCGTCGGCACGCGGGTGACACCGAGGGCGTCGGCCACATCCTGGCCATGGGCCCACGTCTCCATGAGGCGCGCCGAGACGAACGACAACGTTCCCATGGGGGGGCCGAACCACGGGACCCGATCGTGGGGGTCGAGCCCCTCGGCCGCGCTCGCCATGGCCCGTCGAGAGCCCTGCCACCACGCCAGCACGGCCCGGCCCTCCATGGCCCGACCACGGACCAGGTGCTCCTCCATCGGATCGCCTCCGGCCGCCATCGCCGCCTCGGCCATGGTCGTGAAGGCGGTCGGATCGAGGATCGCCATGGTGGCGGCGTCGTCGAAGAAGGCCAGGTGGCTCACCTGGTCACGTACCGCCCATCCGTCCGCCGGCGTGAGGGTTCCCCACGATGCCTCGTCGAGGGGAACGAGCAGGCCCTCGAGGTCGGTGTGCTCGGCCTCGAGGTCGGCCAGCAACCCGGGCAGGGTGGTCGGATCAGGTGCCATCGACCGCTCACGCTACGAGAGCCGGGTGGCGGCCGCCTTCGGGATTCCCCGGATTCCCCAGTAATTGCGAGCGCAACCACTGGTTGGTCCGGTACGCTGGACTTATGTCCACGACACGCGCCACTCCCTGGCTCGATGACGTCGAAATGCATGCATGGCGGTCGCTGCTGCGGGCCCACGCCCGTCTGCTCGCCAGGCTCGACGCCGAGCTCCAGGCATCCCAGGGCATGTCGGTGACGGACTATGGGGTCCTCGTCCAGCTCTCCGAAGAAGAAGACGGCCGCATGCGCATGAGCGAACTGGCCGACCGACTCCTCCTGTCGCCGAGTGGCCTCACCCGGCGCCTCGACGGACTGGTGGCCACGGGCCTGGTGGAACGCCATCGCTGCCCCACCGATCGCCGTGGCGCCTTCGCAGTGCTCACGCCGGCCGGACACACTCGGCTCCAAGCGGCTGCACCTGACCACGTCGAGCAGGTGCGCCGGCACTTCGTGGACCGCCTGAGCCGCAAGCAACTCGAAGCACTCGCCGACGCGCTCGACAAGGTGACCCTCGACAAGGTCACGACCCAGTCGTCCTGTCCGTGAACCTTCACACGAGCTGACGCGGCGCGCGCCGGTCGCTCGTTCGGAGCCAGCCGGACATTCGTGGGGGCGGAGGGACTCGAACCCTCACTGGGGACGTTTTAAGCGTCCTGCCTCTGCCGATTGGGCTACACCCCCGAGGCAATTCCCGCGCCGACGATCGCCCGCCACGCACCCCATCCAAAGTCGCGGCGGCGCTGCGTCACGAGTTGCGACATGCTGCAAAGGTGTTCAAGCCGAGCTTGTGCCGGTAGCAGCGGATGCCGTGGGGCAAGAAGCCGGCTTGGACGAGTAACGGCCAAAGGTCGCGGGGGTCGAAGTACCTCTTGTGATCATCCATCTCCTCGACCGGGCTCATCCCGAGGCGAAACGCCGACAGCTCGAGGAACCGCTTGCCAAGCCAGCTCGGGACGTTGATCACGCAGATCCCCCCGGGCGCCAAGATGCGATGGAACTCGGCCAGGGCGACCTCGGGATGCCACAGGTGTTCGAGCACCGAAACGCACATGACCACGTCGAGGGAGTCGGTGGCGATGTCGCTCAGGGCCTCGGGAAGCTTTCCCTCGACGGCATGGACCTTCGGGTTCTCGCCCAGGTCGTGTGCGAGCGCCACGTCGATCAGAGTGGCCGACGCCACGTCGCCGAGAACCGTCCGTGCGAACCGGGCCTGGTACCCGCATCCGAAGTCACCGATGGCCTTGCCCGAGAAGTCACCCACCTCTTTGCGGACCCGGTAGCCCGACAGCCAGATGCCGAGCCGGTCCGCCACCGACAGGTCGCCACTCTGACCGAACGCCGACGACCTGGTGGCGTCAGCTGAGGTCACGTTCGTCCCTTGGTACCTGCGGCGTTCCGTAGCGGACACCGGTGGCATAGAGGAGGAGCGTGAAACAGAATCCGGTGAAACCGACGATCATGAGCAATGACCCGGTGACCGCCAGATGGTCGAGCAACGCGGAAGGAGGCGGGAGGGCAAAGTCGTGGGTGACGTAATGCACGACGAGCGCGTCGGCGAGTCCGAGCCCGAACAAGAACACCACGATGCTGGCGATGACGGTGGGTGTATAGCGGAAGATCCTGGTCCACCGGGCGCGCGACTCCCCGCTGTAGTCGCACAGCACCTGGGCAAGCACCCCGAAGCAGAAGCTCTGCAAGCCGAGGACGGCCAGGGTGACACCCAGAAGCATCCAATACAGGCTGAAGGTGACCGACCCGATGGAGAACGATCCAAAGCTCAAGGGCAGGGTGAGCAGGAGCCCGGCGATCAAGAAGAAGAGCCCGGGCTTCAAGGCGAAGAACTCGGCTCGGTAGATGAACATGGCCCGGAGGTTGATCCAGGCGGCCTGGAACGGCGAGAACCACCCCGAGCGCTTGTGATGCGAGACCCGGCCCTCCCGGTCCTTGTAGAACGTGACCGGGACCTCACTGGTCCTGAGTTTCATCAACACCGACTTGAGCACCATCTCCGACGCGTATTCCCACGATTGCGAGACGAGCCCCATGCGCTCGAGCGCATCGCGGCTGATGCCTCGCATGCCGCAATGGATGTCGGTGAACCTGCTTCCGTAGAGCCGGTTCAGGATCCAGGTGGTGACCGGGGTCCCGAGATAGCGATGCAGGCCTGGCATGGAGCCCGGCTCGATCGACCCCAGCCAGCGCGACCCCATGGCGAAGTCGTCGCCTTGCCGGAGCTTGTCGACGAATCGGCCCAGGAGCCGGAAGTCATAGGTGCAGTCCGCATCGCCCATCACGATGTATTTCCCGCGGATGAAGGGAAGGGCGTCGATATATGCCCGCCCGAGGCCCCGCTTGGGTGTGCGCAGGACCCGGGCACCGCCGGCCAGTGCGAGCTCGGCGGTCCGGTCGGTGGAACTGTCGATGATGAGGATCTCGCCCCGGGCACCGGCGTCCGCCAGTCCCTGGCGACACCACGTCACGAAGTCCGAGATCGTCAACTCCTCGTTGACGGCGGGGATCACGATCGAGACCTCGGGATCCTCGACGTCGTCGTCAGGACGCAAGAGCTCGACGTCGGGGTCTCCCGCCACCGTCACCGGGGACCGGGGCAGACGCGTGCCCACCGAGGAGCTCCCGTTCGCCCCCACGGGTGCATGGGGGTCCATTTCTCGACGACTCACGGCCCTATTCTGGCTCGCCGGGTGACCCTACCGACATTGGTCTCACATCAGTCGTGGTGATGACCCACCATGGGAGCGGTGCCGGTCTCCTCCCAAATGACCCGTTCGGAGCGCCGTGGGTCATCCTCGACCCCGCCCTCGGGCCCGAGGATCATGGTGGGTCGGCGGACGGGGTCGTAGGCGGGCCACGATCCCACCGCGTCGCAAGACGGGTCGCCGTCGCGGGCGAAGGCGATCCATGCGTGTTGCATCTTCTCCGAGAGCGCCTCGGCCTGCGGGCCGGCGCCCGTGAAGACCTGCACGCCCGTGTCGCCCACGGTCCCGAACACGAATGGGATCTCGAGCCCGTGGCACGACCCGAACATTCCGCTCAAGAAGGGGGACTCCCACGTGAAGATGTACGAGTACGTCTTGGGTTGGTACTTGGCGTGGGCCGCGGCCAACGCCATCAGCGGCAGCCTGAACACATAGTCCGTGGTGACCGCGGTCCACAGATCACGACCCGTCACCGGCTCGCCGCGGGCGATGCGCGCCATCCGATACGCATCGACGACATCCGCGCCGGCCGATCCCACGAGCCCCGCCAATCGACGCGCGACCCGCGTCTCGTCGACATCCGGGTCGCCGTGGTCGGCGGTCGTGAAGAGCGCGCACTCGTCACGGGTGGTACCGAGAAGGATCGGAACCGCGGCAGCGGCCCCTTCGGCGATCAGCTCTCCGGGCGGGCGTTCGAGGAGAACGCCGTCGACAACGGGAAGCAGCGCCAGGGGTAGACCCCCGTCCGCCGGTGCTTCGACGGCCAACCGCTGTGTTGCCTCGACCAACCGCTCGACCGGGACGTCGCGCAGCGTCGCCATGGCATCGATGGGAATGCCGAGGTGGCCGGCCAGCCGTTCGGCGCGCCTCGTAGCCCAGCGTGGGCTGGCCGTAGCAGGGGGACCACTTTGGATGACCGCACGATGAAAGAGACCGAACGCGTCCGGCGCGCTGAGGAGGTTCGAGATGCTCATGGCGCCGGCCGACTCGCCGAACAGCGTGACGTTGCCGGGATCGCCACCGAACCCACCGATGTTCTCTCGGACCCACCGGAGAGCGGCGATCTGATCACGCAGACTCCAGTTTCCCCACCCGGGGTCGTCCTCACTCTCGAGATCCGCATGGGCCAGGAGACCGAGGGCACCCAAGCGGTAGTTGATGGTCACCACGACGACGCCCTTGGCGGCCAGACGGTCACCGGCGAACAACGCGCTCGAACCAGTACCGGTGGTGAACCCGCCCCCGTGCAGCCACACGAGAACCGGCCGTCGGCCGTCGTCGAGCCCCGGTGTCCAGATGTTGAGATTCAGGCAGTCCTCGTCCGACTCGGTGGGGTCGTGGGCAAAGCTGAAACCCGGGACGGGAGGCGTCTGGGGCGCGATCGGCCCCCACGACGATGCCACTCGGGTCCCGGTCCACGGGCTCAGGGGCTGAGCCGGTCGCCACCGACCTTCTGCCCCCTCGACCTGGGCATAGGCGACACCGCGGAACACCCAAACGCCGGCTTCTGCCTGCCCCTGAAGCACGCCGGCCGTCGTGCGGGTCACGCCTTCCAAGGTCCCCCCCCACGCCTGAACAGCCCGGATTCTGTGAACCCGCCCCTCAAAGCAAGGTAGAGGCAACCCCCGAGAAGGTCAAGGAATCGCCAAATAGCCGGGCGGCCCTTCCGCCTGGAGACTGCCCTGGCTACTGTGGACAAAGTGACTGTTGTGACTGGTCTGTATCGGCGCGCCCGGACTCAGACCGTCGCCCGCCGGGCGGCCCTGCTCGTGTCGACGATCGTCCTCGCGGGCTCGGCCGCGACCCCACCCGCGGTGGCATCCCCCGGGACACCGAAGACCGGTGCAGGGCAGTCGACAGGGACCGGCGCCGCCATCAACTCGACACAGGCACAGGTCGATGCGGTCGAGGCGGAATTCGCCACGCAACAGCAGTCGTTGGCGCAGCTGTCCGAGCAGTACGACCAGGCCACCGTCCACCTGGCGCAGATCAATGCGCAACTGTCGGCCACCGACGCTCGCCTGGCGGTCGCCAGGAAGAGACACGAAGCGGCTCGCCACACGCTCGAGACCGCAGCCGTGAACGCATACATGTTCGACACCCCTTCGGGACAGCTGACCTCGATGTTCTCGACACCGACCGACTCCAGCGCTCTGCACGACGAGTACCAACAGACAGCCATCGGCAATATCGACACCGCCGTGAAGCAGCTCGCGGCCAGCGAGCGCCAGCTCAACGCGACGGAGTCGGACCTGCACACCCAGCAGCAACAGGCGGCGGGCGTATCGACACAGGTCGGAACCGCCCAGCACGGGGCCCAAACTGCCGCCAACGCAACCCAGGCAACCCTCACGAAGGTAAAGGGCCATTTGGCTCAGCTCGTCGCGCAACGCGCCGCCGAGCAGGCGGCAGCTGCCGCCGCGGCGGCGGCTGCGGCTGCCACTCAAGCCGCCAAGCAACGTGCCGCCGCGGCCGCAGCCCAAGCGGCACAAGTTGCAGAAACATTCGGGGCGGGATCGGCCGCGGCGGTCCAAGCCGCCAATGCGGCGAATCAGGCCTCGGCCAGCGCGGGTGCCGGCGGCGTCATCGGCACCGGGGCGGTCCAGGTGGCGACGGGAGCCGGAGCGGCCGCGCTGCACGGAGCGGAGAGATACCTCGGCGTCCCGTACCAATGGGGAGGAGCCAACGCCAGCGGCCTGGACTGCTCGGGGCTCACCATGCTCGCCTGGCAGGCAGCCGGCGTGAACCTGCTGCACTCGGCCGAGATCCAGTACCAAGAGTCCGCCCACATCCAACTCAGCCAAGTCCGGCCGGGGGACCTGCTCTTCTATGACCTCGAAGGTAATGGCATCGACCACGTGGTGATGTACGTGGGCTCGGGACCATACGGCGCCAACACCATCATCCAGGCCGCCCATTCCGGCACCGTGGTGGAGTTCGACCCGGTCTGGTACCTGGGAATGGTCGGAGCGGGCCGGCCCTAGCGCCGAGAGGCGCGCCGGTCGGTCCCGACCGTCGGGTCTGCCAGCGGGCCCCGTTCGCGCCGACGGGTACCATGACCTCGTGACGGCCGGCAAAGAAGCGATCCATCGCGAGCAGCGCGCTGAGCTCGTCCCCCTCCCTCGTACCGACGACACCCCGACGCCGGGTCCGCGGTTGTCGGACGTTGACGAATGGGGTCGCTCCGAGCACACCCGCACCATCGCCCGTCGACTCTTCGCGCCGCTCTACGACAACTGGTTCCGGGTCGAGTGGGAAGGCCTCGAGAAGATCCCGAAGACCGGCGGTGCGTTGCTCGTCGCCAACCATGCCGGAGCCATCCCCTCGGACGCGCCGACCATCATGCACGGCATCGAGGTCGAGCGTGGTCGCCCCGTCTACGGCATGGCCGACTTCTTCTTCCGCGAGGTCCCTTGGTTGGGGACCATGTGGGCCCGTGTCGGTGGCGTGCCGGCGCATCCCGACAACGCCTTGCGCCTCCTTCGTGATCAGGGCCAGCTCGCGCTGGTGTTCCCCGAAGGCACCAAAGGCCCTTCCAAGACCTACGCAGACCGCTACCGGCTGCGACGATTCGGCCGCGGTGGGTTCGTCGAGATCGCCATGCGAGCCGGCGTCCCGGTGATCCCCATCGCCGTGGTCGGCGCCGAGGAGTCCATGCCGATCGTCTTCCGTCTCCCCGCACTGGCAAAGCTCATCGGGGTGCCCTACTTCCCGGTGACCGCCAACATGCTCCTCTTCGGACCACTGGGTCTGGCCATGTACTTCCCCGCCAAGTTCAAACTCCGGGTCCTCGATCCCGTGACGTTCAACGTGCCGAGCGGCCAGGAGCGCTACTCGAAGAGTCGGGTCATGGAGGAGGCCGAGAAGATCCGCATCAACATGCAAGAGACCATCTACGAGATGCTGCGTGAGCGGCGCAGCGTCTGGTTCGGGTGAGGCGGATGGGGCGACGCGTCCTGATCACCGGTCTGGACTCGTTCTGGGGCGGTCGCATGGCGCAGGCCCTGGAGTCCGATCCCGAGGTGGAGATGATCCTCGGCATGGGGACTCGCGAGCCGACGGTCCCCCTCGAGAGGACAGAGTTCGTCAAGGCCGACCAGACCTACTCCATCCTGTCGCGCATCGTCGGCGCTACCCAGGTCGATACCATCGTCCACACCTTCCTGGTCGTGGACTCGACACGGGTGTCGAGCCGGGCCCTCCACGAGATCAACGTCATCGGGACGATGAACCTCCTGGCGGCGGCGGGTCAGTCCGGCTCACCGGTTCGTCAAGTGGTCGTGAAGTCCTCGACACTCGTCTACGGCTCCGCGTCGACAGACCCCACGTGGTTCCGTGAGGAGATGCCGCGCACCTCTCCGGCGAGGACGAGGGTGGAGCGCTCGTTGCTCGAGGTCGAGGGATTCGTGCGCGACTTCGCCGAAGACAACCCTGCCACGGTGGTCTCGGTCCTCCGCTTCGCCAATGTCCTGGGAACCGACATCATCACACCTATCAGCACGAACCTGTCCCGGCCGATCTGTCCCGCCGTCGCAGGCTATGACCCCCTGCTGCAGTTCGTGGAAGAGGACGACGTCGTCCGGTGCCTGGAGCACGTCACGCGACAGCGGATCCCGGGCCTCTACAACGTCGCCGGCACCGGCAAGCTCCCGTGGAGCGAGGTGACCGGAATCTGCGGCACCCGCCTGTTGCCGATCTCCCCGGTGGGGACGCACGCGGCGGCCGCGCCGCTCGTGCGGCTCGGATTGATCGAGTTCCCTCCCGAGCTCGAGAGCCTGCTGCGCTACGGGAGGGGAGTCGACACGACTCGAATTGGCAAGACGGGTTTCTCTTGCCGCTACACCACAGCCGGTGCCGTCGAGAGCTTCATTCGTGCCGTGCGTCTCCGACGGAGCGTCGGCGACGCACCCCCCTCTTACACCTACTCCCAGGACATCGAGCACTTCTTCCGCCATTCCTCGGCGGTCGTGCGCTCGGAGGGGTGAAGACCCTCAGGACGGCGTGAGCCACTGGCGGACGAGAACCTCGGCCCGGTTGGTCCACTCCTCGGCGGTCATCGCATAGCGAACGTGGTCTTCCCAATGCCCGTCGATCTCCAGGTACCTGACTGCAACCCCCTCTTCCCGGAGGTTCAGCTTCTCGACCACCCGTCGGCTGGCCCGATTTCGGGGCACGATGGCGATCTCGACGCGGTGCAGACCGAGCTCTTCGAAGGCGAATCGCAGAACCCCGACCGTGGCTTCGGGAGCGAGGCCCTGACCGGCCATCGCCTCGTCCACCCAGTAGCCGACAAACGCATTTTGGAACGGGCCTCGCTGGATCGATGACAGCGTGATCTCGCCCACGAACCGATCCGCGACGAAGATCCCGAACCCGTACCCGCTGCCCATCTGACGCTCGCGCTCTCGGGCTGCGCACCGGGCGGAGAAACTGGCGCGGTCCTCCGGGGTCAACGGCGCCCCGGCGGGACGGGGCTCCCAGGGAACGAGCCACCGACGACACCGGGCGCGCACCTCGAACCAACCCTCGTAGTCGTCCTCGCTCAGCGTGCGGAGGCGGATCCGTCCTCCACCGAGCTCGAGCGGCGTGGCCCGAGCCGTCCGGCCGATCACCTTCCCAGCACCTCCCCCAACGCGCCCAGAAGCAGCTCGACGTTGCGCATCCGAGCCGTGTGGCCCATACAGCCGATACGCCAGGCCCGGCCGGCCATCACACCCACGCCGGCTCCGATCTCGATCCCGTAGCGACCCAGCAGCGCGGCTCGAACATCGGCTTCACTGTTTCCTCCGAGGTCGTCGGGAACCCACACCGTGGTGAGCTGGGGAAGCCGATACTGGGCGGGAGCGACGAGCTCGAAGCCGAGCTTTTCGAGGCCCGTCTGCAGGGCGTGCCCGCACGCGCCGTGGCGTGCCCAGGCATTCTCGAGTCCCTCCTCGAGCAGAACGCCCAACCCGGCGTGCAAAGCGAACACCATCGACACCGGGGCTGTGTGGTGATACGTGCGCCCGCCTTCACCTTCGACGTAACGGGCGATCAGACCGAGGTCGAAGTACCACGAGGGCGGCCGGTCCTTGAGCCGGGCACGGGCTCGGTCACTCACCGTGAATGGAGAGAGTCCGGGGGGAACCCCCAGGCACTTCTGGGTCCCGCTGTAGGCCAGGTCGACACCCCAACGATCTGCGTCGAAGACGATGCCCCCCAACGACGTGACGGCGTCGACGAGGAGCAAGGCGTCACCTTTGCCCCGTGCCACCTCTTCGACGTCGTTGCGCACTCCCGTCGACGTCTCGGCATGGACCAGCGCGATCACCGTCGGGGCCCGATGGGCTCCGACCACGGCGCCGGGGTCCAGCGGCTCCCCCCACGGGGCGTCCACCCGCACCACGTCCGCCCCGAGGCGCTGCGCCACGTCGCACATGCGCTCACCGAACAAGCCGTTGACGCCGACGACGACCACATCGCCCGGACCCACCGTGTTGACGAACGCCGCCTCCATCCCGGCCGAGCCGGTCCCACTCAGCGGAAGGGTCAGCGAGTTCTCGGTCCCGAACACCGTACGGAGCCGGTCGCAGGTCTCGTCGAGGACCTCGAGGAACTCGGGATCCAGGTGCCCGAGAAGCGGCCGCGTGAAAGCCGAGATGACCTCGGGGTAGAGATTGGAGGGTCCGGGCCCCATCAGGACGCGGTCGCTGAGCACCACCCCAGGATGCTAGGCACGTCGGCGGTACCCCCCGCCACCTGGGGT
>JADGOL010000054.1 GCA_017882995.1 Acidimicrobiales bacterium | reverse complement strand
CACCTCGGCGATGGGAAAGCCCGGGTGCTCGAGCCCCGGCACCTCGCGGAAGAACGCGTAGTTGCCCCCGGTGGTCTGGGTGCCGCATTCGATGACATGTCCCACCACGACCGCGCCGGCCAGGCGGTCCCAGTCGGTGCGCTGCCATCCGAAGTGCCAGGCGGCGGGACCGACCACGAGCGAGGCGTCGGTGACGCGTCCGGTCACCACCACATCGGCGCCGCCGCCCAGGGCCTCGGCGATCCCGAACCCACCGAGATAGGCGTTGGCACTGACGGGATCGCTCCCGGCCTCGGCGAGGGGGCGGCCCGTGTCGAGATGCGCCAACGGGTCGCCGCCGGCCTGCAGAGTCGCCAGGCGACCCAAGATGTCGTCGCCCTCGACATGGGCGACGTTGACGTCGATGCCGAGCTTGGCCGCCAACGCCCGCAGGCTCTGGGCCAGACCGGCCGGGTTGAGCCCGCCCGCGTTCGCCACCACCTTGACGCCGCGCTCGACGCAGGTACCGAGGACCTCCTCCATCTGCCGGTAGAAGGTGCGGGCGTATCCGAGCGTCGGGTCACGCTGGCGCGATTTCCACAAGATGAGCATGGTGAGCTCGGCCAGGTAGTCGCCGGTGAGGACGTCGATCGGTCCGCCTTCGAGCAGCTCGCGCGGCGCGGCCAGCCGGTCACCGAAGAAGCCCGAGCAGTTGGCGATGCGCAGCACCCCCGGTGACGTCGCGGTGTCGGCCATCAGGCCCCGTCTGGGTCGGGGCCGTCGATGACCACCAGCAGACGCCCCGCCTCGACCTGCTCACCCGCGCTGACGTGGACCTCGGTCACGGTGCCGTCGCTCGGGGCGCGCACATCGTGCTCCATCTTCATGGCCTCGATGGCCACCAGGGTGTCGCCCGCGCTCACGGCGTCACCGGCCGCCACGGCCACCTTGACCACGGTGCCCGGCAGCGGGGCCACCAGGGCGCCGGCGGCCAACTGGCTCCCTGGCAGCGGGAAGCGCTCGATCTCGACGAACGTCGAGGACCCGTCCGACCCGTCGACGAAGGCGGTGATCCCGACCCGCGCCACCTCGTAGCGCCGCGACACGCCCTCTGCGGCGAGGACCACCGCGTCGGGCGCGCACGACAGGACCGAGATGTCGTCTCGCCTGGCGCCGTCGACGGCGACGAGCGTGCACGTCCCGGCGCGGTCGAAGCGGTAGTCGATCTCGACGCCCCCGTCGGGACCGGAGAACGTCGTCGTCTGGGGGGCCGCGGGGTTGTTGCGCCACCCCGACGGCATCGACCCCAGCACGGCCGCCTGGGCGCGTCGCTCGGCCTGGCCCGCCAGCGCGGCGGCGACGGCATGCAGCCGGCGCGCTGCCACGTCGGCGAGCGGCGCGCCGAGGACGGCCGGGTCGTGGCGCACGAGGAAGCCGGTGTCGATGTCGCCGGCGAGGAATTCGGGGTGGCGGAGGATGCGCACCAGGAGGTCGCGGTTGGTGGTGACGCCGTGGACCTGGGCCCGTTCGAGCGCGCCGGCCAGGGCGCGTGCCGCCTCGGTCCGGGTGGGGGCGTGCGCGATCACCTTGGCCAGCATGGGGTCGTAGTGGACCGAGACCTCCGAGCCGTCCTCGACGCCGCTGTCGACGCGGACCCCGGTCGAGGCGGGGAACCGGAAACGGTGCAGGTGCCCGGCCGAGGGCTGAAATCCCCGGGTGGCGTCCTCGGCGTACAGACGCGCCTCGATGGCGTGCCCGCCGAGCTCGGCATGGAGGACCTCGGGAGGTAGTGCCATGCCGTCGGCCACCAGGAGCTGGAGCCGGACGAGGTCGAGGCCGGTGACCAGCTCGGTGACGGGATGCTCGACCTGGAGCCGGGTGTTGACCTCCAAGAAGGCGAAGCGCCCGTCCGGTAGGACCAGGAACTCGACGGTGCCGGCGTTGACGTACCCGATGGTGCGCGCCGCGGTGACCGCGGCCGCACCCAATTCCGCGCGCCGCTCGGGCGTGATGACCGGGGACGGGCTCTCCTCGATGATCTTCTGGTGCCGGCGCTGGATCGAGCACTCGCGCTCGAAGAGATGGACCACGGTGCCGTGGATGTCACCGAGGATCTGCACTTCGACGTGACGCGGACGCGCCACGTACGGCTCGACGAAGACGGTCCCGTCACCGAAGGCCGAGGCGGCCTCTCGTTGGGCCGATGCCAGCGCGTCGGCGAGCGCATCGGGGCTCTCCACCACGCGCATGCCCCGACCACCGCCGCCGGCCGAGGCCTTGACGAGGACGGGCCAACCCAGCGCCGCCACCGCGTCGGTGACCGCGCCGTCGAGCCCGCCGCCCGAGGGGATCTCCACGGTGGGGAGCACGGGCACGCCGGCGGCCGCCATGGTGGCCTTGGCATTGAGCTTCGAGCCCATGGCCTCGATCACGTCGGGCGGGGGGCCCACGAAGACGAGCCCGGCGGCCACACAGGCCCGGGCGAACCCGGCGTCCTCGGAGAGGAACCCGTAGCCGGGGTGCACCGCATCGGCCCCGCTGGTCAGGGCGGCACCGACGACGGCGTCGACGTCGAGGTAGGTGTCGGTGGGCGTGGCGCCGGCCAGGCGCACGAATTCGTCGGCTTCCGAGACGTAGGGGGCGTCGACGTCGGGGTCCGAGCACACCGCCACGCAGCTGATGCCGAGCGCACGGGCGCCGCGGATGACGCGACGGGCGATCTCGCCCCGATTGGCGACGAGCAGCTTCTCGATCACGGCGTCACTTCACATCCGGAACACGCCGTACCCGCGCGTGCCTTGGATGGGTGTGTTGTGGATCACCGAGAGGCACATGCCGAGCACGTGCCGGGTGTCGCGGGGGTCGATGATGCCGTCGTCGTAGAGACGTCCGGTGAGGAACAGCGGCAGGGACTCGCGCTCGATCTGGGACTCGACCATGGCCCGCATGGCCGCGTCGGCATCCTCGTCGAAGT
>JADGOL010000053.1 GCA_017882995.1 Acidimicrobiales bacterium | reverse complement strand
GCGGCTATCGGGCGCCGTCGCCGGCGGCGCGTCCGGCGTCACCGGCACATGCAGTGCAGGTGCCGAAGACTTCGAGCGAGTGCCAGACGTCGGAGAAGCCGTGTGATTCGCCCACCTTCACCGCCCAACGTTCCATGGGAGCGGACTCGACTTCGACGGCGGTGCCGCACGACACGCACACCAGGTGATGATGGTGCGATGTCCCGCAGCGGCGGTAGAGCTGTTCGCCGGCGTCGTCGCGCACGACGTCGACCTCCCCGGCGTCACTGAGCATCTTGAGGGCCCGGTACACCGTGGCGAGGCCGATCTTCTCGCCTGTCTGGCGGATCGAGGCATGGATGGCCTGGGCGCTGCGGAAGCTGCCGGTCTGTCCGAGCGCGGCGAGCACGGCACGCCGCTGGCGGGTGTGTCGGGGCGCTCCCCCGAAGGTGACCTGCTCGGGTGTCTCGTCGGTCGCCATCGGATCACTATGCCATCGGGCCATCGGAACCTCAGCGTGTCGTCGGTGCAGCCAGGGGTCTCGGGGCTCTCCCGCACCACCATTCTATCTTGTATTGAGAATCACTCTCGTTTAGCCTGGGCCAGGTGTCCAGGGTCAAGGAGCGGTCGTGCCTCGCCGTCGTGCCGGTCCTGGTGGCGGCGTGCCTGGGGGGTTGCGCCCCGGCCTCGGGGGTGGCCCAGCCCGGACCGGGCGGGAGGATCTCGGTGGTGGCGGCCGAGAACTTCTGGGGGAGCATCGCCGCGCAGCTCGGGGGCGACCGTGTGACGGTGACGAGCATCGTCACCAACCCCGACACCGATCCCCACTCCTACGAGGCGACCGCACGCGACGGACGGAGGTTCGCCGCGGCGCAGTTCGTGGTCGTCAACGGCGTCGGGTACGACCCGTGGGCCACGAGCCTGCTCGCCGCCGACCCGACAACGGGGCGGACCGTGCTCGACGTGGGCAAGCTCGTCGGCATACCCGCCGGGGGGAACCCGCATCGCTGGTACGACCCCGAGGACGTCGACAAGGTCATCGGGCAGATCGCATCCGACTACGCACGGATCGACCCCAAGGACGCGACGTACTTCCAGGGCCGGATGATCTCGTTCTCGACCCAGGGTCTGGCCCGGTACCGCGATCTGATCAAGGCCATCAAGGCCGACTACGCCGGCACGCCGATCGGGGCATCCGAGAGCATCATGACCCCGCTCGCCGCCGCGCTCGGGCTCCGGTTGGTCACCCCTCCGTCGTTTCTCGACGCCATCAGCGAGGGCAACGACCCGACCGCGGCGGACAAGGCCACCGTCGACGCCCAGATCCAGCAGAAGAAGATCAGGATCTACGTGGACAACAGCCAGAACGCCACCCCGGACGTCACCGCGCAGGTGCAGGCGGCGCGGGCGCGAGGCATCCCCGTGGCGACGATCACCGAGACCCTCGCTCCCGCGGGCGCCAGCTTCGAGGCCTGGCAGGTGGGCGAGCTTCGGGGGATCCAGGCTGCGCTGGCGCGCGCCACGGGTCATTGACATGGGCCCACATGACATGGGATCTCGATCGGACGACGTCCTCAGGCTGACGGGGGCCGCGGTCCGGGTCGGAGGTCGGACCCTGTGGGCCGGAGTCGATCTCTCGGTCGGCGTCGGGGAGTTCGTCGCCGTCCTCGGGCCCAATGGTGTGGGCAAGTCGACGCTCGTGAAGGTCGTCCTCGGCCTGCTTCCGGTCTCGGCCGGCACCGTGACGGTGTTCGACGATCGACCCGGTCAGCACAACCAACGCATCGGGTACCTTCCCCAGCGTCGCAGCTTCGAACCGTCCCTGCGGGTTCGGGGGATCGACATCGTGCGACTCGGGATCAGCGGCGACCGGTTCGGCATTCCGCTGCCGATCACGCGCCGCGCCCGTCAGCGCCGACGCGTCGAAGAAGAGCGCATCAGTGAGGTCATCGACCTCGTCGATGCCTCGGCGCTCGTCGATCGCCCCATCGGGGAACTGTCGGGCGGAGAGCAGCAGCGGATCCTCATCGCGCAAGCGCTGGTGCGGCGCCCGTCGCTCTTGCTCCTCGACGAACCGCTCGACAGCCTCGATCTCCCCAACCAGAGCGCGGTGGCCGCGTTGGTGAGCACCATCTGTCGCCAGGCCGAGGTGAGCGTGGTGATGGTGGCTCACGACGTCAACCCGATCCTGTCGTATCTCGACCGCGTCGTCTACATCGCCGAGGGTGGGGTGGCGGCCGGAACACCTCACGAGGTGATCACCAGTGAGACATTGAGCCGCCTCTACCGGACACCCATCGAGGTGCTCACCACCACCGACGGGAGGCTCGTCGTCGTGGGCCACCCCGAGGCTCCCGCCCACCACGCCGATCGCCACCGAGGAGCCGGCCATGGTCCTCACTGACGTCGGCGCCGGGCTGACGTGGAACCTCGTGGACGACGTCCGGCAACTGTTTCAGTTCGGATTCATGGTCAACGCCCTGGAGGCCGGGACCGTCGTCGCCGTCATGGCCGCCGTCATCGGGTGGTTCATGGTCGTCCGACGCCAGAGCTTCGCCGGCCACACCATCGCCGTGGTGGGATTCCCGGGCGCGGCAGGGGCGACGTTGGTCGGCGTCAGCGCCCTCTACGGCTACTTCGCCTTCTGTGTGGCGGCGGCGGTGTTGATCTCGGCCGTCCCGCATTCGCGTGGAAAGGCGTTCAGCCAGGAGAACGCGGTGACCGGGACGGTGCAGACATTTCTCCTCGCCCTGGGTTTCCTCTTCGTGAGCCTGTACCGAGGCAATTTGAACGGGATCAACTCGTTGCTCTTCGGGAATTTCCTGGGGATCACGAGGGGGCAGGTCCTCACCTTGCTCCTGGTGGCGCTCGGTGCCCTCGGCGTCCTCGGTGTCATCAGCCGACCGTTGCTGTTCGCCTCGATCGATCCCGATGTGGCCGCCGCCCGGGGCGTGCCGGTCCGGGGAATGTCGTTGCTGTTCCTGGTCCTGCTCGGCTTGGCGGCCGCCGAGGCCAGTCAGATCACGGGCGCGCTGCTCGTGTTCGCCCTTCTCGTCATGCCCGCCGCCACCGCACAGCGCCTCACGCCCCGCCCGCTGCTCGGGGGGGCGATCGCGGTCGCCCTGGGTCTGGCCGTCACGTGGATCGGGTTGGCGGTCGCCTATTTCTCCCCGTATCCGATCGGCTTCTGGGTCACCACCCTCGCCTTCGGCGCCTATGTGGCCGCGGCGCTCTTCACCCGGTCCACCACGGGGACGGGTCGAGCCGTCGGGGTGAGGGCGTGAGCGCCCTTCCCGGGTTCGCCCTGGTGGCGACGTCCTCGGGTGTGGGGGGGCTCCTCGGCCAGCCGTTCCTGCGCAATGCCTTTCTGGCGGGAACCGCCATCGCCGCGGCCTGTGGACTTGTCGGCTACTTCCTCGTCCTGCGCAGCCAGGTCTTCACCGGCGACGCCCTCAGCCACGTGGCCTTCGCCGGCGCCCTGGCCGCGTTGTCGTTCGGGGTCGACCCCCGCCTGGGGCTCTTCGTGGCCACCATCGCGGTCGGGATCCTGATGGGCACGCTGGGCCCACGCGGCCAAGCCGACGACGTCGTGGTGGGCAGCGTCTTCGCGTGGATCCTCGGCCTCGGTGTCTTGTTTCTCACCATCTTCACCACCTCGAAGAGCTCCGCCGACGCCAAGGCGGGCGTGAGCGTCCTGTTCGGTTCTCTCTTCGGGCTCTCCCACGACCAGGCCCTCGTCGCCACCGCCATCGCGCTGGCGGTGGCCGTCGCCGTGGTGGTCATCGCGCGTCCCTTGTTGTTCGCGAGCCTCGATCCCGCCGTTGCCTCGGCCCGTCGCGTTCCGGTCGTGTCGCTCGGCCTCGGGTTCCTCGCCCTGGTCGGCGCCTGTGCCGCCGAGGCGACCCAGGCCGTCGGCGCGTTGTTGCTCCTCGGGCTGCTGGCCGCGCCGGCAGGGACAGCGCAACAACTCACCGCCCGCCCCTATCGGGCCCTGGCGGTGTCGTGTGCCGTGGCCATCGGTGACATGTGGGCGGGGCTCACGATGAGCTACGCGTTCCCGCACCTCCCGCCCAGCTTCTGTGTCATCGCCGTGGCGGCCGGGGCCTACCTCGTGGTGCTAGCCGCCAAGCGCGTGAGCCGACGTCTTCCCGCTCAGGCCTAGAGCGCGGAACCGGTTCGTCGGGGCGCGAGCCCGAGCGCGGTCTCGAGGTCGACGCGATGGTTGTCGGCGTGGAGCGCCGCGATCTCGGCGAACCTGGTGACGGTGACGCGACCGTCCCCGCTCGACAGCTGCGGCGCGCTCAGGGGCTCGATCAGCGCCACGAAGGCGTCGCCGCTGCGGTTCAGGTGGGCGAGGGCCGATGCCCGGGTGGGGGCCGACGCCGCCGCGTGTCGGGCGTTGAGGTCGTCGACGATGGCAGACGACACCTCGACGGCCTCGCCGCGAGTGATCTTGGCGACGAAAGAGCCGAGGTAGTCATAGGCGTCGGCGACGTGGTCGATGATCACCCCCACCGGGCGGGGGTCGTCGGCCCCGAGAGGACACGACACCCATTGCTCCTCGGAACAGCGACCGACGAAGTCGATCAGCCGGGCCCGCGCCGCCACCACCGCACGCGCCAAGTCGGTCCCCCCGGTCACGACCTCCGACACCACCGGGACGTTACCGGCCGGCCCGTCGATTCGTCAGGTGTGCTAGCCATGCCCTGTGTCGCAAGGGGCCCGGCGGCCGGTCGGACGAGGCAACTGGTCGGAGTCGGCCGTGGCGAGTGTCCGGGCCTCGCTCGACGGGCACACACCCGGCGACGAGCGCGAGGCCCGCGCCCTGGCGCGCATCGTGGTCGACCTCGACGCCCTGCCCCGTCCGTTGGACCGACAGGCCGGGCTCGAGCACGTCACCGGGTCGGCCGTGGTGGTGGGGCGTCGCGGGACCGTGTTGCACATGCACAAGCGCTTGCATCGGTGGTTGCAGCCCGGTGGACACCTCGAACCGGGAGAGGAGCCGTCGGCCGCCGCCCTGCGCGAGTCCCGAGAGGAGACGGGCCTCGAGCTCGCCCATCCGCTCGGAGGGCCGCGCCTCATCCACGTGGACGTGCACGGCGCCGCCCACGGGCACACCCACCTGGACCTGCGATATCTCCTGGTCGCGGCCGATCGCGACCCCGTACCCCCAGCCGGCGAGAGCCCTGAGGCACGTTGGTTCGGGTGGGACGAGGCCAGGGCCGTGGCGGACGAGGCCCTCGTCGGTGCGCTGCGCGCGGCACGGCTCCAGCCCGAGGCCGGTGCCGGGATCGGGCCTGGGTCCGACGAGCCCGAAACCCGACCCCCGGACGGCGCGGTCGGCAGGGGTCGTCGTCCCCGGCACAATGGTGGAGACGACATGGGACCACGCGACCCCAACAGCGAGACATGACGGGCGGGAGATGACCACAGCCGACGGTGCGGACGAGCCGGGGACGGTGCCCGAGACACCGGTGCGGCCTTTGGCCCGGCTGCTCGAGGTGCAGGATCACGACACCGTGATCGACCAGATCCGTCATCGCCGGTCCACGCTGCCCGAACGTACCGAGCTGACCGAGGTCGACCGGCGCCTCGCCGTCCTCGACGTTCGCACCAAGGAGCTGCGCCAGCAGCGCGATGAGCTCGGTGACCGCCAAGGCGGGCTCGAGCAGCAGATCGAAGCGTCACGGACCCGGCGCGAGTCGCTGGAGAAGCGACTCTTCGGTGGCCAGATCGTGGCCTCGCGCGAGCTCCAAGCCATGAACGAGGAGGTGTTGCACCTCGCCCGCCATATCAGCGAGCTCGAGGATCGCGAGATCGAGGTCATGGAAGGGCTCGAGCCGCTCGATCGGGAGCTCGATGCCGGCGACGTGACACGCGACGCCCTCGACAAGGACGCCGAGCGTCTCCGAGAGGCCATCGCCACCACCGAGGTGTCGCTCGATGCCGAGCTCACCGACGAGATCCGGGCGCGCGCCGCGACCGCGTCGGGCGTGCGGGACGACCTCCTGGCGCGTTACGAGCAATTGCGCTCGAAGCTGGGGGGGACCGGAGCGGCGCGCCTCGTGGGCGGCTCGTGCAGCGGATGCCACCTCGCGTTGTCTTCGATGGAGCTCGACCGTGTGCGCAAGGCCCCCCCCGACGCGGTGATCACCTGCGAGCAGTGCGGCCGGATCCTGGTGCCCTGAAGTCGCTGTGCTCGTCCTCGTTCGGCACGGCGAAACCGAGGGGAACGCCGCCGGGCAGCTTCTCGGTCGGGCCGAGTCACCGCTCACCGCCCGAGGCCGCTCCGACGCCGCCGAGCTGAGCGGAGCGCTCGGTCCGGTGTTCAGGCTAGTGTCCAGTCCGCTCGGGCGGGCGCGACAGACCGCCGAGGCACTCGGGTTGGCGCCCCCCGTCGAGGTCGACGAGCGGTGGATCGAGGTGGACTACGGCGAGCTCGAGGGGCGAGCACTCCGGGACGTGCCCGCCGAGCTGTGGGCACGGTGGAGGGCCGACCCGTCATTCACGCCTTCCGGCGGCGAGTCGCTGGCCGCCGTCGGCGACCGGGTCCGCAGCGCCTGCGTCGAGCTCTTCGCTCGCCCCGGGGAGGGGGCGCGCGCCGATGCCGATGTGGTGGTGGTGAGCCATGTCTCGCCCATCAAGGCCGCGGTGGCGTGGGCGCTCGGTGGGGGAGACGCGATGGTGTGGCGCCTCTACCTCGCCACGGCGTCGATCACCCGGATCGGGTGGGGGAGCGACGGCCCCGTCTTGCACCGCTACAACGAGACGCTCTCCGCCGAGCGGGCGCGGTGAGCCCGAGGCGTCGCGGTCACACCGGGGCTTCGACGGCGAGCTTGGTGGCGCGCTCGGGAGGCAGGTTGTCGTAGAGGTCGGTGACGAGCTCGTCACGGCGCGCCCGGTAGGTGGGGTCGTCCCACAGGTTCCGCCATTGCCGGGGGTCCTCGGCGAGCTCGTAGAGCTCCCCCTCGGTCCCCTCGTAGAGGGGTCCTGGCTCATAGGCGGTGCAGAGCCACCCGTCACGGAATATCGAGCGCAGGTGCATGCCGATGTGGGAGAACTGGCTGTCCCACTCGGTGATGGCCCATTGGCGGTCCGATCCCGGCGCGGTGGGCAGGGCGCGTCCTTGTGCCCAGTCAGGGACGGCCGCCCCGGCGATCTCGCAGAAGGTAGGGACCAGATCGACGTGGCCGACCGGCTCGGCAACCTCGGCCGGTGAGACAGCGGCGCTCGGAGCCGGTCGCCAGACGAGTGGCACTCGCATCAACGCGTCCACGTGATAGGGGCCTTTGAACAGCAGGCCGAAGTCACCTTGGAGCTCGCCGTGGTCCGTCGTGAACACGACGTCGGTGTCGGCACCCCAGCCGCGCTCGTCGATGCGGGCCATCACCTTGCCGAGGGCTTCGTCGATGAGCTCGTTCTCGACATGGATGAGTGCGCTCACTTCTCTCACCTGGTCATGAGACATGTTCCCGGGCACGAACTTCATGGGTCCGCCCTCCATGTTCTGGAAGCGGCCCTCGTACCAGTCGAGCCAGTGGTGGGGCTTCTGGGCCAGGATCTCGATCGCTTTGTCCGCCGACCCCGGATGGCCCGGCGGCAGGTCGAGGTCGTGCCAGTCGACGCGTCGCCGCACTTCGTCGACGGGGGGATCCCAGGGATGATGCGGATCGGGGAAGCTCATCCAGCAGAACCAGTCGTCGGCGGGGTCCAACGAGTCCAGCCACGCGATGGTTCGATCGGCGACCCAGTCCGTGTGGTACATCCCTCGGGGCATGGGATTGTGCTTGACCTCAGGGGCGTCGGTGTCGCCGCCGCCCTCGTCGTTGAGACCCATGCTGGCGAAGTTGATGAGCGGGTAGAACGCGTCGAGCCACTGCGGGCCGTTGGCCTCGAGCCATTTGTCGTAGTGCCAGCGCCGCAGATACCCGTGCATGGCCAGCTCGACATGGTCGAAGCCGCGGTAGGGCCCCGTCGAGCCCTGCTTGGCCAGGCAGTTCTCGGTCCACTTGCCCTCGGGGTCGAAGCCGGGTTGGAAATGGGCCTTGCCCACGAGGGCGGTGCGGTAGCCCACGGTGTCGTGGAGGTGCTCGGCGACAGAGGGCGCGTCGACCGGCAGCGGGACGCCGTTGGAGGTGACCCCGTGGGTGCGCACGTACTGGCCCGTGATCATCGTGGACCGCGCCGGCGTGCACACCGTGTTCTGGTTGTGGGCACGGTGGTAGAGGATGCCGTCGGCGGCGAGCCCGTCCACGACCGGGGTGCGGGCGATGGTGTTGCCGGTGCATCCGAGGGCGTCGTAGCGCTGCTGGTCGGTCGTGACGAAGAGGATCTTGCGGCCCATGGTGATCCGATCGGTCGGTGGGGTGGGTGTGGCGGGGTACCGAGAGCCCCGGTCAGGGTGCGGTGTTGAGGTGGACGAAGTCGATCACCACCGCGGCGAGGTCCTCTCCTTTGTCCTCTTGGAGGAAATGGCCGGCGTCGGTGATCGTGGTGTGGTTCTGTCCCCGCGTGCCGGGCACAAGGTCACAGAAGATCCGATCCGCGCCGTGGGTGATGGGGTCACGATCGCTGAAGGCGCACAGGAACGGCTTGTCGAACTCGCGCAGGACCTCCCAGGCCCGGCGGTTGGCGTCAGCGGCGGGGTCGTCTGGGCGCGACGGCACCAGGACGGGGAACTGGCGTGCCCCTTCTTTGTACGACTCGTCGGGGAAGGGGGCGTTGTAGGCCGCGATCACCTCCGCAGCCGGGGCCGACACGCATCCGCCGCCCACGATGGCACCCACCGGCAATGACGGCACCTCCTGGGAGAATTTCTGCCAGGCCAGGAAGGCCTCGCCCATGTCCAGGTCGCCGGTGGGCAGGCCCGTGTTGGCGGCCAGCACCCGGCGGAAGCGATCAGGGTGCTCGGCCACGAGACGCAATCCGATGAGACCACCCCAGTCCTGACCGACCAGGGTGAGGTCCGACAGCTCGAGTGCGTCGAACAACGCGGCGCGCATCCACTCGACGTGGCGGGCATAGGTGTAGTCGCCACGCGCCGCGGGCTTGTCCGAGCGCCCGAAGCCCACCAGGTCCGGCGCGATGACCCGGAAGCCGGCGCTCGTGAGCGGTCCGATCATCTTGCGGTACAGATACGACCACGACGGCTCGCCGTGCAGGAGGAGGATCTTCTCCGCACCCGAGGCGGGGCCCTCGTCGAGGTAGTGGACGCGCAGGGTTCCGCTCCCTTCGCCGCAGGGGATCTCCACGTAATGAGGAGAGAAGTCGAACCCGGCCAGGGTGTCGAAACGGTCGTCGGGTGTTCGAAGGATGTTCATGGTTTTCCTCCGGTCGGTGATACAGACAGCACGGCACGGGCCAGGGACTCCATCGTCCGTCGGCAGTTCGACGTCGTCCGACCGAGCCGCTCGAGTTGCTCCCAGGTCTCCCACGACGTCGCCACCTCCAGCGCGTCGAGAAGGAGCCGGGCGTCCGCCGGTCGTCGGGTCTCGAGCTCGGGGGCGAAGGTGGCCCGGAGCTGGCTCCGGAGCCCCTCCCGTCCGCGCCTGAGCTCGGCCGCCACGGTGGGGGAGCTGCGCACGATGAGCTCGGCGGACCGCCGCACCGGTGCGGTGGCTTGGAACACCAGGGTGCGCTGGCGGACGATGCGGGCCACGCGTTCGTCGACCGGGAGCGTCGACGCCACGGGTCTGACGTGGTGCCAGTGGCGTTGTTCCTGGATTCTCACCGCGTCGTGCAAGATGGATTCGACGTCGTCGAAATGGTGGAACACGAGCCGGAGCGACACACCGGCCCGCTCGGCGATGCGTCGGGCCGTGGGCTGGGCGTCGTCCTCCTCGAGCAGGCTGATCAGTGACTCGGCGAGCGCCCGCCGGGTGCGTTGCCCCCGAGCCACCCGCCCGTCGTCGGTCTTGTGCTCGACGATCGACACCATCGCCCAATCCTAAGAATCTTGCACCTTGGATGCAAGAAGTTTCGAGGCTGGGGGTGAGGTGGCCCCGCTGCGGCCTGGGCGGGGACCCGGTGCCGTAGTGTCCGGAACGTGCGCGTGATGGTGTGCAAGGAGCTGGGCCCGCTCGACAACGTCGTCGTCGAGGAGCGTGCCACCCCGGTCCCGGGACCGGGACAGGTGGTCGTGGACGTGCGCGCCGCCGGTGTCAACTATGTCGACGGGCTCATCTGCCAAGGCCGGTACCAGATGAAGCCCGCCGTCCCCTTCGTGCCGGGCGGGGAGATCGCCGGTGTGGTGAGCGCGGTCGGTGACGGAGTCACCCGGGTGGGGGTCGGGGACCGGGTGATGGCCATGACGGGCTTCGGTGCGTTCGCCGAGCAGGTCACGGTGGCCGTGTCGGCGCTCGACTCGGTGCCCGATGCGCTCGGGTTCAGTCAAGCGGCCGCGTTCATCCAGAGCTACTGCACGGCCTGGTTCGCGTTGGCACGCCGCATCACCGTGAGCGAGGGCGAGTGGGTGCTCGTGCTCGGAGCAGGGGGCGGCATCGGGTTGGCGGCGGTCGACGTCGCTCTCGAGCTCGGGGCACGGGTCGTGGCGGCCGCCTCGAGTGCGGAGAAGCTCGAAGCGGCTCGCCGCATGGGTGCGCACGCCACGGTCGAGTACGAGAGCGAAGACTTGAAGTCCCGGGTGCGCGAGCTCACCGACGGGGGGGTGGACGTCGTCGTCGACCCCGTCGGCGGGGGCCACAGCGAGCCCGCTCTGCGCGCCACGAAGTCATTCGGACGGTTCTGTGTCATCGGGTTCGCATCGGGCCCGATCGCCTCGGTGCCGCTGAACCAGGTGCTGCTCAACAACCGCACCGTGGTGGGGGTCGACTGGGGTGCCTGGGCCATGGGCGACCCCGATGGCCACCGGGCCATGGTCGACGAGCTCATCGAGATGGTCCAGAGCGGACGTCTCCACCCCGTCGAGCCCGCCGAGCGCCCGCTCGACCAGGCCGCCGAGGTCATGGGCGCCCTGCTCGACCGGACGGTCACGGGGAAGGTCGTCCTCGTTCCCTGAACCGACGGAATCAGAACGTCGTGGTCTGCCCGCCGGCCCGGATCGAGCGCACGTCTCCGCTCGAATAGCGGATGTGTTCCTCGTAGATGCGTTCGTATCCCGTGTGCGAGATCTTCCACGATCCGTCGACCTTCGTGTAGCGGTCCTCGTACAGCGCCGTGCCGTGTATCTCGAAGTCGTGGGCGGGGACGATCACCCGGTCCTCGAGGTACCACCGTCCCGTGGCGGTGTCGTCGTCGCCCAGCTCGATCTCGGGATGGTGCCCGTTGTGCATGGTGATGATGTCGGGGTCTCCGAGCGACTCTTGGAGGAACGCCACGATCGCGTCCCGGCCGCTCTGGCGCAGCTCGCCGGACTGGTACGCCGTGGTGGCGTCCTCGGTCAGCAGCTCTCCGAGCTCGGTGAAGCGCTTCAGGTCGAGCAGCCGGAAGTAGGCGTACTTGAGCTGGCAGATGGATGCGATCTCGGAGGGGTCCACGAGCGACAGTGTATCGATGCCCTTTCGCACGGACCTCGCCGCCGGGTGCGCTGCGGCTCCCTAGCGCAACGACAGGTGCTTGCTCGCTTCGGTGAGGACGGTGCGCAGGATCGACTCGATCTCGTCGAGCTCGTCGTCACCGCATGTCAAGACGGGCGACAGCTGCACGACGGGGTCGACCCGGTCGTCGGCCCGGCACACGAGGCCCTCTTCGAACAGCCTCGGTGCAACCACGGTGCGGATCAGGCTGGAGCGTTCCTCGGGAGTGAAGCGCACCTCGGGGTGGTCGGGGTCCTTCACCAACTCGACGGCCCAGAAGAAACCGTCTCCTCGCACGTCGCCGACGATGGGCACGTCGCGCAGGGACTCGAGGCGCGCCCCGAATCCGGGCCCCAGGCTGTCCACGTGTTCGATGATGCCCTCGCGCTCGAGCACTGCCAGGTTGGCGAGGGCCACCGCGCACGACACGGGGTGGCCGCCGAAGGTGATGCCGTGAGAGAAGCTGGCGTCTCCATGGAGGAACGGTTCGGCCAAGAAGTCACGGCACAGCACCCCGGCCAGCGGGGCGTAGCCCGACGTCACTCCTTTGGCGAAGGTCAGCATGTCGGGCTGGTAGCCGTAGCGCTGCGCACCGAACCACGCGCCGAGTCGGCCGAAGGCGCAGATCACCTCGTCCGACACGAGGAGGACGCCGTACCGGTCGCAGATCTCGCGCACTCTGGTGAAGTAACCCGAGGGTGGGACGAAGCAACCTCCCGTGTTCTGCAAGGGCTCGAGAAACACCGCGGCGACGGTCTCGGGTCCCTCGGCGAGGATGGCACTCTCGATGGCATCGGCGCAGGCGTGTGCGAACCGGTCGTCGTCGGCGACCACGTCGGCTCCGAACGCGGCGCGGAAGCGGTTGGTGTTGGCCACGTGGACGGCGCCGGGCATGATCGGCTCGAACTGATCGCGCAGGGCGGGAAGCCCGGTGATCGCCAGCGCACCCATGGTGGTGCCGTGGTAGGCGAGGTCGCGCGCGATCACCTTGGTGCGCTGCGGTTGTCCGATCGCCTTGAAATAGGCGCGCGCCAGTTTCCAAGCCGACTCGACGGCTTCAGAGCCGCCGGTGGTGAAAAAGACACGGTTGAGATCGCCCGGAGCGAGCTCGGCCAGCCGTGTCGCCAACTCGATGGCGGCCGGGTGCGCCGCGGACCAGACGGGGTAGTACGCGAGCTCTTGTGCCTGACGCCGCCCCGCGTCGGCGAGGTCGGACCGGCCGTGCCCGGCCTGCACCACGAACAGGCTGGCCAGACCATCGAGGAACGAGCGGCCGTGGACGTCGTAGAGCCGGGTCCCCGAGCCTCGGGTGAAGATGGGGATCTCGTTGTGCTCGTAGCTCCCGAGGCGCGAGAAGTGCATCCACAGATGACGTCGGGCATCGACCTGGAGGCGGTCGGGGTCGGTGCTCACGGTGCCCCCCATGCGTAGGTCTCCTTGTGGATGCGCAGGTACATGAAGGTCTCGGTGTCCCGCACACCGTCGATGGAGCGGATCTTGTTGTTGAGCAGCTCGAGGAGGTGCTCATCGTCTTCGACCACGACCTCGACGAGCACGTCGAGCGACCCTGCCGTGAGGACCACGTAGACGACCTCGTCGAGCGCGGCGACGGCGTCGGCGATCTTGCGGGTGTCACCCTCGACGGTCAGCCCGATCATGGCTTGGCGTCCGAAGCCGACCATCCTGGGGTCGGTCACCCCCACGATCTGCATCACCCCCGAGTCGATGAGCCGCTGCACGCGTTGGCGCACCGCGGCCTCCGACAACCCCACTGCCGGCCCGATCTGGGTGTAGGGCCGTCTCCCGTCCTGCTGGAGCTGTTCGATGATCCGCTTGTCGAGCTCGTCGAGCGCCACCTTGCCCTCGAGTCTCATCACCGGTCTCCGGTGTTGTCGAGATCGATGCCCGATGCGAACCTTGGGCCATGGCGCTGGTCGCACCCTTGACCCCGGACTATGAGGCGAGGCCCTATTGGTGGGACGAGGTCGACCTGCCCCAGGCGGCGCCCGTGCCGTTGCCGGGAACGGTTGACGTGGCCGTGGTGGGAGGCGGGTACACGGGCCTCGCCGCGGCGTGGGAGATCTCGCGGGCGGGGCGCGACGTCATCGTCCTCGACCGTGACGACATCGGGGCGGGGGCGAGCAGTCGCAACGGCGGCATGGTGCACCCGGGAGGAAAGCGGGACCTCTCGGAGTTCCTCGCCGAGCCGTCCGGACGACAGCTCTGGGACGAGACCGTGGCCGCCTTCGAGGGCGTGGGTGCGCTCGGCACCGAGCTCGGCATCGGGTTCGACTGGCAACGCCGTGGACATGTGGAGCTGGCCCACCATCCACGCGTGGCGCGGCATCAGCAGGCTCTTGCCGCCACCTACTCGTCGATCGGCGAGGAGGCCCGGTTCCTCGACGCCTCGGACGTGCGAGGTGAGATCGGTTCCGGACGGTTCTTCGGGGGACTGCTGGTCGAGCGCAGCGCCGGGGTCCACCCCGCCAAATTGGCCGCGGGCCTGGTCCGGGCCGCCACCGCGTCGGGTGCGGTGCTGCAGGGGGCGACCACCGTCCTGGGTGTCGATCGCCGGTCGCAGGGATACGAGCTCGAGACGTCGCGAGGCGCACTGCGCTGCAGTGAGGTGGTGGTGGCCACCAACGGCACGACCGATCGTCGGCTCGTCCCGTGGTTGGGCCGGCGCGTCCTTCGCATCGGCAGCTACATGATCGCCACCGAACCCGTCGATCCGGACCTCGCCACGTCGGTCAACCCCCACGGGCGCATGTTCTTCGACACGAAGAACCTTCTCCACTATTGGCGCCTGTCGCCCGACGGCCGACGCATCCTCTTCGGGGGTCGGACGTCGCTCTCGCCCACCACCGTCGAAAGGTCCCGGGACCTGTTGTACGGCGCCATGGTCAAGGTCCATCCCCAGCTCGAGGGGGTGCGCGTCGGACGCGCCTGGGGAGGACAGGTTGCGCTCACGGCCGACCGCTTCCCGCACGTGGGACGTCACCGGGACTCCGGCATCGTGTACGCCATGGGGTATTGCGGCAGCGGTGTGGCCCTGTCGATCCACTTCGGTCGGGTCGTGGGCCGATGGCTGTGTGGTCTCGACGACCAATCCGCGTTCGCAGCTCGGTCGTGGCCGCCGGTGCCCTGGCCCGCCCACGTCCCGTGGCTCCTGGCCGGGGCGGGCGTGGGGTTCAAGGTGCGCGACGCGTTGGGACGCTGAGCGGATCGGGGGTCGAGCACCGTTCGGGGATCCTCATCCGGCCACGGCGGCGCAGAACTCGCCGAAGACGTCGACGAACCGGTCGATGTGGACCGCCTCGTGCTGTACCGACAGGGTCCACTGCTCCTCGTTGCCCGGGGTCATGAACACGCCCCGGTTCACGAGCCAGGCCCACGACGCGTCGAAGAGATCGGCATCGGTCTCGAGGAAGCTCCGGTAGTCCACGAGGGGCTCACGCCGGTACGACACGCATCCCTTGCAGCCGAGGTCGATCACATGGGCGGGGATCCCGTGGGCGGCGATGGCCTGGTTGCATCCCTCGGCCAGGCGATTGCCCATCTGCTTGAAATGCTGGTATGCGTCGGGGGTGAGGACCTCGGTGAGCGACGCCAGACCGGCGGCCGCGGTCAAGGGGTTCCCGTTGAACGTGCCCTGTTGGGCAATGCCATGCCCGATCTCGTCCATGAGATCGGCCCGACCGCCGAAGGCGCCGGCCGCTGTCCCGCCCATGGTCGACTTGGCGAAGCACGCCAGGTCGGGCTGGACTCCGAAACGCTCGATGGCGCCGCCCGCCGCGATGGTGGCGCCGCATTTCACCTCGTCGAAGATGAGGACCACGCCATGGCGGGTGCACAGCTCGCGCACCCCTTCGAGATAGCCCGGCTGGGGCAGCACGATGCCGATGTTCATCATGACGGGCTCAAGAATGAAACAGGCGATCTCGGCACCGCGCTCGGCGAACACCCGCTCGAGGGCGCCGAGGTCGTTGTAGGGGACGACGAGCGTCCACTTCTCCATCTCCAACGGGATGCCCTTGGAGGCCGGCGGGTGCAGACCGGTCTCGTCGGTGGCCTCGATGAGGTTCAAGCTGGGCGCCACGGAGAACATGACGGCGTCGTGATGGCCGTGGTACGCGCCCTCGATCTTGCAGATCACGTCGCGCCCTGTCACGCCCCGGGCCAGGCGGATGGCGTCCATGGTCGATTCGGTCCCGGAGTTCGTGAACCGGACGCGTTCGAGTCGGAACCGTCGGCACAGCTCCTCGGCCAGCGCCACGGCGGGTTCCGTCGTCACCGCGAATTGGGTGCCGGAGCGGGCTGCGGCTTCGATGGCGGCCACGATGCGGGGATGGGCGTGGCCGGCCGCGGTCGACCCGAAGCCGTTGTGGAAGTCGAAGTAACTCCGGCCGTCGATGTCCCACACCTCGGCCCCGAGGCCTCGGGCCAGGTAGATGGGATAGGGATCTGCGGCTTGGAACGACGAAGCCACGCCGAGGGGCAGTGACTTCCGGGCGCGCTCGAAGAGCCGGCGAGACTGCGGCGTCGCCTCGATCAGCGCCGCGTGCTCTTTGGCGAAGAGCTCTCGGGCCCGGGCCCCCAGTCGTTGGTCGTCGGCACCGGTCTTGTGCCGAGGGTTGCTCTGATCATTGGTCTGGGTCATCGTGCTCGGGTCCTCCCCACGCCCGCGGGCTCTCTCCGGCCGGGCCCGTCGAAGCTGCCATACGAATCTGCGGCCGTATTGATCATTATGCAACGAGATTGCTTGTCAACGGGCATTTCTTCTGCGAATATGCTCGCAGCGCGACGGGGGAGGGGTCAATTGACCACGACGACCGCAGACTCCGGGGAACTGGGATCCGCACCGACGGGTGAACCGGTGGGCGGCAAAGGCCTCAAGTCCGGAGCGCTCGGCCTCGTCTCGAGCCTGGTCATCGGCGTCGCCTCGACGGCTCCCGCGTACAGCCTGGCGGCCACCCTCGGCTTCGTCACCTTCTACGTCGGCGTTCAGTCTCCGGCGGTGATGCTGCTCGCCTTCGTGCCCATGTTGTTCATCGCGGCGGCGTACTACTACCTCAATCGGGCCGACCCCGACTGCGGCACCACCTTCACGTGGGTCACCCGGGCCATCGGCCCCAGGACGGGCTGGCTGGCCGGATGGGGCATCCTGGTCACCGACCTCGTGGTCATGCCCAACCTGGCTTCGGTGGCCGGTGTGTACACGTTCTCGTTGTTCGGAGCCCACGGCATCGCCGCCAACTCGTCGGGATTCTGGGTCACCTTCGTCGGCGTGATCTGGATCATCGTCATGACAGCCATCTGTTACATCGGCATCGAGCTGTCGGCGAGAACCCAGGTGGCCCTGCTCGGTGCTGAGCTCGTCATCCTCGTCGTGTTCGCCGTCGTGGCCTTGTCCAAGGTGTACGGCGGCCACATCGCCCACAGCATCCACCCGACGGCGGTTTGGCTCAACCCCTTCAAGATCCCGTCCATCGGGGCGCTTTCTGCCGGGATGCTCCTCGCCGTCTTCATCTACTGGGGCTGGGACACCGCCGTCACTGTGAACGAAGAGGCCAAGGACTCGCGGCGCACCCCAGGCCGCGCCGCCCTGTTGTCCACCCTCGTCCTGTTGGCCATCTACCTGATCGTGTCGGTTGCCGCCCAGTCGTTCCACGGAGCCGGATTCCTGACCAACAACAGCTCCGACGTGCTCGGTGCCCTGGCCAAAGCCGTGCTCGGATCACCCTGGGACAAACTGCTCATCATCTGCGTGCTCACCTCGGCGTCGTCGTCCACGCAGACCACCATTCTGCCCGCGGCCCGTTCTTCGTTGTCGATGGCCGTGCACAAGGCGTTTCCCAAACGCTTCGGTGACATCCATCCCAAATACCTGTCCCCGGGGTTCTCGACGCTGGTGTTCGGGGCGGTGGCCGCGGTCTGGTACATGGCCCTCACCCTCATCAGTCCGAACGACGTGCTCGCCAACTCCATCCTCGCCCTGGGTTTCGGCATCGCCTTCTACTACGGCCTGACGGGGTTCGCCTGCGTGTTCTACTACCGCCGCCACATCTTCCGGAGCTTCAAGAACTTCATCTTCGTCGGGCTCGCACCGCTGCTCGGAGCTCTCATCCTCACGGTCCTCTTTGTTGTCGCCATCTTCTATTACTCAGACCCTGCGAACTCCAACACCGGGAATCAAGCCTGGCTCCCCTTCATCCATTTCAACTTCACATTCCTCCACCAACACTTCTACGTGAAGAAGGGGCTCGGACCGCCCCTCGTTCTTGGCGTGGGTCTGTTGCTCATCGGGGTGCCCCTCATGTTGATCTTCAAGGCCCGGAACGCCGCATTCTTCAAGCGGGACCGTGAAGTGGCGGTGTCCGTCGACGCCCCCGCTCCGCCCCTCACCCCCGGCGTCATCCCGGTGACAGACTGATGGCCGGCGACATCATCCTCGGCTACGACGGCTCCGACGGGTCCAACGCGGCCCTGCGGGTGGCCGTGGCGGTGGCCAAGGCCTTCGACGCGCCGCTCACCGTCGTGTTCGGGTACGAGCCGAACCCGATGGGTGGGGAGACCGCCGACTACAAGAACCAACTCGAGAAGATCGGTGCCGACCATCTCGCCGCCGCGGTCAAGACGGCCAAGGCCCTCGACCCGTCGGTGTCGGTCGAGCCCCTCGTGGCCGCATTGCGTCCGGTCGAGTCGCTGCTCGAGGCGTCGCTCGAGCGCGACGCCCGGGTCATCGTGGTGGGCGGGAGCGGTGAGCGCCCCATCGTGGGAGCGATCCTGGGCTCGGTGCCCCACAAGCTCCTGCACCGCTCGACGGTGCCGGTCCTCGTGGTGCCGGCCCCCGAGGACTGAGCAGAGGCCGAGTTTTCCGATCCGCAGTACGCTGGGTCTTGTGGGGGTAGGGGGGTGACCACGGCCCTGGCGTTCGCGCTGGCCGCAGAAGCACTGCTTCTCGGCTGTGCCGCGGCCGCGGGGATCTTGCACTGGACCCGTCGTCGTCGTCGTCTCGAAGAGCAGTTCGCCGCGGCGGAGGCCGACGCCCGTCGGGTGGCGCTCAACACCAGGATCCTCGACGCCAGCGCGGCCGAATTGTCCGAGCTGGTGCTCGAGCACGCCCTCCGAGACCTCGACCTCGGTGACCCCCCTCTGGGGTGGCTGCCGCCCTGGCCCGACGAGCCTGCCCGTCCCTGACGGGACGGGCTCAACGCCGCCCGGGCGTGCGCTCGTCGAGCGCCCAAGGTGCGCCGTGCTCGGAGAGCAGCTCGAGGAACGGGTCGGCAGGAAAGGCTTCGGGGCCGAGCACGCCCGCCCCCGACCACGCGCCGGTTGCCACGAGCTCGAGCGCCACGACGGGGTTGACCGCGGTCTGCCACACCACGGCCTGTGAGCCGTATTCCGCCATGGACCAGGCGTTGTCGACGGCATGGTGCAGGTAGACCTCGCGGGGCTTGCCGTCCAAGCCCGTCCCGGTCACCCAGGTACCCGCGCACGTGACCCCGTGCATGCGGTCGCCGAGCTCGGCCGGGTCGGGCAGACAGGCCGCCACCACGTCGCGCGGTGACACCTCGATCTTGCCCACCTTGACCGGTGTGGTGGAGTCCATGCCGAGTTTGTGCAGAGTCTTGAGGACCCAGATGAATTCCTCACCCAGGCCGTACTTGAACGTGACCCGATGCGCGTCCACCCAGCGCGGGACGAGAAGGACCTCCTCGTGCTCGACGTTCACGCACTCGACCGGGCCGATCCCGGCCGGGAATTCGAAGACCTCGAGCTCGCTGAACGGCTCGGTGGTGAACCAACCCCGGTCGCGCTCCCAGATCACGGGGGGGTTGAGGCACTCCTCGATGGTCGTCCAGATCGAGAACGTGGGAGCGAAGTCGTAGCCGTCGACGACGAGGTTGGCACCGTC
>JADGOL010000318.1 GCA_017882995.1 Acidimicrobiales bacterium | reverse complement strand
CCCTTGCGGTGGTGAAAGGCCCGCCACCCCGCCACGTCGCCGAGGACCAGTCCGTGGATGACCCCGACCACACGGCCCGGTCGCCAGCCCCGGTCGTACGCGTTGTGGACCGCCTCGCGCGCCGAGTGCCGGACCGCTTGGGAGAACGTGCTCGATCCGTCCGAGGGGTTGCCCTTGTCCTCGATGGGCGCGCCCCACACCACGTCGTTCTCGAAATACGGGCCGAAGCCCGAGATCGGTCGCACCGCCGACTCGCCCGAGAGCAGACCCTCGATGAGGAGCTTGTGGCCCCAGCCGTAGCCGGTGACCGCCCCGACGCCGACGAGGGAGACGGGGTCTTGGACGAGCGCTGCGTATGCACTTCGATCCTGGCGAGTTGTCACCGACACCGTCCCAACTCCTCTGCTCGTCCGGGGAAGGGGCAACACAGTAGGTCTGGGACAGATGTTCGTAAAGAGGCAGAAGTGATTTTCTTGGCAAGTGTGGCGGTCCACCTGCCGATACAACCGGAACTCATTTTTTCGGCACCGAGGGGAGAATCCAAATCACAATGTTGTTGTTTCGTTGGGAGGAACCTCCCCACAGCAGCACCGTCCGTGGCATTCACGGCTTCGTCGTCGCACCGGGTGAGCAGGGTCAAGATGACCTCTCCAGGCGCCGATAGGCAGGGTATGGCCGACGCACGTCTCGGGCTTCTGCGGAGCGCGCCCCCGCTCGCCCCCGCGGGAGCCTTCGATCAGATCGCCGACGCGTCGCGTCAGCTGACGGCCATCTCCGATCTCACCAACGTCGTGGTGTGGGAGCTCATCGCCCCCGACGCCGGCATCATCTGGCACGCCCCCTTCGAGCGCCTGCTGGCGGGCCAGGACCCGCATGGCACCTACCTCGTGCCTCCCGGCGTCGACGGCAAACCCCTCTACGCCACCGAGCTCGGCGAAGCCGTGCTCGCTCCGTTGGTCCAGACGGTCCGGGCCGGGGTGACGTGGGAGAACTACGAACTGGTCCAGGAATTCCAGTCGCCCGACGGCGAGGTCCACAAGATGCTCGTCCGGGCCGTCGCCGTGCCCGACTCCGTGCCGGCGCGGTTCCTCGGCATCGTCGCCGATGTCTCGGATCCCGGCGAGGTGCCGTGGATCACTGCGGATGTCGGTGAACGGCTCACTCTTCTCGTCGAGCACTCCCCCGACGCCATCATCGTCCACCAGGACGGGCTCGTCGTCTACACCAACCCCGCCGGTCTGCGCATGGGCGCGGTGAAGTCGCTCGAGGCCGCCATCGGAAGACCCATCACCTCGTTCATCAGCCCCGACGACCTCACGAGCACGATCGCGCGCCTCGCCCAGCTGAAAGACCCCGGCGACGTGGTGAAGGGCTTCGAGGCGATGATGGTGCGCGACGACGGCAGCGAGCTGCCCGTCGAGGTGGCCAGCGCCCGGACGAGTTGGGGTGGCAAGCCCGCCTTCCAGGTCATCTTGCGCGACGTTTCGGAGCGCAAGCTCGCCGAAGAGGCGGCCGCGGCGCGCGCTGCCATCGAACGGCGCTACGCGGCCGCGGTCGCCGCGCTCGAAGAGGGCGTCGTCGTGATCGACCGTGAGGGTGCGGTGGCCGCCACCAACGACTCGGCGACGAGGATCCTCGGCACGCGTCTGCACGTCGGCCACGGTGACGAGATCTTCACCGGGGGACGCCGGGCCGTGCGCGAAGACGGTTCGCCTTTCCCGATCGACGCCCTGCCCTTGTCGGTGGCCCTGTCGCGGCGCGAGGCGACCACCAACGTCGTCGTCGGCGTGCGCGACGAGCACGGCAAGGACCAGTGGCTGTCGGTGAGCTCGCGCCCGCTGGGGGACTCCGAAGGAGCGGACAACGCCACCGTGGTGTGCTCGGTGTCCGACATCACCGACCGCAAGCAGCTGCTCGACCGCCTCGCCTGGGAAGCGCGCAACGACCCGCTGACCGGACTCGCCAACCGCAGCGGGTTCCTCACCGCGGTGCAGAGTGCGATCGAGACCAGCGACGAGGAGACGTTGCAGTCGCTGGTCATGTTCTTCTTCGACCTCGACCGGTTCAAGCTGGTCAACGACTCCCTCGGTCATGCCGTGGGCGACGAGGTGCTGCTGGCCGTGGCCGAGCGGTTGCGTGCCACCATGCCCGACGTCATCAGCCTGAGCCGGCTGCACGGTGACGAGTTCGCCGCGCTCGAGCCCAACGTCACCGACACCGACGCGGCGTTGCAGCGAGCCGAGGAACTGCGCACCATCCTTTCTCGTCCCGTCCAGCTGAGCACCGGCCGCATGTTGTCGGTGACCCCGAGCATCGGACTCGTGCGCCTGGCCGATGTCGGCCGGGAGGCGTCTGACGTCCTCCAGGACGCGGACATGGCCATGCTCCAGGCCAAGACCAGGGGGCGCGGGCGCGTGGCGATCTTCGACGCCGGTCTGCGCGAAGAGGTGGGGAACCGGCTCGAGCTCGAACACGACCTGCGCACCGCGGTGGAGAACGGCGAGCTGCGCCTCGAGTACCAGCCGTTGGCGTCGCTCGCCAACGGTCGCGTGCTCGGCCTCGAGGCCCTCGTGCGCTGGGAGCACCCCCGCCGGGGTCTGCTCCTGCCGGCGCGCTTCGTGGGCCTGGCCGAGGAGTCCGAGCTCATCGTGGCCCTCGGTGGATGGGTGCTCGAAGCCGGGTGCGCGCAGATGGCGCGCTGGCGGGCCATGTACCCCGAGGCCACCGACTCCTTCCTGGCCGTCAACGTCTCGCCCCGCCAACTCGACGGCCAGCAGCTGATGCCGGCCCTGCGCAGCGCGCTCGAGAAGAGCGGTCTGCCCGCCGGGGCCCTCATGCTCGAGATCACCGAGTCGGGCCTGGTCTCTGACGACGGGCACCTCAACGGCATGCTCGAGGAGCTCCGGGAGTTCGGGGTCCGCCTCGCCATCGACGACTTCGGCACCGGCTACTCGTCACTGAGCCACTTGAAGCGCCTGCCGGTCAGCTACATCAAGGTCGACCGCTCCTTCGTGAGCGGGCTCGGGACCGACGCCGAGGACGAGCGCATCGTGGCCGCCATCACCGAGCTCGGGCACGGCCTGGGGTTGCGGGTCATCGCCGAGGGCGTGGAAAACCGCCAGCAACGCCACGTGGCGCGCGAGCTGGGCTGTGACCTCTACCAGGGATATCTCCTCGCCGAGCCGCGCCGACCCCGCGACATCCCGGCCTTCTGGCGCCCCCGTCCCTCGGCGGCGCGCGCCGCCAGCTGAGCCCGGCTCAACGTCACCTCGTCGGCACCACGGGCGCCCCTCCGCCCGGAGTGAGCACCTCGATGCCGTTGTGGGCGGGGTTGTAGGTGTTGCCGAGCCCGAGGACGACCGCATCGCCGACGGTGGCGATGCCCGACCAGTTCGCCTGGGGCAACGCCACCTGGGCGACAAGACGGCCCGTCCCGCCGTCGCGTACGTCGATGGCCGCCTTCGACAACGCCAGGCCGCTGAAGGTCATGCCGCCCGCCACGGTGACAGGAGCGAAGGACGAAGAGAGGCCCTCGTGCCAGAGCACTTTCCCGGTGGCGACGTCGAAGGAGACGTCGGTGGGCTCTTGCGACAGTGTGTCGCGCGGGTTGGAGGGGTCGCAGAGCAACTGCTTCGAGCTGTTCCTCTCGAAGCGCCCGAAGTCGCCGACCGCCGTGACGCCGTAGACCCGCTTGCCGTCGTACGCGGTGGTGGCGATGAACCCACCCGAGAACCCACCGAAGACCACGTTGGTCTTCCACCGGAGCGTGCCCGTGCGGGGGTCGACCGTGTAGTAGGTGCCGTCTTTGGAGCCCTCGCCCAGAAAGAGGGCTTTCCCCGCCGCGTCGACCCCGGCGTTGGGGGTGGCCCCGAAGTCCCAGTCACAGTGCGGGTCGGGCCGGGCCGGTTGGTACTGCCAGGCCACGGCGCCGTCGTTGACGTGGAGGGCGATCATGGACTCCGCCATGGGATGGGCGTTGGCGAAATCGCAATCGGCGGTGCCGAAGACCACCAACCCGAGGGCGGGGAGCACCGTTCCCGACGACCACACGCTGCCGCACCCGTCGTCGAGCACGTGCCCCTGGGCGTCGACATCGGTCTGGTACTCCCACACGGGATCGCCGGTGGCGAGGCTCGCCCCCACAAAATACCCCCCGTGTCCCGCGGCGCCGTCGACGTCCACCCCGACGAGCACGACCCCGTTCTCGACCACCGGGGACGAGAAGATGCGCGTGCCGTCGGTGTCCGGGCTCGGAGGTTGGTCGGGGCGGCCCGTGTAGTCGTGCTCCCAGTACACCGATCCGGTCGCAGCGTTCAGCGCGTACAGGGTGTAGCCGCCACCGAAGATGACCAGGGCGGGACGACCGGCGGT
>JADGOL010000317.1 GCA_017882995.1 Acidimicrobiales bacterium | reverse complement strand
GTCCTTCGGCCACCAGGGCCAGCCTCATCTCAGGTCGGACAGGCCCTTTTGAACGCGACTTGCATATCACGACGCGTCCTCATGGAGGCGCGGGGGCCCAGTCGGACACTGTGGGTTAGGGGGCAAGTTCTGACACTCAGAGCAGCGCTCACCTCATCCGCTCTGGTTCCGTTCCGCGCCGCCGTCCGGTCCGGCGCCCCGGCCGTCATGGTGTCCAACGCCTCCGTCCCGGGACTGACCAGGTCGCCGTCGTTACTGTCGCCGCGGGTGATCGGGGACCTGCTCGAGCGACAGCTGGACTTCCACGGGCTGGTCGTCACCAACAGCCTGTCGGCCGGGGCCATCCTGACCGGCGGTCGTACCCTCGCGCGGGCGACGGTCCACTGACGAGGTCGCGGCGCTGGATCGCGTCACGACCGCGGCTCCTCGACGTTGGCGGGTCCGGCGGCTCTAGGCTGACCCGGCCGACGAGGTTGCCCTCACTGTCGATGTTGAACCCCTGCCACTTCACCGTTCTCGCGGGCCCGAGCGAGTCGTCGGCATGGGTGAAATCACGTGCGGCTCCGCCTCGATGGCCACGCCAGCTATATGAGCACTATGGTGAGTTTTCGCTGAGCCGGCGAGGGAACGCCTCACGATCCCGTGGTGGCTTCATCCACTCTTCGACTCCCCACCACATCTCTTGGATGGAGAGCAGATGATGTCGAGGAGTGGGACGTCCACTTGGGCGGGTGCTGGACTGCCGCAACGTGCGACGCACCGAGGGCTGCGCGAGTGCCCGATCGTGGCGGCGACATGACCTGTCCGAATCATGCAGAAGAGGGCACCGACGTCGGCCTCTTGTTGTCAGCCGTGGAGTTCAGTTGGGATTCCATCATCACCGCCACCGTCGAGGGCGTCATTACCAGCTGGAATCCGGCCGCTGAGAGGGTATTCGGCTACACGAAGCGCGAGATCATCGGGAAGCCCAGCTCCCTGCTGAGTCCGAACGACCGAGTCGATGAGACCCGCACCGTCCTGGCCAGGCTGCGAACTGGTCAGCTTGTCGAGAATCTTGAGACTTTCCGAGTCCGAAAGAATGGAACGGTATTCCCGGTCTGGGTCACTGCCGCACCAATCCTGGACGAGGACGGCGCGGTCGTCGGCGTAACCGCGATTCACCGCGACGTCACCGAAATGACCCAGGCCTTCGAGACTGCTCAGCACATGACGTCGATCGTGGAGCACTCCGATCATGCCATCTACGGAAGGACGCTCGAGGGCGTCATCACCAGCTGGAACCCGGCCGCCGAGAGGATGTACGGCTACACGAGGCAGGAGGTGGTGGGCCAGTCCATCGACCTGCTCATCGGTGTTGATCGATCCGAGGAGTTAAGGTCCATCCTGGCCAGGATCAGGGCCGGAGAGCATCTCGAGCACTTCGAGACGGTCCGGGTCCGCAAGGACGGCACGTTCTTCCCGGTCTCGCTTACGATCTCACCGGTCCACGACCGTGACGGCTCGGTCGTGGGGGTATCCACCATTGCGCGCGACATGAGCCAGACGTGGAAGGCGACCGAAAACGGCCGAAGCCTGGCAGCGCAGGAGAACCTGCTCAACACCTTCATGAGGTCTACCTCGGTCGGCATCGTCCTGGCCGGTACGGACGGCTCCATCCAGGTGGTCAACCGCTCGATGTGCGACCTTCTGGGGTACGACCAGGCGTGGTTCCTGGCACACCGGCTTGGTGACCTGCTCCATCCCGACGAGGTTGAGAAAGGTGCCCGGGAATGCGCCCGGCTGATCGACGGATCCAAGGACCCCCTTGCCACGAAGGTGCGCCTGGTTCGGTCCGACGGCGCGACGATCTGGGTGAGTCGGGCGATGGTAGTGATCCCTGGTCAGGACGGCAAACCGGACCTGCTCATGGTTCAGGCTCGGGACATCACCGCAGAGCACGCAGCTCACCAGGCCCTGGCCTAACAAGGCCCATCCACGACCCGCTGACCGGGTGCACAACCGCCCAAGGTTCTAGGTTTTCGCCGCAAACGGGCCACCGACGTCAAGGCCACGCCACGAGGGGACCCTGTCAAAGACCAGCAACCCGTCAATCCCGAGCCGCTAAGCCTGGCGCTCGACTTCGATGGGCGCCCTGTCAGCCATGGGCGAACGGAACACCCAGACCTACTCCTGGGCGTCCGATCTTAGGCGTTCGATGCCTCAGTCGGCTTTCCGTTATCGGGACGTGTGAACTACCAGATCTGCTTGATGTGCTGGTGCCGCCGCGGCGACGGTCGAGGCGGAGAATGAGGTCATGGAGACGTGGGACGCGCTGCGGACGCGACGCAACGTACGGAAGTTCACCGCCCAGCCGGTGCCTCAGGAGGCGCTAAACCGGATCCTCGACGCGGGGCGACGTGCGCCGTCGGCGAGCAACTGGCAGCCGTGGGACTTCGTTCTTGTCACCGACAGGACACAGCTGGTCGAGTTAGCGAAGGTGTGGCAAGGCGCCGGGCACGTCGCGGGGGCCGCGGCGGCGATCAGTATCGTCGCGCCGGTACCGCAGGACGACCGGCAGTCGGCTCTGCTGCAGTTCGACCTTGGCCAGGCGACGTACGCGATGACGGTTGC
>JADGOL010000316.1 GCA_017882995.1 Acidimicrobiales bacterium | reverse complement strand
TGTGTAGCCCTCGAGCATCGGATCCTCGGAGGTCGCCATCATCTCCATCTGGAACCAGTGGTCCATGAGGGTGAACACCGACACGCCGCTTTCCTCGGCGATACGGGCTGAGGTGGCAAGCGTCGGGCCGAGGGTCTCAGGAGCTCCCGGCAGGGTGAAGTTGACGAAGTGGATGCCAGCACGCATCGGCGTTCCTTTCAGGCGTGTCATGGGTGGCGGATCGGTGTGTCGAGAAGGTGCGAAAAGAAGAATGTGCACAAGGAAGGCGGTGTCCCGCTCCGGCGGGCGGCACTACCTTCGCACGATCGCGGGGCCGCGCGGCCTCGACTCCGGCGCCCAATCTGTTGACACACCGCTGACAGATTAAATACGATCCGACTTGGATCGATACTCATTCGTCCGAAAGTGAGCCCGACGTGCCGGCACTCGAGCGCAAATGGTGGACCCTCATCGCCGTCTGCACGGCCACCTTCATGCTTCTTCTCGACATCACCGTGGTGAACGTCGCCCTCCCCGACATCCAGCGCTCGCTCCATTCGAGCTTCAGCGACCTCCAGTGGGTGATCGACGCCTACTCCCTGACCTTGGCCGCCTTCCTCCTCACGGCCGGGGTGGCGGGAGACATGTTCGGACGCCGAATCGTCTTCGCGGTGGGCCTCGGCCTGTTCTCGGTGTCATCGCTGGTGTGCGGCATCTCCTCCACCGCGCTCATCCTGAACCTGGCGCGCGGAGCCCAGGGCGTCGGCGGCGCCGTCATGTTCGCCACCTCACTGGCGCTGATCGCGTCGGCATTCCAGGGCAGAGAGAGAGGCACCGCCTTCGGCATCTACGGTGCGGTGATCGGCGGCGCGGTGGCGGTCGGACCGCTGATCGGAGGCGCGCTCACGAGCGGGCTCGGCTGGCGGTGGATCTTCTTCGTGAACGTGCCCGTCGGCGTCGTCGCCATCGCCCTCACCCTCACCCGCGTCCAGGAATCGAAGGAGGCCAACGACCGGCGGATCGACTGGATCGGCTTCGTCTCGTTCTCCGCCGCGCTCTTCATGCTCGTCTTCGCGCTGGTCCGTGGAAACTCGAACGGCTGGGGCAGCTCGATGATCCTCGGCCTGCTCATCGGCTCAGCCGTCTTGCTGGGGGTGTTCGTCATCGCCGAGTGGCGCCAGTCCGACCCCATGCTGGACCTCAACCTCTTCCGGAGACCGGCGGTGATCGGCTCGTCGATCGTGGCCGTGGCGTTGTCCGCGTCGATCTTCGCCCTGTTCCTCTACATCACGCTCTACGTCCAGGACGACCTCGGCTACGGCCCCTTCGCGGCGGGCGTGCGTTTTTTGCCGATCACGATGCTCTCGTTCATCGTTGCTCCCTTCGCCGGGAAGCTCAGTGTCCGGATCAAGTCCCGGTATCTGCTCGGCAGCGGGCTGCTGATGGTGGCCATCGGCCTGTTTCTCATGTCCCATGTCCACGCCGCATCGGGCTGGACGGTCCTCCTGCCCGGGTTCGTCGTCACCGGCATCGGGATCGGAACGGTGAACCCCGTCTTGGCCTCCGCGGCAATCAGTGTCGTACCCCCCCAGCGCAGTGGCATGGCATCGGGGGCGAACAACACCTTCCGCCAGGTCGGCATCGCCACCGGTATCGCCGGCCTGGGGGCGGTGTTCCAGAGCCAGATCCAGCACAAGACGCTCGCCGGCCTCGGGGCGAGCCCCGTGGGCCGGGAGGTACTCGCTCACGGCGGTGCCGCCTTGAAAGGAGCGATCACCGGGGGTGCGGTGCGCCAGGTGTCAGCGGCGATTCCCTCGATCCCGGCCCGCAACGCGCTGCTGCATGCCTATCAAGTGGCCTTCGCCAGCACGTTCAACCACCTCATGGTCATCGGTGTTGTGGTGGCCGCGCTCGGTTCGATCGGCGCATTTGCGCTCGTCCGCGAGCGCGACTTCGTGCCGAGCTACTCCCCGTCCGACACCACTCAGGAGAAACCCTCGGTGGTGGCACTGTGAAGGTCGCCGCCGAGACGATCGTGGCGCGGCCTCCGGGCAGACCTCGTGACGAGCGCGCCACCCAGGCCATCACCGAGGCGGCGCTGCGCCAGCTGGGCGCGCTGGGATATGCCCGGGTGTCCATGGAGAGCATCGCCAGCGAGGCCGGGGTGGCCCGGGCCACGATCTACCGCCGTTTCAAGGACAAAGCCGATCTGATCACCGCCGCGATCGCCGCCAATCCGGGAGGACGCTTCCCCGATCAGCCTTCCGACGACCCTCGAGCCGACCTCATCGTCTACCTCGAGGCCTTCGACGAGCGGTTCGGCGAGAGTTGCGTCGAGGTGATCGGCACGCTGCTCGGCTCGCGCGAGGAGCTCGACGCGTTGGCGTTGCACCGCCAGCGCGTCGTCGAACCGCGCACCGGCTACGTCCGCAGCTTGCTCGTGCGAGCCCAGGAGCTCGGGGAACTGGGAACCGACATCGATGTCGACCTGGCCGTGCAGATGCTCACCGGCTCTGTCCTGGCCCGACGGGTGAGTGGCATCCCGAGCGCCCCCGACTGGGCTCGACGCGCCATCGACATAATCTCCACGAGCGGGCAACCGCTCGATCACTAGATGCCGAGAAGACGCTCGGTCACTCGTCGGGACTGATGAGCCACACACTCCCGTTCGTCGCGCTGCGAGCACCAGGCCGATCCACCGGTACCTGACCTGCGACGTCCGATCTCGTCGCCAATCCGGCCACCCAACCACCGACGAGCCCCAGAGACGCCAGGTGCCAATCAAAATCGAGGGCTCCGACGACGGCGAATGCCACCAGAGCGGCCGCCGCGCACGACGTGGCGACATCGTCGCGACGCACCGCCCGCACGACACAGACACCCGTGAGCACAAGCAATGCAGCGCCGATCAGCCCGCCGTCGGCGAGCACCTGGAGATACTCGTTGTGGGAGAAGTGGGCGAAATTCCCGTCCGCGGCCTGGAAATACAGCGTCTGATCGGGGCCGACGCCGACAACCGGTGACGACCGCCACTGGTCGAACGCCGCCGACCACTCGTGCCCACGGTCCTCGCTGCTCCCGAGCGCGACCCGTCGCTCGATCGGAACCCGTAGGGCCAGTCCGGCCCCGACGGCGACCCCGACGGTCGCCACCGCCAGCACGGCGAGAAGGACCGCTCTCCTCCTGCCGTCGATCGACGACCTTCGGGTGCTGGTCCTCGGGGAAGACGCCACCGCACTCGAACGGCGCGGTCGGGCGACCGCTATGACGACGGCCACGACCACGGCCACAGTCGCCAGTGGTTGCGCGCTCGGTCCACTCGACGTGGCCACCACCGCCAGGCCGGCGAGGACTCCGAGGGCGACGGTGACCGCCGAACGCCGAAGCTGAGCCATCGGGACGACGACCACACCGACGATCGCCCCGAGGACCGCCCCTCTGCTCTGGGTGGCGACCAGTCCAGCCGCACACAGACACACCATGAGCCGAGTGGTGTGGTCTCGCTGTTCGAGCCCGAGCCCGACGAGGAGCGCCACAGCCAGGAGGGCTCCGGCCGCGTTCGAGTAGGTCAGAGTAGTGGAAAGGCGCCACAGGTTCTGCGCCGGCATGGCGAGCGGATACCACCGATCCGTGGTGGCCAAGAGACCGGCCGCGGCCGAGACGGCCCCCACGGCAACGACCAACTGCGTGGCCAAGACCCGGTACTTCTCGTCGAGTCGTCTCGTGGCGAGGAACGCGCCGGAGAAGCCGATCATGCTTGCACCCAAGGGCAGGAACGCCCCCGGTCGGCCCTGGGCCCATGCCCGGATGAGCCACCACAAGGCCAACGCGCTCATCGTCGCCACCACGGCCACCGACCGCCGGTCGGGCCGCGCCCACAGGAATGCCGCCATGACGGCGAGCGACACCGTCAGCACCAACGCGGCGTCGGCGGGATAGAAGGCGCCCTCCCGGAAGGTAGCCGCCGCCATCAATCCGGCGATGACCCCGGCGAAAACCACGGGTGTCGCTACTCCACGTCCGGAATCCACATCAGCTCGGCGCGAGCCCAAGGATGAATCATGCCACCCACGAGCAACATACCTATGGTTCTCGGCGTCGAAATTTGATGAATGGGGCCCCGCACTTAGGCCATAACCTCGTCATCTGCCCTCGAAGCTGTTCTCTATATTCGGCGAGAACAGCCAACCACGCTCAAGTGCAGACTCCCAGGTGACGACGGATGACGGAGTTCATCAATCGTGACGATGAATGTCGAAGCCACGGCCAATAACCTCGCTTCCGAGGAGGGGGGCTATGACGCGTTTTCGCATGGTTCTTATTGTCGTGGGCAGCGCATTGATGTTCACGTTCGTCGGCCCGTTCCTCTACCGGGCTGTCGGGCTCGACAGCCCGGTCGGCACTTGTAGCCCCGTTGGCACTAGCAGCCCCGTTGGCAACAACAGCCCCGTCCATCACAGGGACCATGACTTCCGCAGGGGCCACAGGGGCCACGTCGGTGACGACAGCCCGGTTGGGAATTGCAGCCCCGTGGGTGGAAGCAGCCCCGTGGGCACCCAGACACGGACGAGGGTCTCCAACTCACTCTCCGGTGGCGGAACTTCCGGTCAGGTCATCACGGTGTCTTCGGGCACAGCCGTCACTGATCAAGCGACACTCAGTGGGGCGAACGCGGCAGGAGCAGGCGGCACGGTCACGTACAACATCGACTCCCTGAGCCCCTCCGAGTGGGGATGGAAGAACGTGGCCTCCGGTGGCACGGTGACCGTGACCAACGGGGTTGTTCCTCCCTCGGACGCCGTCACCCTTGATCCCGGCGTCTACGCCTGGAACGCGTCGTACTCCGGCGACACCCTGAACGCCCCTTCCAAGAACGTGCGGGAATCGGGAATCGAAATCGTCCTCCGTCCCGGCTCCAACTGCCCGACCGGGGCCGGCTGGCTGTCGGTGCGCTGTTTCTCGGACTCCCATCACGGCGACCACGGCAACGGCGACGGGAACAACGGCAACGGTGGTCAGAACGACAACCACGGCAACGGTGGTCAGAACGACAACCACGGCGGGAACTCCTACGGCAACAATGGCGGGAACATCCACTACCGCGACAGCGGCTCGGGGTGGTCCGACCACTGATCCGGATCGACTCCCGTCAGCCGAGTTCGGACAGGAGCTGACGACAGCGATCGGCGTTCTGGGCGAGCGTGGCGCGGAAGCTGTCCATCCGCGCCAGCTTGGCGTCGAGTTGCTCCTTCAGGGACTCGTTCAGCTCGAGAGCCTCTTTGAGGAGCTCCTTCTGTTGGAGTCGAGCGGCCTTGGTGTTGACGTCGCGTTTGACCCGATAGGCAGCCCGCACTTCATCGAGCCGTTGCTCGGACTCCAAGAATTGCTTGATCTCCTCGAGGTTCATGCCGAGCGCCTCGCGTAGTTCGAGAATGCGCTGTAACTGGACGAGATCGGTGTCCCGATAGCGTCGCTCCCCACCGGCGGTGTGTTCCGAGGGACTGAGCAGGCCGAGCTCGTCGTAGTACCGCAGAGTGCGAGTCGAGACCCCGGCTCGAGCCGCGGCGTCGCTGATGCGAAGGCCGGCCTCCGGTAAAGCGCCCGGCACCGGCGAAGCCGTGGGACCCGATGCTCCCGACTTGTTCTTCACCCCCGCGCCCCGTGTCACGTCTCAACTCACCAACAAAGGCTCGGTCTCGGCCACCGCCTGCTCGGACGACTCCACCGGCAGCTCGCCCTCGGCATCGGCGTGGTGGTACTTACCACCCCGAAGAAGCGAGGCGACCGCTCCGAGCACACACACGATCGCAGCGAAGTCGAACGCCTTCTGGAGACCCTTGCCGAAGGGGGCCGAGATCAGATGGGGGAAGAACGATCGACCGGTGATGTAGTTGGCCTGCGCGGCAGTCATGTGGTGGAGCGCGGTCGGACCGAGCAAGGTGGCCATCGGGTTGTAGCCGAGAAATGCCGCGAAGAGCGAGCCCACCGGGGGAAGGTGCGACACGCGGGTCGCCGTGTTCGCCGAGACTCCTTGTGCCACCAGACCATGGAACAGCGTGGTGGGCAGAGTGGCGGAGAGACCCAGGATCATGAGCGTGAAAAAGATCCCGATCGAGAGAACCTGGGCCGAGGAATTGAACGTGGCCGCCATGCCTGCTCCGGCCCCGCGCTGATCGGAGGGAAGGCTGTTCATGATGCCGGTCTGATTGGGGGCGATGAACAAGCCCATGCCGACGGAGTTGAAGAACAGGAGCGTGGCGAAGACCGGATATCCGAAGTTGACGGGGAGCATCTGCAGGAGGACGAACGTGAGAGCGACGAGCAACAGGCCGCCCGTGGCGAAGGGACGGGCGCCGTACTTGTCGGCCAGATGGCCGGCCAGCGGGCCCGCCAGCAGGAACCCGACGGTCAACGGCACCATGTAGATCCCGGCCCACAGTGGCGTGGAGCTGAAGCTGTAGCCGTGCAGGGGAAGCCAGATCCCTGGAGCCAGATGATCAACATGAACATGAGGCCACCGCGACTGAGCGAGGCGAGACCGCTGGCCATGTTGCCCGCGCTGAAGGCGCGAATGCGGAACAGCGTCAGCCGGAACATGGGATTGGCCACCCGGGTCTCGATCACGCAGAACACCACCAGCAAGGCGAGCCCACCGAGGATCTCGGCCATCACCGCAGGGCTCGTCCAACCCATGGTGTGGTGTCCGTAGGGAAGAAGGCCGTATGTGATCCCGACCAGGATCAAGATGAGCCCGGCCGCAAAGGTGGCATTCCCCCACCAGTCGACGCGGGCGGGGGTGCGCACGCTGCGGTCCTCGAGCTTGCGATAGGCCCAGATGGTGCCGAAGACCCCGAAGGGCACCGACACCAGGAACACCATGTGCCACTGGACGGGAGCCAACAACCCACCGAGCACGAGCCCGATGAACGCACCGGCGATGGCCGCCACGTTGTTGATGCCGAGACCCAACCCACGTTGGTGGGCGGGGAAGGCGTCGGTGATGATGGCCGAGGAGTTGGCGAAGAGCATGGCTCCACCCACTCCCTGGCCGATCCTCATGCCGATCAGCCACATGGCCGCGGCCGGCCCGTGCATCCACGTGACCGAGAGCAGGATCGAGAAGACGGTAAAGACGGCGAATCCGAGGTTGTACATCTTCACTCGGCCGAACATGTCACCCACACGGCCCAGTGTCACCAACAAGACGGCCAGGACGACCATGAACCCCATCAGCATCCACAACATGTAGCCCGTGTTCGCGGGGGTGAGCGGGTTGAGGTGGATGCCTCGGAAGATGGCCGGGAGGGCGATCAGCACGATCGACTGGTTGATGAACACCATGAGCGTGCCGAGGGTGATATTCGAAAGGGCTATCCACTTGTAGCGACTGTCCGAGGGCCCCACGG
>JADGOL010000052.1 GCA_017882995.1 Acidimicrobiales bacterium | reverse complement strand
GCAGCTTGTAGGGACCGGGCACGTACAGGGTCTGTCCGGAGAACGACCCGTCGGGCTCGTCGAGCTCCATACCGTCGGCGGGTTGCTTGTAGGGCTTGGCGCTCCCGAGGTTGTGCTGGCCGGGCAGGGTGGGGTCATAGCCCACCACGAACCGGCCGTCGGGGAGCAGGCACATCTGGCCGTTGGGGTCCCACGCCGGCAGGAGTTGGCCCTGGGTCCCCGACGGCATGGAGAGGAAGTCCTCCTCCTCGTTCTGGTCCCAATAGACCAGGTATCCCGCCTTGCCCGGCGTGCCCCCCTGCAGCGTCGGGACACTGTTGCCCGTGGGGGTCGAGGGCGCCGACGTGGTCGACGACGAGTGTGAGGCGGTCGCGCCCGACGAGCACGCCGCGAACACCACGGCGATCACGAGCACTCCCGATGCGGTACGCGCCCGGTGCTCCGGACGCGCACGCCGACGACCTGCATCGTGCCGTGTCATCACACGCTCCCCGCCCCCGCCCCGTCCCCTGAGGCTGACGCGGCCGTCATAGTAGGCCGCGGTCGTCCGCCGCGCCGGGTCCCCGAGGCGGCGACTCAGGCCGGGTGGGCGGCGGAGGGGTTGGAGGTGCGCCGGGTCAGGTTCCGGGCCCGGCCGACGAGAGGTGAGACGGTCGGCACCGCCCCGTGGTCCGGGACCTGGTCGACGGTCACCGCACCCTCGCAGCGTTCGTGCACGAACCGGCACAACTCGGGCATTGCCGCCGCGGTCACCGGCGGCCACGAGTGCAAGAGCACGATGGCATGGGTGGCACCGGCTCGTTCGCGCTCGGCGAGAGCCTGCTCGACCGCAGGAACCAACGCGCTGGCGTCGGTCATGGCGTAGTCGTGCACGTCGACGTCCCAACCGACATGCCGGTAGCCGAGCGATCGAAGCTGTCTGTTGATGCGCGGGCTCTCGGCTCCGGCGCCATAGGGCAGCCGGTACCAGGGTCGGGCATCGACTCCGAGGGCGGTCTCGATCTCCTTGTGGCCCCTGGTGACGTCTTCGCGCACGCCTTCGCTCGTCAGGAAGCGGGTGTCGGCATGGAAGTAGGAGTGGTTGCCCACGAGGTGTCCCGAGGCGCCGATGGCGGCGGCCGCGTCGGGATTGGCAGCCACCCATCGGCCCTGGATGAAGAAGGTGGCCCGGATGCCGGCGCCGTCCATCGCCGCCACGATGGTCGCGACCTCGTCGGGGCTCCCGTGACCGGGCTGATCGGGGTCCTCGACGTCGACGGTGAGCGCGACCAGCATGCGATGGTGACCGGGGTCCCCCGGCTCAGCGCTGCCAGTAGCCGGTCTGGCCCGGGTTCTCGACGGGCCGGGGTGTGCCCGGTGTCCGGGAGGACCCGGGGGTGGGCTCCGCCGGAGAGGACCGGAGCACGGTCGGCTCCGACACCCGCAAGCTGTCGGAGCGCTCGCCACCGGCCCGGCGGCCGTTGGGGACGTGTCCCCCGCGCGCGGACCGCGGCGGTGTCACGCTCGGAGTCGTCACCGGCGCGGGGGTGACTTGGGGCGGTGCGTCGGCGCGCCGGAAGTGCCCGTACCCGTACGTCCCGTCGCGCCGCTTGCGGTTGAAGCGCACCCGGTTGAGGACGATGGCCACGTTGGTGTTGGCCGTGTCGAGACGCAACAGGCACTGCTGGAGCCTCTCGGGGTTGAACCGGCGCGCGTCCACCACCACGATGACGAGGTCGACCATCGTGGCGATGAGGACCGTCTCGGCCACCCCGATGAGCGGCGGGCAGTCGATGACCGCGGTCTCGTGGCGCTCACGCAGTTGCTCGATCAGCAACGGCAGATGGGCCGACACGATGTCGGACGGGTGCCGGTCGATGATGCCGGCCGGAATCACGTCGAGATACGGATTGGGCGTGCGCGACGCGTGCGCCAACGCGTCCTCGGTGCGGCGACTCGTGACTCCGGGCCCGAAGGGCACGCCCATCTGGGTGTGCAGTGCGGGCTTGCGCAGGTCGCAGTCGATGGCGGTGACGTGGCGGTCCTGGGCGGCCAGGGCCCAGGCGATGTTCGTCGAGACCGAGGTCTTGCCCTCACCGGGGTCGCACGAGGTCACCGCGATCATCGCCGACGCGCCTGCCGGGAGGCTGATGAGCAGGTTGCTGCGCAGCTCTTGGAACGCCTCCATGGCCATGGGCTCGCTGTGCTTGACGAACAGGTCGGTAGGCCGCAACCCGGTGACAGCCACACGCGGGATCTCCCCGAGCACGGTGGCGCCGATGCGCTCTTTGACCTCGGTGACCCGACTGAGTCGGCGACGGATCCCGGCCGCCCACATCGCCGCGAAGATTCCGAGGATGACGCCGAAGGCAGCTGCTCCCAAGACGATCGGGAGGCGCGGGTTCGAAGGGGACGACGGCGGCGTGGCCGGCGACAGCTGGGTGAGCTGGTAGCCGGACTCGGCGGGCCGGGGCTGGACGAACTTGAGCCGATTGGCAACGGCGTTGGCAAAGTCCGCGGCGGCGACCTTGTTGGAGCTCTTGGCGGTGATCGTGACGATGAACGTTCCGGGGTCGACCGTGGCGCTGACCGAGGCACCGATGGACCGGTAGGGCTCAGGGACATTGGCGCGGGCGCGGGCCAAGTTGGTGGCGCTCGTGGCCTCGGCGGGGAGCTGGGGAGAGACGATGGAGATCAGCTCCCCCACGTTGGAGATGGTGCCGATGGCGCCCGGCGCGGCCTGGACGGCCACGAGGGTGCTGGCGGTGTACTGCTTCGCCGGGAGGAACGCGGCGGCCCCTCCGGCCACGACGCACAGGACGAACGCCGCCAGGGCGACGACAAGGTTCCGCCGGACGTCTCTGATCAGCTGGCGAATCTCCATGGTGTCAGACCACCTCGTATTGGCGCATTGCCTGATAGGTACGCATGGCGGTGGGGCCGCCCCCTCCTGAAGTCACGGCGCTGCGCAGCATGCCGAGCGAGAGCCCGAACACCGTGGCAAGCCGATAGTTCTCGAAAATCGATTCCACCTGGCCCTTGGCGATCATCCCGATCACCACCGCGAACAGCGCTAGCGCCAGGACCGCCACGGTCGGGTCCGGATGCAGACGCCACGTGGCGAAACCGTTGACGAGTGAGGTCACGAGCGCCAGAAGGAACAATCCCAACCCGATGAGCCCCGTTCTCAGCCACAGGTCGAGGCCGATGTTCTCGGTGAGATCGGTTTGAATGTACTGATTCGGCCCGGCTTGGAAGTAACTGTAGGTGAACCCGAGCCCCTGACCCAGGAGCATGTGCTGCTTGGCGTCACCGAAGGCCACGGTCCACTTGTTGATGCGGTCCTGGGCGGACTGCTGCTTCTCCTGGGAGTTCAGCGTCCTGCCCACCGTGTTGGCGAAGCTCGAGGCGGGGCCGATGACCGACTTCTGCGCCGTGATGGCGGGGATGACCGACACCGCCAGCACCACACCCACCACGGCCAGGGCGGCGAGGGCCACCTCTCCGGATCGGATGTGGAGCCGCCGGCGGGCCGTCGACCCCAACCCCACCAACACCACCACGGTCACGACCGCGCCCAGGGTGAGAAGGACGGCACGCTGGTAGGCGAAGAAGGTCCCCATCGCCAGCGGCACGGTGCACAGCAGGTTCAACCGACTGCGATGGTCCTTGTTGAGCTCGACGAGGAAGGCGATGACGCCGATGGAGACGAACAACGTGGCCGCATCGGTTCCGAGCGACCCGAAGTTGCCGAGGCGCAACAGGGGAATGTTCAACGCGAACTTCTTGTGGGCCAGGGTGAGGAGGAGGAGCACGAGCGCGGAGAGCGCCGACCACCGCACCAGTCGCTGGAAACCGTGCCCTTCGAGGTAGCGCCGAATCGGCACTCCCGAAGCCAGCGCGTACGCGCCCATCACGTAGACGATGGCCTTGGCTTCGTAGGGGAGCTTCACCAGGCTGTTGTGGCGGAGGATCCCTTCGACCGCTTCGAGCGACCACCACGCCGCCACCGTCAACCACAACAACGCGGGGAGACCGATGCGCTGGGGCCTTCCCTTGGTCAGCAATCGCGCCACGAGCGCCACCGAGATGATGACCTCGGGCAACCGGAACTCGAGCGAACCGGTACCGGGGTGGAACAGGCCCTTGGGGACCGTGGTCTCGTTGTCCCACAGACTCGACTCGAACACGAGCATCCCGAAGAGCAAGAACACCACCCAGTGCTCTCGACCCGAGCGCTCCCAGCGGAGAAAGAGATACAGCAGCATCCCCGACGCGACGGCCGCCCCCACCAGGAGGATCATCTTGGCCATTACGACATCACGCTCTGGAGAAGAGGGGCCAGGGCCACGTCCCAGGTGTGCCGGGCCGCCACGGCTTCGTGACCGGCTCGCCCGAGCGCCGACGCCTGCTCGGCGTCGGCGAGTAGGCCGCTGACGGCTTCGATCATCGACCGGGAGTCGTCAGCGACCACAACGCCCTCCCCGATCAGGTCTTCGAGCCCGTCCACGGCGACAGAGGTGGCCACCACGGGACGACCCGCATCCAGAGCCTCAAGGATCTTCAGGCGGGTACCTCCTCCGGATCGCAGCGGAGCTACCGCCACTCGCGCCTGGGCAAGGTACGGGCGGACGTCAGAAACGGTACCGGAAACCTCGACGGAAGAGGACGCGAGGGCCCGGACCGAGGGCGCGGGGTCCCTGCCGACGAGCAGGAGCCGGGCCTCGGGTTGCCGGCGGTGCACCTCGGGCCATACCTCTTCGCCGAACCACGTCGCGGCGTCGACGTTGGGGGCCCAACCCAAGGTGGCCACGAAGGCGGCGGTCGGCGTCGGTGCGGGGGGCAGCGGCCCCGACGGGTCGGGGTCCTTGCCGTTGGGGCACACCAGGACGTTGCGGACTCCGCCAGGCAGGCGCTGGCGTTCGCGTTCGCTCACCACCACCACGGTGTCAAAGGCGGGCATGAGCGAGCGCTCCATAGCACCGAGCGCGGCCGCTTCGGCGTGGGCGAGAAGCCCCGCCGGACCGCGTCCGACACGGGCGTAGCTCCGCACCAGAGCAGACTCCACGTTGTGCAGGTCGAGTACGCGCCGGGCCGCGGCCACACCGCGCGCCACAGGCACCATCTGGAGGTACTCCACCTGCAGCAGGTCGACCGGTCCTTCGCTCGCCGCCCTGCGCACCTCGTCGACGAGCTCGGTGCTGTAGAACCGACCCGCCGAGACACTCCGGGTCCGCAGCACCCCACGAGCGGCGCGCGCCGCGGTCGGCTGCCACGGAACGCTGCGCACGTCGATGCCGAGGCGCTTGAGCCCGGCCACGTCGCCGTCGCCGTCGTCATAGGCGCACAACACCACATCCGCACCCTGGGCCAAACGAATGGCCACGGCCAGGGCGCGCTGCTTGCCACCGTCGTTGTCGGGCAACGGCACGAATTTCGTGACCATGACCACTCTCATGACGCGTCACCGGGTGCAGGCGCTCTCCGATGTGCCACGTCTCGGTACATCTCCGCCACGATGTCGGCGCGCGCCTCGATGCCTCGCCCCTGGGCGGTGACACGTCCACGCTCGGCCAGACGGGCGCGCAGGTCGTTGTCGGTGATGAGACGGTCCAGCGCCTTGGCCAGGGCGTCGGCATCGCCGTTGGGGACGAGCAACCCGTTGTCGCCGTCGAAGACGAAGTCGGGGATTCCCCCGGCCCGGGTCCCGACCACGGCGACTCCCGAGGCCTGGGCCTCGAGGACACTCAGGCCGAAGGGCTCGGCAACCGACGCGTTCACGAGGATGTCCAGGGCGCGCAGTGTGCCGGGGACGTCTTCGGTACGACCGACGAACCGCACCCTGTCGCCCAAGGTCCGTTCCGCCTCGGCCCGCACCCGTTCGGGGTAGCCGTCAGGGGCGAGCGCGGCACTCCCCACCACGACGAGATGGGCCCCGGCCGCGGTGCCGCCCAGCAGGCCCATGGCCTTGACGAGGACGTCCACACCCTTTTCCGGGTCGATGCGTCCCACGATCCCCACGAGTGGGGCGGACTCGTCGGAGGTGAGATGCCGGCGCACCTGAGGCGAGACGGGCCCGGGCCCGAACCGGTCGAGGTCCACCGACAACGCCACGATGCGGACATGGCCCGCGCCACGAGGCCCGATGCAGTCGGCGACGGCCTGGCTGATGGCCACCGCCGTGCTCGACAACGCCGCCGCCGCGGTCAGCACCTTGCGGCCGAGGCCGGGGCGAACCAGGTCATAGAGCTCGATGATCGACGGACGCCGCGCCAGGCGACCGGCGATGGCGCAGTCGAGGTGCGCCCACAGGCTGTTGGAATGCACGAGGTCGAAACCCCGCGCCGTGCCGGCGATCATCCGTACCGATCGCGCCGTAGTGAGGACCTCGCGCCCGAACTGCCCGACCGACGGACGCCCCTGGGCGTCCGCGGCGCGCAGACCGAGATGGTCCGGGAAGGCCAGTGGTACGAAGGGCAGGGCGAGGCGCCGCCAATGCTCCTCGAGGTCACCGCCGGGCGGCGATGCCAAGGTGAGGTCGATACCGCGCCGAGCCAGCGGGCCGGCCAGGGCCATGGTGGCGAGCTCAGCCCCCCACACCTGGCGGGAGTAGCTCACTTCGAGGACGCGCAGTCGCGTGGGGTCCTTGTCGCGCATCGAAGCGTCTCAGCGCCGCACGGTCGTCCAACGCGTCGGCCGGTCGCCGCGCAGGTATCGGACGATCCCACCCAGAGCGACAGCCTGCAGAAAGACGCCTTGGCCGAGCGCCTGCGCGGCGCGTCGTGCCAAGGCGACACCCAACGGCGCCGTTGCAGTTGCGCCGTCGGGCGCGACGTCGCGCGACGTCTCCACCGCAGCGACACGTGCGCTCTCGGAGCTGTGGGCAGTGACGTTCGCCGGCACCGCCTCGGACGTGGAGCGGCGCACCACGGTCCACACACCGACGGCGTGGCCCAGGAGAAGAAGCTTGGCCAGCCGGCTCGTCCGAGCCCGGCGCGCCGCGATGCCCAGCAGCGCGACGTGCGCGATGGGCGAGACCGTGTAGCGCGCCAGACGGTGCCCCCAGATCTCCACGGCCACCAACCCACCGGCCGGCCCCAGCTGGGAACGACGACGCTGAAAGACATGGAGCGCGGTCGAAACGCTCCGGGTGCGGCGCTCCCACTGCTGGCGAAACGTGATCACGGGGGGCTCGAACGCCTTGGCGCTCGGCTCGTACGCGATGGTGTACCCGCGCTCGGACAGGTCGAGTGCGATCCACAGGTCGTCGGTGCCGATATCTGCAGGAATGGGCTTCCACGCGTCCGTCCGGATCGCCGCGAGCTCACCCACGAGCCCGATGGTGGTGCCGAGCCGCCATTCGCGTTTCTTGAGCCACGATTCGAAACGCCAGTAGAGGTCCTCGCCACCCCCGTCGGCTTCGACCTTCTCGCCCGCCACCGCGCCGACGCGGGGGTCCTCGAAGTGTCGGACCATGGCCGCGATGGCCCCGGGGGCGAGAACGTTGTTGGCGTCGGTGACGACCACGATCGGCGCCGTGACTTTGGAGAACCCGAGGTTGATCGCCTGGGCCTTGCCGAGACGATCATCCGCGGTGACCACTGTGGCCCCGGCGTGCTCGGCGCGCGCCGCGGTCTCGACGTCCGCGTCGGCCACCACCATGACGTCGAGTTGGCCCGGGTAGCCGTTGGCCAGGACGTCACGCACCTTGGGCCCGATGCATTCGGCCTCGGCATACGCGGCGACGAGGACGGTGACCGCAGGCCAGTGCGCGGGATCAGTGACCACCACGTCGGGACGGCGCCGCGATGCGACGGCCAACCATGCGGGATACAGCACGTGTCCGGTGGATGCGGCCGCCACGAGGGCGCCAACGCTGAGGCTCGATCGTCGGACCATGCCTAGTAGTTTCGTCTTGTTCGGGGCTGCTCTGTAGCCGCCCCGAGCGCGCTGGCCTGCTGCAGACGGCCCCTTGTCGCCCGAATCCCGCTGACGGTGACCGCGGTCACGCCACGCCCCGCGCGCGACGGTCCAGGACGTCTCGGTAGACCTCGAGCGTGCCCCGGGCCGTGCCGCGGCCTGTCGGGGCGGTGGGCCGGGGAAGTGGGTGGTCGCTCAGGGCCCGCACCAGGGCTTCTGCCCACGCGGCGGGATCCAGCGGCACCACCGCTCCGGCTCCGGTGCGGTGCACCTCTTCGGCCAGGGGCGGTGACGCCAGGACCGGGGTGCCCGCGGCCAACCCCCGGTGGAGGACCCCCGAGTGCGACCCCACCGAATACGGGAGGACGAGAACATCGGCGGCCGCGGCCCACAGGTCGAGGTCACCCTCGGGAACGAATCCCCGCCGGATGTCCACCCCGGAGCAGGACTCCAAGAGGGCCAGGTCGGCCGACTCGTAGGCCTCCCCCACCACGAGGAGCCTCGAGAAGGGTAAGGCGTCGGCGACCTTCGGCCACGCCTGGGCCAACAGCCCGATCCCCTTGTAGGGCCGGACCTGTCCGAGCAAGAGTGCGCTGGGGGCGTCGTCGAGCCCAAGCCGTCTCCTTGCCTCGGCACGAGGGAGCGCGGGGCCGCCGAGCGGCAGGTCGACGGGAACCACGTGCACCGCCACACCCGGCGCGCTGGCCTCGACGAAGTTGCGAGGTTCCTCGCCGTGGATGATCAGCGCGTCCGCTGCCCGCCACCGCCGGGCCTGATCGGCGGCCGCGCGTGCCCCGCCCTCGAGCGGCACGGGGTCATGGATCGTGAGGACCACCGGCACGCGCCGGGAGATCCGGCGCAGCACCAGGGGGTCGAGACCAGGGACCACCTCGGTCTGGACGTGCACCACGGTGGGACGGGCCCGAGAGACGGCCCGGGCGAATGCCACCGCGGTAGGCCCGAGCTCGCCGAGGCGCAGCGCGTAGAGCCGGACCTTGCCCATGCTCGCGACCTCGGGCCCCCAGCGCGGGCCTTTGAGCACCAGGTCGGGGTCACCGACCCCGACCGGCGCGGCCAACGCCACGTCGATGCGCTCCGCCTCGAGCGCGACACGAAGACACCGGGTGTAGCGGGCGATACCCCCCCGGTCCGACGCGTCGACCAGCAGCACCCGCAGCGCCGGACCGGGCGCGACCGGTGCCGGGGGGGACGCGCCGGGCGCGGTGTCGATGTCGTCGGGGAGGGGGTGAGCGGTCATGGGTGAGCGGTACAGCCAATGGCACCGACTGCAATTGTGGGTGCAATTGTGGGCCGTTGAAACAGCCGTGCGGACAATTGTTCGTCAGATCCTTCGATCAACTTCAGATCATTCGATCATTCGATCATTCGAGCGCCGAAAAGATCGTCGCCGGGCCACCTCAAGGCGACCCGGCGTCACCTCCCCCCTGTGGGCGGACGTGCGTGGCTGATCACCCGATCGAAGAGGCCTCTTTCGCGCCTGGTGTCGCTGACTGCACCGTCTCGGACGCGCCGTTTGCCTGGTCCTCGACCCGGTGGATACGCAGCACCGGGGCCGCTTCGGACCGACCGGTCTCCCCACTCGGCTCGAAGGTGTTGCGGATCACGGCGGTGAAGGTCTGGAACAGGATCACGAAGTCACGCCACAGCGACCAGTTCTCGATGTACTGGTTGTCGAGCCTGGCCCGCTCGTCGATCGACGTGTCACCGCGCAGCCCGTGCACCTGGGCGAGACCCGTGAGGCCGACAGGCACCCGGTGCCGGTCGTCGTACCGGGGCACGTCCACCTTGAACTGCTCGACGAAGAAGGGGCGCTCGGGCCGAGGGCCGACAAGGGACATGTCGCCCTTCAAGATGTTCCACAGCTGGGGAAGCTCGTCCAGTCCGGTCACCCGGAGGATGTGGCCGATCTTCGTCACCGCGTCGTTGGTGGGGTTCCACTCCACGTCCGAACGCGAGTTGACCCGCATGGACCGGAACTTCAGGACGTCGACGATGACCCCGCGCTCCCCGACCCGCTGCTGACGGAAGTGCACCGGACCCGGGCTGGTGAGCTTCACCACCGCCGCGATCGTGGCGTAGAGAGGAGACACGACGAGCAAAGCGACCGCCGCCACCGTGGCGTCGAAGACGCGCTTGACCATGCGGGCGTTGCGTCGCAGCAGCGACCGTCGCAGGCGCAGGAGGGGGTAGCCCCACACGTCGTCCACGTTGCGGCTGTTCATGGCCGTGGCGAGCTCGAAGAACCGGGGCAGCACATGGATCTCGACCGAGGCGTCCTCACAGGCCCGGAAGACATCGACCATGTCCGACTCGCGGGTGACGCCGAAGGCGACGACCACGCGATCGATCCTCTCCTCCGACAGCACCATGCGGAGCATGCCGACCCCACCGAACAACGGAAGGGGCAGACCGGCGCTGTCGACCTCATCGAGGAACCCGACGGGGCGCAAGCCGTACTCAGGGTGCTCGTCGAGTGTCGCTGCCATCTTCGTGCTCACATCGCCGGCCCCGACGAACAGGGTCCGCTCCGCGAACCAACCGCGCGTCCGCAGGGTGCGCACGACCCAGTACGAGGCGCACCGGCTGATGACCATGGCGCCGGTCACGATGGAGCCCGTCACGAGCAACCGGGTCGTGGAGGGCCCTGAAACCTTGGAGAGCGCGAGGACGACAAAGGGCGCCATGGCGCACGCTGCGATCGACCCCGCCTCACGGGCCACGCTCAGCGTGATCCGAGGGCGGTAGTGGCCGGTGAGAGCCAGAGCGCCGACGACCGTGGCCATCGCCACCCAAGCCCACCACGTCGCGAGTGACAGCCCTAGGGCGGCCACCACGATGACGAGGAGGACTGCGTCGGAGAGCGCCACGGTTCTCATGGCGGTGCTCGCCGTCGCCCGGGCCTGGAGAGGGACAGTCCGCGCGCTGCGCTCGGACGGCCTCGCATTGACCCAGGACTGGTAGTTCAGTCCAACGGACATGGCGCTATGAGCTTCTGGTCGATTGTCTGTGAGTTGGATTGCAGACTACGCCGCGACCCGGCGCACCCGACGACTGCGGCGCACCATGAGACCGCCCGCCACCAGGGCTCCGCCGCCGATGGCGGCCATTCCCTCGATGTCAGCACCCGTGAAGGGCAGAGCGTTCGTGCCTGCCGCCTTGGGCTCCACCGGAACCACGGCCGGTGTGGTCACCAACGGCGTGCTAGGCGGGCTCGTCGCCGGTGTCGTGCACCCCGTGTAGCACGTGGTGTCGGCAAAAGCCGCTGTCGCCGGGACCGCTGCCACGCCCAGCGTGGTCAAGGTCAGCCCCAATCCCAGACCGAGAAGTTTGTTTTTCATTTCGTTTGCCAACCCTTCACCCCGCAGCAGCGGTGCTGCCGCATCCATGTTTGCCCGGTCAAAGACTCCTGCCACACTCCGTGACCGAAATCTACTCGCCTCAACTTCAGCACCGGCGGAAGGTCCCGCCACCGCCGACCTGCACCTACACCCTGCCCTTCGGGTGTCATGCCCGATTTCGAGCACACCCGGAGGTCCCCTCCGCCCACACCACTCCGTGAGCGACCTACAACGGATTGTCACGGATCCGCATCGACAGAGGCCCTATGGAGAGTCAACATTCGGTCAACTGGATACCGATGATTGGGAACTAATCCCCAGGTCGTGGGGTCGCGGGCGCGGAGGTGTCCGCTGATTCGGTCCCCAACGGACCTGTCCGTCAAGGCGAAACGGTCACCAGGACAACGTGAAGGGCACCGAATCGGTGTGGGTAGATCCCCGGTAGTGCCAGGTCACGGGGGTCAAACGTGCTGTCGGGACCACTCTGACCCCTCCTGTCACCTGGGGCACGGTGAAGTGGACGACGATCTTCTGGGCCTGGCCGGCCTTGATGTCGACAGGCGTGGCGATCACCCATGTGGGGCCTTCGGCACCCAGAGCGTCCAGCGGTGGGTTGCCCTCGATACGGGGCGTGGAGGCATATCCGGGGAGGTTGACGGCCAGGACCCCCTTGTACTCCCCGTACACGGTGCCGATCCCCGGGTACGGCCCGGCAATGAATTGGGACTGCCCGGTGGGGGTGCTGTTGTGGAGGTGCACCGTCAGGGTGCCCACGGTGCGTTTGCCCCGGGGCTGGAGGTCTAGGTCGGTGTCGACCGAGAGGTACGGGTCGAGCTTGTTCGCTCCCCGGTTGATCACCGCCGTCATCATCGAGTCCGGCGACAGCTGGCCGGCGACCCCGGCCCGGACCCAGTTCGCCTGGGCCTCGGGCTTCGCCGACCACATGAGGAGATGCCGGCCCTGGGTCGCCGTGGTCATTGCATTCGACAAGGACTTGAGGTCGAGTGACTCGTTCTCGAGAGCGTTGAGGGCGGCCTGGGCGAGCGATCCCTGTTGATCCTCGCGGCCCGCCTCGGCCCGGGCCTGCGCGGCAGTGGGCAGGTCGACCAACCCCTCGTACTGGTCGTGGGTCAGGAGCTGGACCACGTTGTCGGCGTTCACGACGGTGCCGTTGCTCAAGGTGACCGGTCCCGTGGCGAGGAGGATCTGGTGCAGCGCCTCGACGTCCACGGCGATCACGCCGTCGACGTGCTGACCCGTCTCGGCCTCCCACATCTGGGCCGCCAACGGGGCGTTCACGTCGAATTGGGGGGTGAAGCCCAGGTTCCGCCAGTCCTGGCCGGGCTTCAGCCAACCCCACCGGGCCTCGAGGTCACCGGTGACGGTGACCTTGCCCGGGGCGACGGGGATGTTCACCGTCTGGTTCAGATTCGAAAGCTGGAGATGCCCGTCGTGGGTGGCGAGCGCGCCGACTTCCAAGAAGTCACCCGACCCCGCCCGCATCTCGGCGTTGTTGGCCATCAGCAGGAGATACGTCTGAGGGCCGTTGAGAATGTCGGCCATCGTGCCCGCCACGCCAGCGGCGTGTTGCAACCGGGTGCGAGCGTCGGTGAGGTCGCGCACGAACGTGTCGTGCTTCGATGCCAGTGGGGAGACGAGTGCGTGGGCCGGGCCCGTGTCGATCCGCCCCAGGGCCCGGTCGGTGTTCGCCGCCAGGGCGGCGAGCCGGCGCAGTTCCACTACCCGGTCCGACCCGCTGCTGTGGGGGGACCGCAGCACCGCATGGGCCTTGTCGATGGCGCCGGCGCCGATCTGGGCCACCTGCCCCGCGGCCGAGGACAGGTCCTGCACCGAACGCAGCTGCCGTCCGATCACGGGAACGATGTCGAGCGGTGCCAACAACGGTGAGTGCAAGAGCCCGTGCGCCGAGTCGAATTCTTTGACCGCCGCGTGCAACGGGGCGGTCGCCGAACGGTCGACCACGTCCGACGCCGTGAGATGCGACTTGGCCTGGTTCACATCCGCCATCCCGTGACTGGCGTGCAGCAGACCCAGCGCGACGACCCCCCCGGCCGCTGCGAGCCAAAGCACCACCACCACGATGGCGGCCCACACCAGACGACGTCGGCGTCGCCGTCGCGGCTTCGGCGCAGCCCCGGTCGTCGAGGTGTCGATGTCGGAATCCTCCGGCGGGTCAGCACCATCGGCGGGGTCCGCAGAACCGGCCGGTACCTCCGGGTCGCTCACCCGGGCAACGTCCGGATCTCGCGGGGGACCCACAGCAACGAGGCGACGGCCTCGACGAGGTTGCCGAGCTGGCGCGCCGTCTTGCGGTACCCGTCGAGGGGCCCGCCGATCGGGTCCGGCACGTCGTCCGCGTCGGCACTACCCACGAGGTCGGTGCGTTGGCGTCCGTGATGCAGGCGGGCCAGCCACGAACCGAGCGCCTCGTCGCGACGCCGCCCACCGACCATCTCTCCGCGGCGTACGAACTCCTTCAACGTGAACGTCCGGCCCCAGACCTCGGGTACAAGGAGCACGACCTCGCGGGCGTGGTGGCGCGCCATGGTGACGATCACGTCCGAGGAGCCCAGTAGCTCGCTCGAGATCTGCCTGCTGCAGTGTCGGGACAGGTCGATCCCGAGCTCGGCCATGGTGGTGACGACTTCAGGCGGTGATGCATAGCCACCTTGGAGAAGACCTGCGGAGGCCACCGACACCTCGTCGGGGACGTCGTCTCCCCCGACGACGGCGATCCGGCCGAACAGCGCGGCCGCCATCGGGGACCTGCACATGTTGGCCGTGCACACGAAAAGGACCTGCACCAGCTGAGTGTATCCAAGCCATGCCGATTCGACGGGGGCACCCGTGGGTAAGGTCGAGGACGTGCGACGGGGGCTCATCACCGGCGTACTGGGCCGGATCCTCCTGGGAGCAGGCGTCCTCATCCTCCTCTTCGTGGCCTACCAGCTGTGGGGCACCGGCATCGCCGAGTCCCACAGCCAGGCCCAGCTCCGCCAACGACTCGACGCCCAACTGCAGCGCCTCGCCCACCACCCGTCGACCACGTCGACCACGTCGACCGCTCCAACGTCGACCGCGCCAACGTCGACCACGACAAAGACGTCGTCGACGACAACGACGACGCCGGGTGACCAGCCCACGGTGGGCCCGTCGATCGCGGCTCCCAACGACGGCAACCCCGTCGGGTTGATGCGGATCGCCAAGATCGGCCTGAACAAGGTCATCGTGCAAGGCACCTCGACCTCGGACCTGCGCCAGGGTCCCGGGCACTACCCCGGCACGCCCTTGCCCGGAGAGCAGGGCAACGCAGCCATCGCCGGACACCGCACGACCTACGGTGCCCCCTTCTACAACCTCGACGAACTCTCGCCGGGCGACCTCATCGACATCACCACCGTGCAGGGATTGTTCACCTACCGCGTGACACAGGAATTGATCGTGGACCCCAACGACACGTCCGTGGTCGACAACACCGCGACACCCGAGCTCACGCTCACCACGTGCAATCCGCGCTTCAGCGCATCGCAACGGCTCGTGATCCATGCCGCCTTGACCACCCGCCCCGCGCCCAGCGCCCACCCGCCCAAGGCGGCGCCGCATGCGGAGTCAGCCGGCACCACCAACGACCTCGCCGGCGGCCAGGGTGACTGGACTCCGGCATTGGAGCAGGGATTGCTCAGCGCGTTCGTGATCACCGCCGTCTTGGTGGTGGCCCACCGGCGACGGTCGCGACCGCAACGCTGGATCGTCTACACGGTGGGGGGCGCGCTGTCGCTCGTGGCACTCTTCTTCTTCTTCGGCGCCGTGAGCCCGTTGCTCCCCGCCAGCTTCTGAACCGCGGTCGTCTCTCGATCGGCATCGTCGGTGGCGCACCAACCGTCGTCGGGTGAGTACCGCTTCACGACCTTGGCCGGCGAGCCCACCGCCACGCAGTGATCGGGGAGCACGCCGGTGACCACCGACCCCGCCCCCACCGCCACGTTGCGGCCGATGCGCGCCCCGGGAAGGACCACCACCCCCGTCCCCAGCCAACTCCCGGACCCGATGTGCACGCTCGACTCGACGGGCCACTGTGCGCCGATGGGGACGTCGGGATCGCTGTAGACGTGGTTCTGGTCGGTGATGTACACGTACGGACCGGTCTGGATGTCGTCGCCGATCTCGACGCAGAAGTGGCCCACGATGTGACTGCCTCGTCCGATCAGGGTCCGGTCGCCGATGGACACGACGGGATCGCTCACCATCTCCTGACCCGGTGCCATTCCCGCCGACAGTGACACGTAGGGCCCGATCATGGTCCGGCTGCCGATGCGGATCCACCGTTCGTTGAAGATCGCGCCGGGAGGAAAGGCGATCAGGCTGCCCTCACCGAAGGCGCCGAAGCGCCGGGCCCGAGGGTGGTTGGGCCCGATGGCCCCGAGGTCACAGACCCAGCGCCATCCGATGTCGATGGCGATCGAGGCGAGACGGCGGGCCCACGGCGGTACCTGGCGGGGCGACGGCACGCGCCGAACGTACCCGGTGCCACCACGCGCCGCCCATCTGCGCTCTCAGCCGGTGCGCCGGCCCGATGGACACCCGCCGTGCCCATGTCCACCCGTCATCGTCCGTTGTGCAGGACCGAACCAGCCCACGCAGTAGCCTCGGCCCGGTCCATTTTCGACCGCAGAGACCGGTGCGCAACGATGCACCGGCGACGGTCGAGACGGCGACCCCGCAGCGGGGATCGCAGGAGGAGTCCATGCCCGACGACATCACCCCCGAGCCGACCGGCGACGTCCCGAGCGGGGACGGGGGCGAGAGCACCGAGACGCCCGAGTCCTGGGACACCGCCACCCAGGCCACGCCGGCCGATACCACGCGGGCAGATCTCACCCAGGCCACCCCGGTCGACACCACCCGGTCGATGGCAGCGACGACCACACCGCCGGCCGGCACATCGCCGAGCTCGCCCGACGACTTCGTCGTCGGTGCCGCCGCCGGCGCCGCCGCCACAGGCGGGCGGGGGCCGAGCTCTTCGCAGCGCACCTGGATCATCGCCCTCGTGGCGGCGGCGGTCCTGGTCCTCGGGGCGGGCATCGCCTTGGCGGTGACGTCGGGGGGTGGAACGAAGAAGGCATCCCACGGCGCCCCCAACATCCCGGGCCCGTCGACGACCGCGGCGGCGGGACCGCTGTGTCCCCTCACCGGGCTCGCCCCCACGGCTGGTGCGGTCCCGCAGCGACCTGCTCTCGCAGTGAAGATCGACAACTACCCCGACGCCCGGCCCCAGTCGGGTCTCGACCAGGCCGACATCGTCTTCGACGAGCCCGTCGAGGGTGGCATCACCCGTTTCGCGGCCGTGTTCCAGTGCCAGAGCCCGGCACTGATCGGGCCCATTCGCTCGGCGCGCGCCGTCGACCTTCAGATCATGGACCAGTTGACCAAGCCCATCCTGGTCCACGTCGGGGGCATCAACCCCGTCCTGTCCATGTTGAGCAACGGCAACCTGACCGACTTCGACCTCCGAACCCACGGAGCGATCATCAAGCACCTGCCGGGTCGAGTGGCTCCGTATGACACCTACATCTCCGCCTCGGCGGGCTGGGGCCTCGAGCCCGACGACACCACGCCGCCGATCCCGCTCTTCACCTATTCCCCCACAGCACCGTCGGGCGCGGCGACGACTTCCGTCCACATCCCCTTCACCGGGACGAACAACACCTTCTGGACATGGGACGCGGCCAGCGGACACTGGCTGTTGTCCTACAGCGGCAAGCCCGCCACCATCGCCGGCGGCTCCCAGATCGCGACGACGAACATCGTCGTCCAGACCGTCCACGTCACCTACGGCCCGTGGCTCGAG
>JADGOL010000051.1 GCA_017882995.1 Acidimicrobiales bacterium | reverse complement strand
TGGGATGGGCGAAGGCCGCCGCGGGCGGGAAGGTGATCGCCTGCTGGGCGAGCTGGTCGTGGACGTTGCTGTTGGCGAAGTTGTAGCCCCACATCCCGAGGACCCCGGCGACGAGCAGGACGACCACGAGGACCGCTCCGCCTGCGCTCAGGATCATGTCGAAGGTCTTGCGTCGCATGTCCGTCTCCCTATTCTTTTGTTGTGACTCGGCTCACTTGCCGGGCCTTTGATTTCACGATGCCGGAAGTGGGGAATGCCGGGCAGAGTCAAAGGTCCCTCTCCACCTGGGCTGATCGACCCTGAGCCCGATTGTGTCGGGCCATCGGTGGCCCGCAAAGTGGTTTTGAACGCCTAGCGGAGGTGGCGGACGTCGTCGGCTCGAGCCACGGCATCGGCCGAGACGCGCATGCGAGCATCTACCACCACGGCGCCCGTCGACGTGGCGATCAGCGGGTTGCAGTCCACCTCGGCGATCTCGGGGAGATCCTCGGCGAGTCGCCCGAGTCGAAGGACGACATCGACGAGGGCATCGATATCAACCGGCTCGCTGCCGCGGTAACCGAGGAGAAGCGGGGTGGCGCGCAGTCCCAGGACCATGTCACGAGCGTCGAGGTCGGTGAGCGGTGCCAGGCGGGTCACCACGTCGCCCAGAAGCTCGACGGCGGTCCCTCCCAATCCGAAGATGACTTGGGGCCCGAATTCGGCGTTCTGGACAAAGCCGACGATTGTCTCGACGCCCCCGCGAATCATGGGTTGAATCACCGCACCTTCCATGGCGTCGCCCAATGCAGCACGCATCTCCGTGAAGGCGGTCCTGACGGCGTCGGGGCCGTCCACGGCGAGTCTCACGCCACCGAGCTCACTCTTGTGGACGATCTCTGGTCCCCAGGCTTTGAGGGCGACGGGACGCCCGAGCCGTTGCACCGCGGCTGCCGCAGCCCCGACATCGTGCACCAAGGTGGTGGGAACGACGCCGATCCCGTAGGCGGCGAGGACTCCTTGTGCATCCGCGCCCGTCAGCCAACCCGACCCACTCGGACAGCTCGCCGCGATCAGGCGTCGTGCATCATTGGGCTTCGTATTCTCGAGGTCCGGGATGACTCCAAGGGGCCGAGCCCGCCACTCACCGTACGTTGCGGCATGTGCGAGTGCTCGAGCGGCGTTCTCGGGGTATGCGAAGCACGGTACCGGCCGCGACGCGCCATGCAGGATCGGTCGGACGGCCCCTGCACCGAGAAAGCTCGCCACGACCGACTTGTTCCGACCGTCGCCATCGGCCGCGTCGAGCGCCTCCACCACCGCGTGGGCGACATCGTCGGCTCGGGTCACAAGAGGCGGTGTGAAGATCACGATGATGCTGTCGATCTCGTCGGTTCCGAGCAACGCAGCCAGGGCTCGGGCATAACCCTCGGCGGTCGCCGATGCAGCAAGGTCGATCGGATTGCGCACGCTGGCCCCCGGCGGAAGAAGGTCGGAGAGAACCGCCTGGAGCTCGGTCGAGAGCTCGGGCACCTCCAAGCCGTGACTGATGCAGGCATCGGCTGCCAGGACGCCCGGGCCACCGGCATTACCCACGATCGTCACCCGCCGTCCGTGGGGCACCGGTTGATGCGCCAGGATTTCGCCCACGTCGAAGAGCTCCTCGATGGTCTCGACCCGCACCACACCGGTTTGGTGAAAGAGGGCATCGACCGCCTGGTCCGACGAAGCCAACGCGGCCGTATGCGAGGAGGCGGCCCGCGTCCCTGCTTGGGTGCGTCCGCTCTTCAAGGCGACAATTGGCTTGCTGCGGCCCACTTGACGGGCGATTCGGCTGAATTTGCGCGGATTTCCGAACGATTCCAGGTACAACAAGATCACCTGTGTGGCGTCGTCCTGCTCCCACCATTGCAGAAGATCGTTGCCACTGACGTCGGCCTTGTTGCCCATCGAAACGAAGCTCGACAAGCCCAAATCCCGAGCCGTGGCTTCACCCAGAATGGCGATTCCCAGTCCTCCGGATTGCGAGGCAAACCCCGCTTGACCGAAGAGCGGCGTTTCGGGGGCGAAGGTGGCGTTCATCGAGACGGCAGGATTGGTGTTGATGACCCCGAAACAGTTGGGACCCACGAGCCGCATGCCGTGGCTGTGGGCCAACGAAGCCAGGGCGTGCTGGGTGACGACGCCCTGTGCACCCCGCTCCGCAAACCCGGCGGTGATCACCACCAGCGATGACACGCCTTTTGCCCCGCAGTCTGCGATGGCCTGGGCAACTGCAGGCTCGGGAACGGCGATCACCGCCAGGTCGACCTCGCCGGGGATCGATCCCACACCCGGCCAGCATGGAACGCTGGCGACGGAGGAGGCCGAGGGATTCACCGGGTATACCGGACCCTCGAATCCGCCCGCCAGCAGGTTGCGCAATAGCTCGTGCCCAATTGTGCCCTTCTGACGGCCCGCGCCGATCACCGCGATCGTGCGCGGCTCGAGAAGGCGACCGATGGACCGGATGACCGCCGTCCGGTCGCGAGCATCAGCGGCAGCCCTGGCTTCGGGAGTGGATTCGATATCGAGTACCACCCTCATCACTTCTGCATCGCGCTGATACTGGCGCACGAATCCAGCCTCGCCGAGCACATGCAGCATCTTGTGGTTCTCTGTGAGTGTGTCCGCCGCGAACTGCCGTATGCCATGTCGGCGAGCTTCCCCCGCCAAGTGCTCGAGCAAGATCGTCCCGATGCCGTGGCCCTGGTAGCTGTCGTCGACCAAGAACGCGACCTCGGCATCGTCTCGCCCGGGCTCGCGGTAGTACTGGGCGACGGCCACGATCATGTCGTGGACCTCGGCGATGAGGACGACGACGTCGACACCGTCGGGATGGGTGAGCTCCTCGATCTCCTTGGAGGACAACTGGGGATGAGGCCCGAAGTACCGCAGCACGATGGTTTCGTGGCTGAGCCGTGAGTAGAGGGCCTTCACCGCCGGCTCGTCGTGAGGCGTAATGGCGCGGAGATGCGCCGTCGTCCCATCGGCCAGGAGCACGTCAAAGCCCGGTGGCAACGCCTTCACATCCACCAGTCCAGCATCGTCGGCGGGGCGGGTCTCCACAAGTGCCCAACGGCTCCACTTTCGGGAGGTTGTCCATCGCCGGAGCTACCACTGTGAAAAGGCCGTTGGGCCCTGGTCGGGTTCCGGCCACCGCGCGCAAGGTGCGGTATGACGCAATTGTCGTCTGAGGACACGAACTTCTCTCTGATCGAGCTGGGCCGAGCCGAATGTCTGGAGCTCTTGAATCGCGCCGGGATAGGCCGGGTGGTCCTCAGTGTGAAGTGCATCCCCGTCGCTCTCCCGGTCAATGTGTGTCTGTTCGACGGGGACATCGTCTTTGCCACCGACGAGGGATCCAAGTTCAATGCCGCCGTTCGAGGAACGGTGGTCAGTGTGGAGGTCGACGACATCGACCGCCTATACCACACGGGCTGGAGTGTCCTCGTGACGGGGGTGGCGGAGCTGCTCACCGACCCTGAGGACATCGCTCGGGTACGCCGCCTTCCCATACAGCCGTGGGCGCCCGGGCCACATCTCTTCTTTGTGCGTGTCCCTACGACGGTGGTCACCGGACGACGCATCGCATGGGGATCCTCAGCTCGAATTCAGGTGGGACCATGACCGCCGGACCCCGAAGCACTGATCCCGAACCAGTTCGTCGGATACCTGCACGGGTTCCGGCCCGCGTCGACGGACTGGCCAGTCTGCGCACGGTGGCCCAAGGCATGATGGAGTCAGGCGTGGGGGCGGTGTTGGTGGAGACGCCCCTCGGCCCCGCCGGGATTGTGACGGCCAACGATGTCATCGAGGCGATAGCCACGGGCGCAGATCCCGACACTGTCTGGGCCGGGGAGATCACGCGGCCAGCGCCTCGTATGGTGAGCTGCCAGCAACATCCGGCCGCGGTCGCCGAGGAAATGGCCGCCTACAGACTCGAAATCGTTGCCGTGGTCGACGAGGATTCTCTCGTGGCTCTGGCGTCGGCCCTCGACGTCCTGGGTGCGGTGCTCCGGGCAGCGAGGGAGGGGACTCCGAACTCCGGATCCTGAGGAGATAGGCCCCTCCTACGGGCCCGGAGCATGGCGAGGGACCACCACGACAGGTCGGTCGGCTTGGGAGACGACCTGCTGGCTGGTGCTGCCGAGGACGAGTCCGGGATGACCACCCGCGCCGCGGCACCCCACGACAACGAGGTCGGCTTCCTCCTCGAGCGCCGTTCTGAGCAGTGCTGTGACGGGATCGCCGTCGACGACTACACAGCGGTGGACGACTGAAGCGTCGACGAGCGGTCGGCACCACTGCTGCTCGAGCAGGGCGACCACCTCCCCCCGGTGCCCCATCGATGGCACGACAGAGCCGTCGTCGAGGTGTGTCAGCAGGCCCAGGGCGTGCACAGCGACGATCTCTGCGCTCGTGCCTTCGACGAGGGTTGCTGCCCATTCGAGGGCGCGCGCTGAGTCGACGGAGCCGTCGACGCCAACGATGATGCGACCCGGCGCGGTCACGTCTGCCGGCGCGCTGGAACTGTGGCGCTCTCCTGAGTCACCGAGCACAGAGTCTTCATGACCACAACTCCCAGACCGGGGCTAGGGTTTCGGCGCAGCGCCCACCTTGGCTGCGAGCTCCGCGAGGCGGTTGGCGTAGCCCCATTCGTTGTCGTACCACCCAAGCACCTTCACCAGCCGCGCTTTGACCATTGTCAGCTCAGCATCGAACACGCACGAGGCCGGTGAGCCCACGATATCGCTCGATACCAGAGGCTCCTCGGCGTACTCGAGGCGACCCCTGAGAGGGCCGGCGGAAGCAGCCTCACGATACGCGTCGAGGACTTCTGCGACGCTGACCGTCGACGCCACATTCGCCACAAGGTCGGTGATCGACCCGTCGGGAACAGGAACCCGCAGTGCCAGTCCGTCGAGGCGATCCTGCACCGCGGGGAGCACGAGGCCGGTCGCCCGAGCGGCGCCGGTGGTCGTGGGCACGATGTTGAGCGCGGCGGCTCGAGCGCGTCTCGGGTCTTTGTGGAGACCGTCCACCAGCTGTTGATCCCCCGTGTAGGCGTGGACCGTGGTCATGAAGCCTTCCTCGAGGCCAAACCTGTCGTCGAGAACCTTGGCCAAGACCGCCAAGCAGTTGGTCGTGCACGATGCGTTGGACACCACCACATGACGAGCGGGGTCGAAAGTATCGTCATTGACACCCATCACGAAGGTCGCGTCGGCACCTTTGGAGGGGGCAGAGACCACGACGCGCGGGGCGCCGGCATCGAGATGTCCCGCTGCGTCCATGCGAGCGGTGAAGTGGCCTGTCGCCTCCACGACGACGTCCACCTCGAGGGCCCCCCATGGCAGCGCCTTGATCTCGCGCTCCGAGGGAAGCACGATTCGATGACCGCCGACAACCATCGCGTTGTCGTCGGTGACGATCGGCTCGGGGAAGCGCCCGTATACCGAGTCCCGGGCCAGCAAGCGGGCAAGTGCCTCAGGCCGGCCGAGGTCATTGATTGCCACCACTTCGATGTCGAGCTCGTCTCGCCGCGCCGCTCGGAACAACGCTCGTCCCGTCCGACCGAACCCGTTGATCCCCATGCGAATCGTCATCGTCATTCCTCTTGGATCGGCACGACCAGGCAACGTGTCTGGCCATGTGCACTGCCGGCTCTTTGAGCATGCGCGGCGACCACTCGAACTGCCAGGGCCGATGGACCCATGCTTGAAGCGAAGAGGCTCGAGCGAGACCCTTCCGCAGCTCCAGGACACACCCTCTTGATCGACGAGGCAAATGGTCACGGCGCCCCAACCAACGGCGGTGCCTGACCGGGACTTTTGACCCTGTCGGGTGCCCCACGCTTCGTCGGATGATGACCACAAGGGATCACATGCCCACCCCGGGCGCGACCAAGCAGGTGAGTCGATGGCGATTGCCCAGACAACTGCCACCCCACCAGAGGCGCGGACGCCCAGCTCGCCGGCAACGGAGCGGGCCCGAGCTTTGGGGCTGCCGTCTGCCACCGCCCTCGTGATCGGCAGCATCATCGGCACCGGGGTGTTCACCATGCCGGCGGTCCTGGCCGGCGCGGGGACGAGCTCCCTCCTCGTGCTCGGGGTCATCGCCATTGGCGCCGTCCTTCTCGGCACGATGTTCGGTCAGCTCACCAAACGGGTTCCGAACTCAAACGGCGGTCTCTATGGCTATGCACGTCACGAGTTCGGTGACTTCGCCGCGTTCCTGACGGCGTGGTGCTACTGGATCACCGCATGGGCCGGTAACGCCGCCATCGTGTCCTCATGGGTTCTCTACGTCGAATCCCCCTTCTCGATCACACACCCGTCGGCTTGGACCAACCTGAGA
>JADGOL010000050.1 GCA_017882995.1 Acidimicrobiales bacterium | reverse complement strand
CGCCATGCTGGCGGCGGAGGTGGGTGCCACGTGGGAGGAGATCGCCGGCAGCATCGTGTTGACCGAGCCGGCGTTCGGGCTCCTTCGGGTGGTCGAAGCACTTCCCTGGGCTCGTCGCGGTTGGGAAGGGGGTTCCTCTCCGGTCGATGACCACGGCAAGCACCGCCGCCCGGCCTCGTAGAACGTCAGGACGAGCTCCGGGGCGAAGTTCCCGGCGCGAGTTCCCGGGCGAAAGCCCCGTCTACGGCTTGTCGGTGTCCCTGTGGCCGCCGCCGCCGCCGTCGCCGCTCGACAACACGTACGAGGGCGGTGGGCCGCCACCGAAGAGCGCCCTGTGCACCATCGTGGTGAGGGTGTCGAGGGCCGAGGCGTCGACAGGCTGACCGGCGAACTGCCGGAGTTGATGGAAGCGGTCGATCATCGCCACCACGGCTTCAGCAGCTGCGTTGGGGTCGATGCCCGGGTGTGGCCCGGCCCCGTCGATGCGTGCCGCCAAGGTGTGGGCCACCCCGCCCGCCGCCGCCTGGGCCTGGGCACCGAGCTCGGGGTCGCTCATCACGAGATCGGTCCAGGCCCGGAGCACGGGGGCATAGCGCTGCCACGCGTCGGAGAAGCGCTCCATCCACTTGCGCAGCTCCTGCCATCCGGCCGCGTCCGGACCCACCGGGCCCAGCGCGTTATCGAGGGCGGCGACGACCTCGCCCGCCTCTCCGACCAGGGCCCGCAGGAGGTCCTCTTTGTTCGAGAAGTACAGGTAGAAAGTGCCGTGTGAGGTCCGTGCCACCTTGACGATGTCGTCGACCCGGGCGGCGTGGTATCCCCGGCGCGCGAAGACGACCATGGCAGCGTCGAGGAGCTTGCGCATGGTCTTGCGACCCTGGGACCGCAAGGCGCGTTTGCTGGCAGGCTCCCCGGCCACGACAGCCATCTTGGCGCCGCGGGACGCAGCCCGTTTCCCGTTCGTGCCGCTCTTGGCGCCTTGGCTGCTCACCGGGTCGGGCCCGGTCGGGGCGCTCGGCGTGGAAGCCGGTCCCATTCCCGGGGCATCGTAGTCACCGACCGGCTCAGGATGCCTCGAAAGCGACCTTGATGGCCCCGCTCTCGTCCTGGCGGGCGATGGCCCGAAGGGCGTCCCACCACCGCTCGAGCGGGAACCGGTGCGTCAACATGCCGGTGAGGTCCACACGTCCGGAGGCTGCCATGTCGAGGTAGTGGGCGATGGCGTGCTTGCGTACCCCGTCGACCTCCTCCATCCCGAACGCATTGGATCCGGCGATGGTGAGCTCTTTGAAGTAGATCGGCGTCCACTCCCACCGTCCCGGGGTCGAGACACCGCTCTGGACGAGGGTGCCGCGCTCGGCGAGCACTCGCACTCCGACTTCGAGGGTCTCGGGCCTGGCGATCGTGTCGTAGACGACGTCGATCCCTCCCGGGTGGGCGACGGGCAGCCCGTCGAAGGGCTTGTGAAGCACTCCACCGGACCACTCGGCCAGCTCTTCCACCACGGCGAGGCGCGGTTCGTGCGCCACCACCTTGTTCGCGCCCAGCCGGGTGGCGAATTCGGCCTGGGCGGCAAAGCGCGCCACCACCGCCACCTCGACGTCGGGGAACAGGGCGCGCAAGGCGGCCACACTCGTGACGCCCAGCGCACCGGCGCCGTACACGAGCGCCTTGCCGCCGGGCGGTGGCGGATGGCGCAAGACGGCGTGCATCGACACCGAGAAGGGGTCCGCCAGCACCGCCAAGGTGTCCGACACGTTGGCGGGGACGGGGATCAACATCGAGTCGTGTGCGGCAAGGAGGTCCGCCCAGGCGCCGGGCGCGTCGGTGGTCACGCCCACATGGACACCGGGCCCGAGGGCGCCGCGGGTGAAGCTCCAGCACAGATTGAGGTCGCCAGCCTGACATGGAGGGCACAAAGGGTCGACACCGCGCGGCGCGCACGTGAGCCACGGGTTCAGGACCACCCGGTCTCCGACCTCCACGCCCTGTGCGGCCGGACCGAGCTCGACGACCTCGGCCACCACCTCGTGTCCCGGCACATGGGGAAGTGACGAGAAGGCGGACATGGGATTGTCGATGTCACCTTCGCCGAAGTCGCCCAGGACCAGCTTGGCGTCGGATCCGCAGATCCCCGACAGGATCGGCCTCGTGACCACCCAGTCGGGGCGCGGGGGTCGAGCGTCCTCGACGATGTGCAGCCCGAACGGCAGCGCCGCCAACATGCGCTCGAGGTCGTCGGTGGGTTGGGGCCGCACCTCGTCGGGCGAGGGTGCGGTGCCGAACACGAGTGCTCTCACATCGACCGTCCTTGATAGGGCCCAACGCGGGGTCCGGATCGAGCGGTCACACGATCCCCTTGGCCTGAAGGTCCTCGAGTTCGGATGACGACAGGCCGACGAGGTCGCACCAGACCTCGCGGTTGTGCGCCCCGAGGGAAGGCGCTCCGCTCGGCACGGGCGTGCTCTCTCCCACGAGCCTCGGATACGGCGATTGCTGGCGAATCGGACCGAGGACCGGGTCGTCGACGGCGACGAGATCGTGGCGCGCCTCGAAATGGGGATCGAGGGCGATGTCCCGAGCGCTGTAGGCCGTCGCCACCGGCACGTCATGGGCAACACAGGCCTTCTCGACCTCCGCCGCGCTCTGGGTCGATGTCCACTGGGCCACCAGCGCGTTGATGGTGTCGCCGTTGCGGGCCCGATCGGCCAGGGTGGTGAAGCGGGGGTCCTCGAGCAGGTCGAGCCGACCCATGGCGCGACACAGGCGACCGAAGTTGGCGTCGCCTCCGGCCACCACGCAGACATAGTTCCCGTCTGCGGTGGGGTAGTTGTCGAGTGGGGCCGAGTTCGACAACCGGTTGCCCTCGCGGCTCCGTACTGTCCCCAGGCGGTCGTAGGCCGGGATCGTCCACTCCAAGATGCGCAGGACCGACCCGTAGAGAGACGCGTCGATGACAGCGCCCGTACCCGCGCCACTTCCGCCACCGGTACGGCCTCCCCCGCCGCCATCGCGCCCGGCGTCGCGTCGGTACAGCGCGGCGAGTGCCGCCTCGGCGGCGAACACGCCGGTGAGGTAGTCGGCCACCGTCACGCCCGGTCGCACCGGCGGTCGATCCGCCTCACCGGTCAGATGGAGCAGGCCCCCGTATGCCACACCCAACCGATCGAGCCCGGGCCGGGCGGAGTAGGGGCCGTCCTGGCCGAAGGCGCTGATGCGCACGAACACCAGTCGCGGGTCGAGCGCGCCGGGGCCCAGTCCCCACTCCTCCATCGTCCCGGGCCGGAAGTTCTCGCACACGACGTCCGCCGTCGACACCAGGCGGCGGAAGAGGTCTTGGCCCTCCGGCGTGCGCAGGTCGCAGGTGACGCTCTTGCGACCCCGACCCTCCACCGCCCAGAACAATGAGTAGCCGTCGACGAAGGGCCCGATGGTGCGCATGAAGTCACCGCCACGGGGCTGCTCGACCTTCACGACCTCGGCACCCCACTCGCCGAGGAGCCCCGCGCAGAACGGTGCACCGATCCTGGTGCCGACGTCGATGACCCGAAGGCCCTCGAGGGGGCGCGCCACGCCGGGGTGTCAGCCCTGCTCGGGAGGTGCTTTGGCCGCGTCCCCCCGGTCGCGGGCCGCGAAGACCTCTTTCATCGAGCCCATCTGCTTGCGCTGGTCCAGTGCGGACAGCGCGGTGGCGGTGTTGTGGGCCCACTGGTGGGCCATGAAGTGGTATCGCCACGACGCGCCCTTGCCCATCAGCTCCCCCACGTGGTTGATCGAGCTCTTGACCACCTGTGCGGTCACCGGGGGAACGAGGGCGACGCGTTGGGCGAGTTCCATGGTGCGTGCCGCGAGATCGGCCCGGGGGACGACCTTGTTCACGAGGCCGAGTCGCAGCGCCTCGGCGGCATCGAGCTCCTCGGCGGCGAGGAGGAATTCCTTCGCCTTGCGGATGCCGAGCTCCCAGGGCTCGACCAGAAGCTCGACGCCGGCGCCGGTCATGCGCAGTACGGGGTTGGAGAACGACGCGTCGTCAGAGGCCACGATCAGGTCGCACATGCACGCCAACATGAGGCCCGCCGCCACGCATTTGCCCTGGACCGCGGCGATGGTCGGTTTGCGGAAATCGTGGATCCTGCGGCAGCGGTCGACATACATGACCTGCTCGTGGTGGAACTTCCCCTCCGGCGTCTCGCGCATGGCGACCCAGTCGTCGGCTCCCTCGTTGCCGACGATCGCCTTGAGGTCGTGTCCGGCGCTGAAGTGCTTGCCGGCGCCCGCCAGGATCACGACGCGGACGTCGTCATCGGCGTCGGCCCGGTCGAAGCACGCGTCGAGGGCGTCGATCAGCTCGCTGTTCTGCGCGTTGGCGACCTCGGGTCGGTTCATCGTCAGCGTCGCCACGGGGCCGTCGACCTCGTAGCGCACCACCGGCTCATTGCTCGACATGGCAAGCCTCCTTCGCCTTCACCACGAGGTCGATTCCCCCCGGCATGCGGTCGGTTTCCCGCCGCACCCCGGTGGTCAACGAGCCCCCTCGGAGGCGACCGGTTCGCGCGGTAGGCCCAGCACCCGCTCGCCCACCACATTGCGCTGGATCTCGTTGGTTCCCGCGAAGATCGACGCCGCCTGATAGTAGAGCCACGCCCGCTGCCACGATCCATCGCCGGGATTCCCCGTGGCGTCGCGCCACAGCGGTGCGGCCGGGCCCAAGACGTCGAGGGCCAGGGCGTGGAGACGCTTGCTCATCTCGCTCCAGTACAGCTTGAGGATGCTTCCTTCGGGGCCGGGCTCGAGTCCGCGCTGCAGCTTGGAAAGCGATCGCCAATTGTGGAGCTGGAACAGGCGCACCTCGACATAGGCCTGAGCCAGACGGCGGCGGAGTCGGGTGTCGTCGAACGCGCCACAGGCCGCCGCGGCCGACACGAGCTCTTCGAGATGTTGCATGTGGATCACCAGTTGACGGGGGTTCACCCCTCGCTCGTTCGACAACGTCGATCCGGCCACGCGCCAACCCTCTCCCGGCGCCCCCACCAGTTGATCGTCGGGCACGAACACTTCGGTGAGCTCCACTTCGTTGAACTCGGCTTCACCGGTGAGCTGCACCAGGGGACGGACGTCGACCCCCGGTGCGTGCATGTCCACCGCGAAGAAGGAGAGGCCTTTGTGCTTGGGGGCGCTGGGGTCGCTGCGAGCCAGACACACCCCCCAGTCGGCGAACTGCGCGTAGGACGTCCAGACCTTGCGACCGTCGAGCTGCCAGCCTCCGTCGACGCGGCGTGCGGTGGTTCGCACCGCGGCGAGGTCCGAGCCCGCGTCGGGCTCGGAGAACAACTGGCACCACAGCTCTCGTGCTGGGGGGATCGACGGCAGCCAGCGCGCCTTCTGATCGTCGGTCCCGTGGGCGAGCAGTGTCGGTCCCGCCAGGTTGACGCCGATGCGGCCCACGAGCTCGGGAGCGCGGGAACGCGCCAATTCTTCTTGCACCACGAAATTCTCGGCGAGACCGAGGTCACGCCCGCCGTATGCCGCGGGCCAGGTCACCGCCACCCACCCGGCGTCGGCGAGGTCCGCCTGCCATCGGCGTCCGAAGGCAACTTCCTCGGCGAGGTCGTCGAAGCGCGGGGGCAGACCCACCCCGTACTCCCATGGCAGGTGGCTGCGGAGCCATCCCCGCAGCTGTTCGCGGAGGCGCTCCTGTTCGGGCGTCGTCGTCAGGTCCATCGCCCGCGCCAGCATGACACATGCGTCAGGCTCCCGAACGGGCCTGTCGGTAGGCTCCGGCCCGTGGACTTCGAGCTGTCAGAGGATCAGGTTGCGCTGCGCGACGCGGCGGCAAGCCTCCTCGGCGATGCCTGTTCGTCGACCCGAGTCAGAGAGGTGGCCGACAGCGATCGCCATCGCGACGATGCGTTGTGGGCGGCCATGGCAGAACAAGGTTGGCCGGCCGTCGAGCGCTCCGACGACGAGGGTGGTCTGGGGCTCGGCCTGGTCGAGGTGGCGGTGCTGTGTGAGCAGCTGGGACGGCACCTGGCCCCGGTGCCCTTCGCCGGGACGGTGGTCACCCACGGCGCCATCGCCTCCGCATTGGCGAGCGGCGCGCTCGAAGGAGAAGCGAGCCTGGGGGACGTCGACGGGGCGGAGTGGGCGCGGCGTCTCTCGACGGGCGAGGCCACAGGAGCAGTCGCCTGGTCGCGTCGCGCCGACGCGGTGCGGGCCCGACGCGAGGACGGGACGTGGCGGCTGACCGGTCGGTCCGACCCGGTGATCGACGGCCCGCTGGCCGACATCCTCCTGGTGTTCGCCGAGACCGAGGGTGTCCCGGCGATCTTCGCGCTGGCCGCCGAGGACGGCGGCACCCGATCCCGTGACGAACCGGCCATGGACCGCACCCGCAGCATCGGGTGGCTCGAGCTCGACAACCGACCCGCACTCTGGCTCGGCGATGACCGGGTCGCCGATGCGGTGCTCGACAGGGCGCTCGTCGCCGCATGCGCCGAGATGCTCGGTGCCGCCGACGTCGTGCTGGCGATGACGGTCCAGTACGCCCAGGACCGCGTGCAGTTCGGACGCCCGATCGGCGGGTTCCAGGCGGTGAAGCACCGGTGCGCCGACATGCTGGTGGATGTGGAGGGCATGCGATCCTCGGCGTACTACGCGGCGTGGGCGGTCGGGGCCCGTGACCCCGAGGCCACGGTGGCGGCAGCCGCGGCCAAGGTGTGGTGCTCCGACGCGGCCCGGCGCGTGATGGCCTCGGGACTGCAGGTCCACGGTGGCATCGGGTTCACGTGGGAGCACGACCTCCACATGTTCCTGAAGCGCTCGCAGCTCGACCAGGTGACCTTCGGTGACGCCGCGCATCATCGAGACCGCATCGCCAACATCCTCAGGTCGCGCGTCGAGGCCGGACTGCCGGTGCTCTGAGCCACACCGGACTGCCGTTCAGGCCGGTTGTGCTCCACTGCGGAGCTCGGCCGCCATGGTCCGCATCGTGGCGCGATCGGGCTTGCCGGCGGCGAGAACCGGCAGGGCATCGAGTTGGACCACCATCTCCGGGGTCTTGAAGCGTGTCACCCCACGTTCTAAGAACCAGGCCCGGCACGCGGCCAGGTCGAATGGCGCGGTCGCCTCCACGAAGGCGGCCACGCGCTCACCGACGTCAGGGTCGGGAAGTGCCACGGCCACGGCGTGGCGGACGTCGGGATGGGCCTCGAGCACGGCTTCGACCTCCGACGCCGAGATGTTCTCCCCGGCGCGGATGATGATGTCCGAGAGTCGGCCCACCACCTGGAGCCAGCCCTCCTCGTCGAGCACGCCGAGGTCGCCGGTGCGGAACCACCGTCCCCGCTCCGAGAGCACCCGGGCCGTGGCGTCGGGATCGACGTAGCCCGCGAAGAGTTCCGGGCCCCGCAACCACAGCTCGCCCACCGCGCCGGGCCCGAGCCGGGCCGAGGTCTCGGGGTCGTGCACCTCGAGCTCGACCTCCCCGAGAGCGCGGCCGTCGGTGTCGCGTGCTCGCTCGACGCTGTCGCCGGGGCCCGAGGTCGTGACCGTGGGTGCCTCGGTCGACCCGTACGTCCGCTTCACGCGACATCCGAAGGCCTCGCTCGTCGTGTCCACGAAGGCGGGGCTCACCGAGGCTCCCCCCGTCGAGACAAGCCGCAGGCTCTGCGTCCTCTCCCGGCGGAAGCCCGACGACGCGGCCATCTGAGTGAAGAAGACGGGGGGTGCTCCCATGAACGACACGCGCTCTTCTTCGATCAGGCGGACACCCTCGTCGGGGTCCCACGCCGCCATGAGCACGGTCGGGATTCCTGCCGTCGCCGGGATGAGCACGCCGTTGAGCAGGCCCGACACATGGGCCAACGGTGCAGGCATGAGCACGGCGTCGCCGGGCCGAAGCCCGTGCACCGAAACCATCAGCGCCGCCTTGTAGCCCAGGCTCCGGTGGGTGTGCAGTGCCGCCTTGGGTACCCCGGTGGACCCCGAGGTGAACAGCGCCACCGCGATGTCGGTGGGTCGGGCCGGGGAGGAGCCGGCCGGCACGGAAGGCCCGGACCCGAGCACGTTCATCAGGTGTTCGGTCCCTTGTCCGGCGGGGACGAGTGCCCCCACCCACTCCGACGCCGGCATGTCGGGAGCCGCGATGACGAGCGTCGGGTGCACCTGCTCGAGCGCGGCCGCCACCTCGGTGGCACCCAACCGGTGGTGCAGAGGCGCGGCAACAGCACCGAGGCGCCAACACGCTCGATAGAGAAGGAGAGGGGGGGCACCGTTGGGCAGCTGCCAGGCCACGACGTCGCCTCGCCGCACCCCGGTCGCCGCCAGCCGTCCCGCCAGCGTGGCGATGGCGGATTCGACTGCCCCGGGGTCGAGTCGGCCCGATCCATCGACAACGGCGCCGCCTGATCCCGTGGCGAAGGACGCATCCAGCGCCCCCCGGTCCCACGCCCCCCCGGTGTGCCGGTAACGCGCCGCGCCGGCCTGGACCAACGTGGGACGCAGCCGGGGACCGATCCGGCGTCCGGTTCGCGTCGAAGCCCTGCGGACATGGGGCATCGGGCCACGCTACCGCCGGGCCGGTTTGTCTAACCTGACGCCGTGGTCAGAGAACGCGCCGCGTCCCGGACTCATATCGTGGCCCCACCTGACGTGGCCGAGCGCGTGGCATTGGCGCCGGCTCCGGGTGAAGCACCGCTACCCGCAGCCAATGCCGCCGAGCTGCTCCGCCGGAACGGCACGGACCCCGAGTTCGCCCCCCGACCGGCGCTGCATTTCGGTGAGCGAACCTGGACCCATGCCGAGATGTACGCCGAGTCCACCCGCTACGCAGCCCTCTTCCGCGAGCGGCTCGACCCGGCACGCCCTCCCCATGTGGGTGTGTTGCTGGACAACACCCCCGACTACGTGTTCTGCCTGGCCGGCGCAGGCCTGGCCGGCGCGGCGGTGGTGGGGCTCAATCACACCCGGCGCGACGAGCACCTTCTTGCTGACATCGGCTACACCGACGTCCAACTGCTCATCACCGAGCCTCGCCACCAGGAGCTGCTCGCACCGGTGGTCGGTGACCTGAAGCTGCCCGGTGGCCTCCTGGTCTCGGAGCGGTTCGCCGGTGACGGCAACGGTGCAGACGGGGCCGATCCCCCCCGAACCATGGGCGAGTCACTCGACGACGCATTGGCACAGTGGGCGCCGGGAACCGGTGATCCCGGGCTCGAGCCCGACGTCGAGACGCTCTGGGTCCTGTTGTTCACCTCGGGTACCTCGGCCGCGCCCAAGGCGGTGCTCTGCACGCAGCGACGGCTGCTCACCACGGGCAACCGGATGACGATGGTGCTCGACGTGGGCCCTGACGATGTCGGGTACCTCGCCATGCCCCTCTTCCACTCCAACTCGCTCATGGTGGGTCTCGCCCCGGCGCTGGTGGCCGGTGCCTCGGTCGGTCTGGCTCGACGGTTCAGCGCGTCGCGGTTCTTGGAGGACGTGCGCCGGTACGGGGCGACGTGGTTCAACTACACGGGCAAACCCCTGGCCTACCTCTTGGCCACCCCCGAGCGACCCGACGACGCCGAGAACTCGCTGCGGTTGGCCTATGGCAACGAGGGCTCGCCCCATGTGGTCGAAGCGGTGGCCAAGCGCTTCGGCGTGGCGGTCGTGGACGTGTTCGGGTCCACCGAAGGGGGCATCGCCCTGGACCGATCCGGTGGCGTGCCGCGCGGTTCGGTGGGCAAGTTGCGCCAGGGGATCAAGGTGGTCGACCCCGAAGGCGAGGAGCGGCCCCGCGCCGAGTTCGACGCGGATGGGCGTCTCGTCAACGCCGAGGAGTGCGTGGGAGAGATCGTCAACGTCGAAGGGGTGGGTCCGTTCGAGGGCTATTACCGCAACGCCGAGGCCATGGCCAAGACGACCCGCAACGGTTGGTACTGGAGCGGCGACCTCGGATACGTCGACGCCGACGACTGGGTGTACTTCGCGGGTCGCACCTCGGACTGGCTCAGGGTGGACGGCGAGAACTTCCCGGCCGCGCCGATCGAGGCGATCGTCGCTCGACATCCCGAGGTCATGCTGGCGTCGGTCTATGGCGTGCCCGACGTCGACTCCGGGGACCAGGTCATGGCCGCGCTGGTGTTGGGCGACGGCGCCGTCTTCGATCCCGTCGCCTTCGCGACCTGGGTCGACGCGCAGAGCGACCTGAGTCCCAAGTGGCGTCCCCGCTATGTGCGCGTCTGCCAGACCCTGCCCACCACTCCGACCAACAAGGTCCTGGTGCGCACGCTCGTGCACCAGAAGTTCCGGTCCGATCGCGTCGAAGGGGACCCGGTGTTCGTGCGGGGCCGGGGCGAGGACCGCTACCAGACCTTCGGAGCCGACGAGGAGTCGGCGTTGCGCCGCGCCTTCGTCGAGAGCGGTCGGGCTCAGGCCTGGGACCTGTAGGAAGATCTGAAGGACCAGGTGGACCTTTCGCTCACCGAGACCGAGCAACGTTTCGCGCACGACGTGCGGGCGTGGCTCGAGGCCAACGTCGTGCCCACTCGAGACGCCGACTCTGATGCCGACTCGGGCATCAGCGAACACGTTGATGACCTCGTCGAGACGATCGGCCGCGGCCGCGCCTGGCAGTCGAAGCTGGCCGGTGCGGGTTGGGTCGGCATCAATTGGCCCGAGGAGTACGGGGGTCGGGGCGCGTCGCCCGTCGAGGTGGCGATCTTCAACGCCGAATACGCACGCAGCGGTGCCCCACAGCTCGTCAACCGGGTCGGGATCAACCTGGCCGGCCCCACGCTCCTGGCGCACGGGACTCCCGAGCAGTGCCGCCGGTGGCTGCCCGCCATCGTGAGCGCGGAGGAGATCTGGTGCCAGCTCTTCAGTGAGCCCGGAGCGGGCTCGGACCTGTCCGGCCTCGTGACGCGCGCCGAGCCCGATCCCGGTACCGGGGGGTGGCGAGTGAGCGGCCAGAAGGTGTGGACGTCGTACGCGCAGTTCGCCCGGTACGGACTGTGCCTGGCGCGGACCGAACCCGGCACCACCGGTCCCCGGGGCCTGTCGCTGGTGGTGGTGGACATGGAGGCCGCGGGTGTCGAGATCCGCCCTCTGGTGCAGATCACCGGCGAAGCCGAGTTCAACGAGGTCTTCCTCGAGGACGTCGCGGTTCCCGCCGGGCATCTGGTCGGGCCCGCCGGGCAGGGCTGGACCGTGGCATCGACGACGCTGGCGCACGAGCGGGGCACGAACTTTCCGTTCAAAGAGGAAGTCGTGCACGAGGGATACCTGGCGCGGCTGTTCACGCTGGCGGCCCGAAACGGCGCGCTCGACGACCCCGATGTCTCCGATGCGTTGGTCGACGCCTATGTGTCGCTCGTGGTGCTGCGGACGCACAACTGGCGGACGCTCTCGAAGCTGGCGCGTGGCGGTGAGCCCGGGCCCGAGTCGAGCTGGGTGAAGCTCACGTGGTCCGACATGACCCAGCAGATGTCCGAGGCCGCGCTGGCGGTGGAGGGGCCGGCGTCGGGCCTATGGGGACCGTGGCAGCGCCAATGGCTGTGGTCGAAAGCCGCGAGCATCGCCGGCGGCACGTCGGAGGTGCAGCGCAACGTGATCGGGGAGCGCATCCTGGGGCTCCCACGCGAGCAGAGGAGATAGCGTGCCCGTCCACTACGAGCTCGGTGACGACCATGTGGTGTGGATCACCATCGATCGTCTGGCCTCGATGAACAGCCTCGACATGGAGCACTTCGCCGCTCTGCGCGGCGCCTGGGACCGCTTCGGCGAGGACGACGAGGCGTGGGTGGCGATCATCACCGGTGTCGGCAACGCCTTCTGCACCGGTGCTGATCTCAAGACCTACATCCCTCAGGTGACCAAGCTCCAGCGGGAGATCGCCTCGCGTCAGGTCGAGGAGCTCGACGGCTATCGGATCGATGACGGGGTGAAGGCCGTGCTGCGCGGCGTGAAGCTCTACAAGCCGATCATCGCCGCGGTCAACGGAGCGTGCGTTGCGGGCGGGATGGAGATGCTCGGTGGTTGCGATCTGCGCGTGGCGGTACCCGAGGCATACTTCGGCGTCATGGAGCCCAAGCGAGGGCTCTTCGCCGGCGGGGGGACCACGGTGCGGCTTCCCCGTCAGATCCCGTATCCGGCTGCCATGGAGTTCCTGCTCTGCGCCGATCGGGTGCCGGCCGAGCAGGCGCTCGCCTTCGGTCTGCTCAACGCCGTGGTTCCCGCCGATCAGCTGCGGGACAAGGCCGTGGAGTACGCCCACCGGATCACCGCCAACGGTCCCTTGGCGGTGCGCAAGACCAAGGAGAGCGTGCTGAGGGGCTTGGCGGTCGACATGAAAGAGGCGTACCGGATCGAGTCCTCGATCGCCACCGAGGTCTTCTCGAGTGAGGACGCCAAAGAAGGCCCCGCCGCCTTCGTCGAGAAGCGGCCACCGCGCTGGACGGGACGCTAGGGCCCGACGTGGAACACGTCACCCTGGAAGACGCCGTCGCCCATCACGTCCATCCGGGTGACACCGTGCAGGTGTTGTGCGGACACAGCCGGTGGACCGCGGCGGCGCGGGAGATGGCGCGTCAGCACTGGGGCGGTGACGCCGGCTTCACGCTCGTCATGCTCAGCTTGAGCTCGCTCGGTGCACTGTTCTTCCGGGGAAAGATGGTTCGCAAGGTCATTACGACCTACTCCGGCGACACGTTCCCGACCTACACGCCCAACCCCATCTTCCAGGAGGCCTACGCCTCGGGGGCCGTCGACGTGGAGCACTGGTCGATCCTGACCTTCACGCAAAGACTGGAAGCAGCCGCGCGCGGGCTGCCGGCCATCGTGACGGGCTCGCTGCAGGGGTCGTCGATGGCGTCGAACCCCGACTTCACCGTGGCCGACACGTCCTTCGGCCCGGTCGGGCTCCTGGCGCCGCTCGCGCCCGACGTCACGCTCGTCCACGGCGCGGTGGCTGACCGGGAAGGAAACGTGGTGCTGTCCGAGCCCCTCCTCGAAGGCGCATGGGGGGCATGGGCGGCGCGCCGGGGTGTGGTGGCGACGGTCGAGCGCGTCGTGGAGAGCCTCGGCGGTCTCGGCCACCGGGTGAAGATCCCCGCCCATCGCGTTCTGGCGGTCGTCGAGGCACCCTTCGGCGCCCATCCCGGCGGGTTGTACGCACCCCAGACGCCGGTGTCGTCCTACGGCGAGGACATTCCGTTTTGGAGCGAGGCGCGCACGGCTACGCGCCAGGACTTCGACGCCTGGGCCCGCCACTGGGTGCTCGAGCCCGCCACCCACGACGGGTATCTCGAGCGGCTGGGACGTGAACGACTCGACTGGCTGATGTCGCGCACCGACCCCGAGTCCTGGCGCCAGGACGCCGAAGACCACCCCGTCGACGCCACCACGGCGCCGAGCAAGTGGGAGCACGCCGCGACCTACGGTGCCCGGGAGCTCGAGGCCGTTGCCGAAGCCCACGACGCCGATGCCGTGCTGGCGGGCGCGGGCGTCGCCAACCTCGCCGCCTGGGTGGCCGTGGCCCGGGCCCGCGCCGGAGGGAGTGCGATCCGGCTCACCGCCGAGCTCGGCCTGTGGGGGTACACCCCCACACCCGCCGACCCCTACATCTTCAACCACCGGGTGTTCCCGGGCTCGCCGCTGCTCGCCGACGCGTCGACGGTGCTCGGCATGGTCGTCGGAGGTCCGGGCACGCGCACCATCGCCTGTCTCGGCGCCGCCCAGGTCGACCGGGACGGAAACCTCAACTCGACGCTCATCCCCGGGGGACCGTTCCTGGTGGGGTCCGGTGGCGCCAACGATGTCGCCAGTCGCGCCGCGGCGTGTGTCGTGGTCGCGCTGGCCCGTCCCGACCGGATGGTCGAGCGTGTCGGGTTCGTCACCAGCCCCGGGACACGCGTCACGAGCGTCGTCACCGACCTCGGGGTGCTGCGCCGGCTCGACGGTGAGCTCCGAATCGCCGCCGTCCCGAGCGGGCCGGGCCCGGTGGACGAGCGAGTGCGGGCCTTTGTCGGTGGATGTGGGTGGGACGTCGCCGTGGCGACGTCGGTGAGTGAACTCGACCCGGTGACGACCGACGAGGTGCTCGCCCTGCGCCGCTATGACCCCGAGCGCCTCTTCCTGGCCTGACGGCGCGGCGGTCCTCGTCGCCTGACGGTGCGACCGCGGGGTCAGTTGTTGCGGAGGTACTCGTAGACGCCCTTGAAGTTGCGGTTGACCTTCTCCGGGAGCGGCACCGCACCACCGAGGGCGATGGCGCCGAGCACGATCTCGGCGGTGCGCTCGACACAGGCCGTGACGTGAAGAACATCAGCCGGGTCCTTGCCCACCGCCACCATGCCGTGATTGGCGAGCAGCGCCGCACCCCGGTCGGCCAGACAGGCCACCGCCGCCTTGCCGACGTCGTGGGTCCCGCTCGGCGCGTACTCGGTGACCGCCACCTCGCCGCCCACGTAGACCGTGAACTCGTCGATGCACGCCGGGATGGGCAGGCGCGCCACCGCGAAGACCGTGGCATGGACGGGGTGGGAATGGATGACCGAGCCCACCTCCTCGAAGGCTTCGTAGCAGGCCAGGTGGAGCGACTTCTCCGATGACGGGGCACGCGTGCCGGTGACCACCTCGCCCGAGGTGTCGATGACCACCAGGTCCTCGAGGGCCATCGTCCGGTAGTCGACCGAGGACGGGGTGATGCAGATGTTGCCGTCGGGCATGCGGGCCGAGACGTTGCCGGCGGTGCCTTCCACGAGGCCCTTGGCCAACAGCTCCTTGGCCGTGGCCAGCACGGCGTTGTGGGCGTCCTCTACCGACCGTGCACCCATGGTCGAGCTCCTCCTGCGGTGGTCTGGGGCCGGCGATGCGGGTGGCTTCCCCGGCGCGGCGGGCGGTGGCCGTCCGACGCACGCCCAGGCTACAGTGACAAAAGCACGAACTGACACAGACGTCAGGCATGGCGTCGATCCGGGCCTTTGCCGGACCCGCGGGGCCTGGCCTTTGTGGTGACGGTGACAGGGGAGAGGGGGACCGATGTCGCGCAGTCGGCGAGGGAGATTCGCGACTGTGGGCGCGGCGGTCGTCGCGCTCGCATTCGGGATGGCCGCCTGCGGGAATGCCAAAGCCGGGATCAGCAATGGTGGTGGGGGCGCCCCCGGCGTGACCGACCACCAGATCACGGTGGGCAGCATCGCCAATGTCACCGGCCCCTTGTCTTCGGGCTTCGCCCCCATCGTCAACGGCGTGCAGGCGTACTTCTCCATGGTCAACGCCGAGGGAGGCGTGGCCGGTCGCACGCTCAAGCTGGCCTACCAGGAAGACGACCAGGGGAGCCCTACCACCGACCTGTCGGTGGCCCAGCAGCTCGTGCTGCAGAACAAGGTGTTCGCGGTGGTGGGTGTGGGAACCCCCTTCTTCGGGGGTGCGGCCTATCTCGCCCAGAAGGGCACCCCGACCTTCGGTTACGCCGTGTCGACCGACTGGCAGGACCGGCCCACGTTGTTCGCGGATTACGGCTCGGTGCTGTGCTTCCCCTGTGGCGCGCCGGGGGACGCGTATACCGCTCAGCAGTTGGGGGCCAAGTCGATCGCCGTCATCTCCTACGGCGTGCCCCAATCCGCCGCGGCGTGCAAGGCGGCCGTCACGGGCATGCGGGCACTGGGCCTCAACGTGTCGTTCACCGACACGAACCTCGTGTTCGGCGGTGACCCCACCCCTGACGTCCTGCAGATGAAGAACAACAACGTCGACATGTTCTTCTCGTGCCTCGATGTCAACGGGAACGTGGGATTCGCCCGGGCCATCAGCCAGAACGGCCTCACCATGAAACAGGTGTGGTTCAACGGCTATGACCGCAGCACACTGGCCCAGTACGGATCGATCATGAACGGGGTGTACTTCGGGCTGCAGCACGTGCCCTTCGAAGCCGCCCTGGCCTTCCCCGGTGTGTACCCGGGCCTCGACACCTACATCAAGGAGATGCAGAAGTACCAGCCCAAGTTCACCTACGACGAGGTCGCCCTCGACGGGTGGATCGCGGCCGACCAGTTCGTCACCGGGCTCAAGGCGGTGGGCAAGAACCTGACGCAGAAGAGCTTGGTGGCAGCCATCAACAAAGAGAAGGCCTACAACGGGGATGGGCTGACGACGCCGGTCGACTGGACGAAGAGCCACTCCGGGTCGCCACCTCCGTACTGCCAGGCCGCCGTGGTGGTCGAGAACGGTGCCTTCGTGCCGGCATTCGTCCACAACAATCAGGTGTTCACCTGCTTCGACTTGCACAGCGCCACTCCTGTGCCCGCTGCGCCCGGGACCCCCGGCCCTTCCGGGATCTGACCCTCCGCCCGGGATTGCCGATCCGGTGAGCGCCATGGGTTCGGGGGGACCGTGAGCCATTTCCTGAGCTACGCGATTCCAGGCATCCCCTACGGGTGCAATTTCGCCTTGATGGCGGTGGGCCTGGTGCTCACATTCCGGGCCACGGGGGTGTTCAACCTGGCTTTCGGGGCCCAGGCCTTCGTGGCCGCTTTCATCTTCGACGTCCTGGTGAGATCCAGCCACGTCCCGGTGGGGCTCGCCTTCGTCATCGCAGTCCTGGTGTTCTCCCCGCTGCTCGGTCTCGCTCTCGACCGGTTCCTGTTCCGGTATATCCCCACGGCCTCGACCACGGCCAAGCTCGTGTCGTCGCTGGGACTGCTCATCGCCATCCCCCAGGCGCTGCCGATCTTCTTCGGCAATGGCCAGCGATTGAATCCCCCCAACCTCTGGCTGAATCCCGACCACGTCTACTTCCACATCTTCTCGACCCCGATCAACGGCGGTGAGGTCACCACGACCGTGATCACCGTGGTGGTGGCGGCCGTGGTGGTGGCCATGTTCCGGTGGACCGACATCGGGTTGCAGATGCGCGCTGTCGTCGAGAGTCGTCGCATGTCCCAGCTCGAGGGGATCAACGCCCCCCGGGTGGCGGCCGGGGCGTGGGCCCTGTCGAGCGCGCTGGCCGGACTGGCCGGGGTGCTCCTGCTCCCCCTGACGGCGTCGCTCAGTCCTACCGATCCCCTCCAGTTCACCGCCCTTCTCGTGGCGGGCCTCACAGCCGCAGCGGTGGCGGCCATGCGCTCGCTGCCGATCGCCCTGGCGGCCGGCATCGGGTTGGGCATCGTCGAGAACCTGTTGGCGGGGTACCTCCCCTCCGGCGGCGTGCTGGCCCAGACCATCGTCCCTGCCTTCCCCTTCGTGGTGCTCGTGGGGACTCTTCTGCTCAACCCGGGCCTTCGTCAGCTCGAGTTGAGCTCGGACCCGCTGGCCGCGGCCGACCCGCCGCCCGCACCCCCGTCGGTGTCGATCCGGGACCGCCGCCTCGAGGTCCCGACGCGCGTGGGCTTCTGGGTGTTGGTGGTGGCCTTCTTGGCTTCGAGCGTGACCTGGGTGCCGGGCTACTACGTCACCGTCTTCGCCGAGGGCCTCTGTTTGTCGATCGTCTTCTTGTCCATCACGCTCATCACCGGCATGAGCGGCCAGCTGTCGCTGTGCCAGGCGGCCTTCGCCGGTGTCGGCGCTTTCGCGGCCGGGCAATTCGCCGAGCATCTGGGCCTGCCCGTGCTTCTCGGCGCGGTGGTGGGGGGCCTGCTGGCCGCGTTGATCGGGACGATCGTGGCCGTCGTGGCCGTTCGCGTGTCAGGCCTGTTGCTGGCGCTCGTCACGCTTGCGTTCGCGCTGTTCGCGGACCAGTCCCTCTTCCAGTACTCGTGGACGGGAGGGGGGCTCACCGGGGTCACCGTGCCGCGCCCCTCGATCGGCACCATCGATTTCGGCAACGACCGGACGTTCCTGGTGTTGTGCTTCTTGGCGCTGGTGTTGTGCAGTGTCCTCGTCCTCCTGGTCCAGCGGGGGACTGTCGGCCGCTACCTGGCCGCCATGCGGGGGAGCCCCGTCGCCGCGGCCAGCATGGGCATCAGCCTTCGGACGTCGCGACTCACCGTCTTCGCCATGTCGGCGGGTCTGGCGGGGTTCGGCGGCGCGCTGTACGGCTCGGTCGTCCAGCACGTGTCCGCCGATCTCTTCGG
>JADGOL010000315.1 GCA_017882995.1 Acidimicrobiales bacterium | reverse complement strand
TTCCCCTGGGTCGAGCGGGTGGTGCGCGAGTGCCCGCGGCGAGCCCTGTTCATCGAGAAAGTCGTCGCTCCTCGTCCATGACCGAGCTCGCGCTCGACCTCGAAAGGAAACTGTGCCCCTGTCAACGATGATGGACCGCGCCCTCACCACAGCACGGATCGATTTCCATCCCACCTCCCGCCAGCCACTCCTGAGCCGCGTGGTGGTGGCCACGGTCCTTGCAATCGCCGGCTCGCTGCTGGCGGACGCCTTGCTGGTGGTGATCGGCACGCTGGTATTCCCCGCGACGAAGGGCTACGTGCATTTTCACTTCGTCGATTACGCGAAGCTCACGATCGTGGGAGTGATGGTGGCCTGCGCGGCCTGGCCGATCGTGCCACGCCTTTCATCGGCGCCGAGATGGCTCTTCTTCCGACTCGCCATCCTCGTGACGGCGGTGCTCTTGCTGCCTGATGTGTGGCTGTTGGTCAAGGGACAGCCGCCGCACGCCATCGCCGTCCTTGTCGCCATGCATCTTGCCATTGCCTTTGTCACGTACAACGCTCTCGTTCACATTGCGGCTCTTCGACCGCTCGTGGCTCTCCACCGCTCGACGAGCCCGAGCCACCGCAGCATGGCGTGATGCGCAGGTGGATGCGGCGGGCCCGAGGCGCGAAAACGGGACCGCGCGTAGCGACGTCGATGGGGGTGCTCGCCTTCACGGTCGCAGCGTGTGGCGGCACGACGACGGCGTCAGCGCCGAAGGCGAAGGTCAAGACGACGACCACGACGATCACGACGACGACCACAACCACAACCACGACGGCGCCGAGCCCCGCCACGACGGCGCCGATCAAACCGACGCCCGCCCCGCATCGAGCAACGCCCACGACTACGAAGCCGGTGTCGAGCCCTCACGTCATGATCGTGATGATGGAGAACAAGGGCTTCTCCGAGGTCATCGGCCAGGCGGATCAGCCGTACACCAACAATCTCGCCAACACGTACGGATTGGCGACCCAGAGCTACGCCTTCGGGCACCCGAGCCTTCCCAACTACCTCGACATCGTGTCGGGTTCGAATCAGGGCGTCACCGATGACGGCCCACCCTCCTCGCACAAGTTCCCCTCTGCCCAGACACTGGCGGACCAGCTGGTGGCGGCGAGGTTCTCGGTCAAGGCGTACGCCGAGAACCTTCCTCCGGATCCGGCGAACAATTCCGGTGAGTACGCCGTTCGCCACGTTCCCTGGGAGTACTTCCCCGGTGCGAGGATCGGTGTCGCCGACGCCTCGTCGATCGTCGGTGACCTCAATGCGGCCAACGCCCCGGACTTCGTCTGGTACACGCCCAACCTGATCAACGACGAGCACGATGGCACCGCGCAGCAGGGCGAAGCGTTTCTGTCCAAGCTCATCCCCGAGGTGCAGTCCACCTCCTGGTACAGATCCGGCGGTCGGATCATCGTGGAATGGGACGAGTCCGACGCCGACAACTCGGGGGTGAACGGCAGCGGAGGGGGCCACATCGTCACCATCGTCGTGAGCGATTCGCTCAGGACGGCCCCGAAGCGGGACTCGATCCCTGTGAACTCGGCGGGCATCTTGCGCTCTGTCGAGGATGCGTTCGGGCTGGCTCACCTCGGCGCCGCTCGGGACGCGGCCAACGGGAACATCGACGCACTGCTCGGAGCGACGCCCGGTCCCGGTCCCTAGCCGTCGGGCTGCTTCGCCGAAGACGCGACATCCCCACCGCGACCCGACGCCCGGTTGCGTTGTCCGGGAGTTGATCGTCGCTTGGTCACCCGGTGAGGATCGGGCGCCACCATGGTCCGCAAGGGGGCACGCCGCCGAGATCCATATTCGCTCGGCGGCGCGCGGACGGGTGAGCCGGATGGGGGGTCCGCGATGAGCGTCACGGTTCCGTTGGATGCGCAGGACGGCGCGCAGTCTGTGCAGGGGCAAGGCCGAGTTCGGGCCGGTGACACCGAGCCCGCGGTGGTGTACCTCGCCGCCGCCCGCAACACCTACGGCACGCTGTCGTACCGCCGGGCCATGCGTCGACTCGCCGATCAGTGGCCTCGGGCCGTCGTCATGGACGCCGACGCCTGTGGCTTCGCGTCGCGTGCGGACTGGTACCTGCGTTGGCCATTCATCCGAGACGGCATCGACAGCCTCGTGGTGCTGGCAGAGCAAGACGGGTCGATCAGCCGTGAGACGTGGCTCGAACTGCGTGACGCCATGGACTCGGGTCTGTCGTGCTGGTTCGTGACCGGTGACGGTGACCTGGCATTCTTGGCGTCGATCCACTTCCGGCTCTATTCCACCGGTGTCCGCACCGAAAGGCGTTGGGCGCACGCCGAGGTCCTGCCCGTCGACTGACGACGCCGCATCCGGGGTGGGGTCTCGCCGTGTTTCGCGGCGGCGCGGCACCGTCACCACACCCACTGACTATGGTGCAGCGCATGGCCGACCGGGGTCGTTTCACAGAGCTCACCATGCCGCACATGCAGGCGTTGTACACCGCCGCCCTGCGCATGACGCGCAATCCTGCCGATGCCGAGGACCTCGTCCAGGAGACCTTCTTGAAGGCCTACCGTGCCTTCGACCGCTACGAGGACGGGACCAACATCCGGGCCTGGCTCTACAAGATCCTGACCAACACCTTCATCAACAGTTACCGCGCCGCCAAGCGCCGTCCCGAGAAGGCTGACGTCGAGGACGTGGAGGACCTCTACCTGTACCACCGGATCGGGGACCTCCAGGCGAGTGGTGCAGGACGATCGGCCGAGGACGAGGTCTTCGACCATTTCACCGACGATGAAGTCAAGAACGCGATCGAGTCGCTCCCCGAGGCGTTCCGGATCGCAGTTCTCCTTGCCGACGTGGAAGGTTTCTCGTACAAAGAGATTGCAGAAATCACCGAGGTGCCCATCGGCACGGTGATGAGCAGGATCCACCGGGGAAGAAAGGCGCTCCAGAAGGCGTTGCTGGACTTTGCCGTCGCGCGCGGCCTGGTCGGGTCGGCCGAGGCCGGGCATTAGCCTCGGGGTTGATGGGAGAACACCAGATGGGATCCGAAGAGTCCGAGCTCGACTGCAACGATACGATCGAACGGCTCTATCACTATCTCGACGGTGAGCTCACCGACGAGCGTCGGTCGGAGATCCGTGAGCATCTCGACGAGTGCTCGCCCTGTCTGGGTGCCTTTGATTTCGAGTCCGATCTGCGCAAGGTGATCTCCAACCGGTGCAAGGACCACGTTCCCGAATCCCTGCGGCAACGGGTCCACGACGCCATCAGCGAAGAGGAACGCCGCCAGGCCTCGGGCCAATCGAACTGAGCTGCCGGTTCCCGGCGGCCCGTGGCGCCGACCGAGGTCCTCAGGCACACCCCCGGGACACCCGGCCCCGCCCCACCGGCCCGCCGCGTCCAATTCACAACGGTTGCACAACGACCCGTCTGCCCCCTCACGACACCGGTTCCAGGCGTCGATAGGAAGCCAAACACCACCAGCGGCGGGAGGTTTGAGGGGCATGGAAGACCGCAGCGAGTTTGGCGATCAGTCGATCGGAGCCACCGCGTTCACGGGATACGGCCGCCCGTCACGCACTTTCGCGTCGGGCCGGGTCTGTACCGAGCCGGGCTGCGACACCAAGTTGTCGATCTACAACGACGACGAGTACTGCTGCCTGCATCTCAGCCCCAGTACCCCCAGGCTTCGGGGCAAGAAGATCGCCTGAAGGCGCAGGTGGGCTGTGGCTCCCTACACTGGGCGTCGTGACCAGCCCCGTATCGTGGGACGTGGCCCAACGCGTCGCCACCTGGGTGGGCACGCGAGGGTCGCTGTTGGGCCCGCCCGGGGCCGGGACGCTCGACGCGGCCACCATGGCCCAGCTCGAGGCCGACTTCTCCGAGGCGACGACGCGCGCCGAGGCCATGGTGATCGAGGCCACCGGGCTGCGCCCCGCCACCGGGAATGCGGGCGCCCTGGTCCTTGACCGGGCCGGCTGGGTGCGGGCGAATGTGGCCTCGTTCCGCCGCCTCCTCGAACCCGTTCTCGAGAAGCTCGACACCGGAGGCCTCCAGGGCCCACTGGCCGGAGCGGCCCGCCGGGCCACGGGGGCGCAGATGGGCCTCGTCCTGGGGTGGATGGCCACCCGCGTCCTCGGGCAGTACGACCTCTTGCTGGCAGAGGGCGAGGACACCGGGGGCGTCGTGTCGTATGTCGGCCCCAACATCGTGGCCCTCGAGAAGCGCCACGGGTTCTCGACCAAGCAATTCCGACTGTGGATCGCCTTGCACGAGGTCACCCACCGGTGCCAATTCACCGGCGTCCCCTGGTTGCGGCCCCATTTCCTCTCCCTCGTCGACCAGGCCATGTCGGGGATGGCTCCCGACCCGAAGCGGTTTGCCGACGCCCTGCGCCGGGCCGCCGCCGCGGTCCGGGCCGGGCACAATCCCCTCGAAGAGGCCGGGATGCTCGGGTTGGTCGCCCCCCCCGAGCAGCTCGAGGTGATCGGTCGGATCCAGGCCATGATGAGCCTGCTCGAGGGACACGGCGACATCACGATGGACCGTGCCGGCGCCGAGGCCATCCCCGACGCGGCCACGTTCTCCCGGGTGTTGCGCGAACGACGCCGGCGCGCCAGCCTGCCGTCGCGTCTGCTGCAACAGCTCGTCGGCCTCGAGGCCAAGCTGCGCCAGTACGAGGCGGGGGAGCGGTTCATCCGCGCCGTGGAGGCGACGGGGGGGCCCGAGCTGCTCAACCGGGTGTGGGAGGGGCCGGAGATGCTTCCCACCATGGACGAGATCCGCCATCCCGAGACGTGGGTGACGCGCATCGGACCGGCTCGCCTCGCCACAGGCTGATGGCGTCGCCCGAAGGCGCCCTCGACCTCCTGCTCGACGACTGCAGGTTCCCACCCCCGGGTACCCCGCTCTTCTGTGCGGTGTCGGGCGGTCCCGATTCACTGGCCCTGCTGGCACTGGCCGTCGCGGCCGGGTGCGTCGTCACCGCCGTCCATGTCGACCACGGCCTACGGGCGGGCTCGGCGACCGAAGCCGAGGTCGTGGCGGCGGCTGCGGCCCGGCTCGGGGCCGGGTTCCGGGGGGAGGCGGTCGAGGTCGGCCCGGGCCCGAACCTCGAAGCCCGCGCCCGCGCGGCGCGGCGCGGCGTCCTGCCTCGGGGTGCGGCCACCGGTCACACCATGGATGACCAGGCCGAGACCGTCCTGGTGAATCTCCTGCGGGGGGCCGGCCTCGACGGGTTGGCCGGCATGCGGCCCGGTCTCGAGCATCCCCTGCTCGGCATCCGCCGGTCCCAGACCCACGCCCTGTGCGAGGAGCTCGGGCTCGACCCCGTCCACGACCCGTCGAACGCCGACCGACGCTTCGTCCGCAATCGCGTCCGTCACGAGCTGCTCCCGCTGGCCAGCGCCATCGCCGGCCGCGACCTGGTGCCGGTGCTGGCCCGCCAAGCCGGGCTCTTGGCCGACGAGGCGCAGCTCCTCGACGTCCTTGCGCTGGGGATCGACCCCACTGACGCCAAGGTGCTGGCGGCGGCCCCGGCGCCACTGGCGCGCCGGGCCACGCGCCGTTGGCTGCGGGGGCCTGGGCCGCATCCCCCTGACCTCGCGGCGGTGGAACGGGTTCTCGCCGTGGCCCGGGGCCAGATGGGGGCCACCGACGTGGCCCCGGGCACGCGGGTGCGACGCTCGCGCGGGACATTGTCCTCGCAGCCGATCGGCTCAGAAGCGTCCGGTAGTGTCGGCGCCCGATGACCGAGGGACGCGCCATGGGCCCGGCGGCGCAACCGTGACGAGCGACCGCTGGCTCCACGATCCCGATCTGGGTCAGGTCGTGGTCGCCGAGGATGTCCTGCACAAGAGGGTGGCGGAGCTCGGCGACGAGCTCACCGCTGACTACGAGGACCGCCCCCCGCTGCTCGTCGGGGTCCTCAAGGGCGCCTTCGTGTTCATGAGCGACCTGGCCCGGGCCATCGCCCTCCCCGTCGAGGTCGACGTCATGGCGGTGGCGTCGTACGGGTCGGCCACGACGACCAGTGGTGTGGTCCGGATCGTGAAGGACCTCGACTCCGACCTCACCGACCGTCACGTCTTGGTGGTGGAGGACATCGTCGACAGCGGGCTCACCCTGTCGTACCTGCGTCGCAGCCTTCTCGCCCGTCGGCCTGCAAGTCTCGAGGTGTGCGCGCTGCTGGTCAAAGAAGGACGCCAACGCGCCAAGCTGGATCTCAAGTACGTCGGGTTCCACATCCCCCCGGACTTCGTGGTGGGGTACGGCCTCGACGTCGCCGAGCGCTACCGCAACGTGCCCGACATCCGGGTGTATCAGGGCCCCGTCCCCGTTGATTGAGTCCCCATTGATTGGGCCCCCATTGCTTGAGCCCAAATTGCTTGAGCCCAAATTGCTTGAGCACGGCCCCCGGTGACCGTCGACCGCGACCGCGTCGAGCGCCTCGTGGGCGAGCTCATCGAGGCCATCGGTGAAGACCCCACGCGCGACGGGCTCAAAGCCACGCCGCGCCGGGTGGCATCGATGTACGAGGAGTTGTTCGCGGGGCTCGACGACGATCCCGAGGGATACCTCACCGTCTCGTTCGCGGCGGACCACGACGAGATGGTGATGGTGCGTGACATCCCCTTCGCCTCGCTGTGCGAGCACCACATGGTGCCGTTCATGGGAAAGGTGCACGTGGGGTACATCCCCGGTGAGGACGGCCAGGTGACCGGGCTGTCGAAACTGGTCCGCCTCGTGGAGTCCTACGCCCGACGTCTGCAGGTCCAAGAGCGCATGACCACCCAGATCGCCGACACCATGGAGCGGGTGCTCGTGCCGCGCGGGGTGCTCGTGGTGGTCGAGGCCGAGCACCTGTGCATGTCGATGCGGGGCGTGAAGAAGCCCGGAACCCTCACCATCACCTCGGCGGTACGCGGCCTGTTCAGAGACGACCCCAGGACCCGGGCCGAGGCCATGCAGTACATCCACGGCCGCTGAGGTCGTCGTGCGAACCTCCCGTTCTGCCGATTCCCGGGCCCGGACGACACCTCTAACCTACGGGCATGCGGCCTCGGGTCATGGGTGTGCTCAACGTCACACCGGACTCGTTTTCCGACGGCGGCCTCTTTCTCGATGCGGAACGGGCCGTGGCGCACGGGCTCGACATGGCCCGCCAGGGAGCCGATGTCGTGGACGTGGGTGGCGAGTCGAGTCGACCCGGTGCCGAGCCCGTGTCCGAGCGCGAGGAGCTGGCCCGGGTGGTGCCGGTCGTCGAGGCCCTCTCCGGGCACGTCCGGGTATCGGTCGACACCGTCAAGCGTGCCGTGGCCGAGGCGGCGGTCGACGCCGGGGCGACGCTCGTCAACGACATCTCGGCGTCACTGTGGCCGGTCGCGGCGGAGTCCGGGGCGGGATGGGTGGTCATGCACATGCAGGGCACGCCGCGCACCATGCAAGACGACCCGCGCTATGGCCACGTCGTCACCGAGGTGCACGCCTTCTTGCGCGACCGGGCGCGCCGAGCGCTCGAAGCCGGGGTGGGCGAGGTGTGGGTGGACCCCGGGATCGGCTTTGGCAAGACCGCCGAGCACAACCTGGCCTTGTTGCACCATCTCCCCGAGCTCGTGGCCGACGGACTGCCCGTGCTCGTGGGGACGAGCCGGAAGGCTTTTCTGGGGCGCTTGGCGCCGGGGCCCGGGGGCGATCCTGCACCCGTGACGGATCGGCTGGCGGGCTCCATCGCCACGGCCACTTGGGCCATGCTGGCGGGCGCGTCGATGGTCCGGGTCCACGATGTGTCGAGTGCGGTGGAGGCGGCCACGCTGGTGGGGACGACGCGCCTCGGGACGCCGGGAGCTCGCCCCGCCGCCCGGAGCGGGGTGGAGCGGTGAGCAGGATTTCCGTCGGGGCAGTTCGGTGAGGCGAGGGACGATGACCAGATCAAGGGGCCAGGGGTGAAAGGGAAGTGGGCAGCGGGGATCCCCCCGCGCAACTTCACGTGGATCGTGAAGGACCAGCTGGCGGTGAGCGAGCGGCCGGGGGGATTCGCGCCGCATCACCGCCGCGTGCGACGCCAGGAGGAGATCATCTGGCTGCGGGTCCAGGGCTTCAACCGGGTGGTGTCGCTGTTGCCGTCGCCGCACAACCTGGCCGCCTATGACGAGGGGGAGCTGGTGTGGTCGCACTTCCCCCTCCCCTCGACCGGGGACGTGCGCGAGACCCTGTTGGACCTGTTCCGGAACCTCGACACCTGGCTGCGCGCCGGCGAGCGGCTGCTCGTGCACCAAGAGGAGCTCGGCGACCGCATCATGGGCATCGTCGCCGGGTACCTGCTGTGGAGCGCCCGCCTGCCCGGAGGCCCGCAGTCCATTGCCGTGGTCGAGCGGCTCATCGGTCACCCCATGGGGCCCCCCGGGCTCGACATGGTGGCCCGGGCCTCTGAGCTCGGCGTTGCCGGCGCCACCTGAGCTCGGTTTCGTCGCACCGTGGAGGACCGCATCGAGGTGCGGGGGCTGCGCGTCGACGGGGTTCACGGCGTGCTCGAGGAGGAGCAGCTCCGGCCGCAACCCTTCGAGGTCGACCTCGACCTCTACCTCGACACCGCGCCGGCGGCCTCCGACGACGACCTCGCCATCACCGCCGACTACTGCGTCGCCGTCGATGCTGCGGTGGCGGTGGTCACGGGGCCCCCGCGTCAGCTGCTCGAGTCCCTTGCCGGGGCCATTGCCGAGCGGGTACTCGAGGATCGGCGCATCGACGCCGTGACCGTGGTGCTGCGCAAGCTGAGCCCGCCCCTCGCCAGCCGGGTCGCCTCGACCGGGGTGCGCATCCATCGGCGCCGGTGAGCGACGGCCGTGCGCGC
>JADGOL010000314.1 GCA_017882995.1 Acidimicrobiales bacterium | reverse complement strand
TTCGGCGCATCGATGGTGACCTGGTCGTAGCGGTTCCCGGTATCGGCCGGATGGCGGAGCGACGGATCGTTCCGGGAGTGCTCCAGCGTCTGGAGGTCGAGGCTCAGGCGATTGAAGTCCAACTGCGCCCTGGATGACATCCACCACTTCGACTTTGCTGACGGGCAACACCATTGCGAGTGCGATCGGACTTGCACTCGTTGTCTTCATCTCTTGGCAGTCCGTGCTCACCGCAGGAGACACCAACCGCAGTGCGACGCCCCAGGATCAGGTCGGCTCGGGCTCCATGACGATCGCCCCGCATGGGCATTCCGCAACGCAGATCCCGCAGCCCTTGCAATAGTCATAGTCAAAGGCGTAGCGGAGGCCGGGTCCCAGCTTCATCACCGCATTGTCGGGGCACATCCCGAAGCAGTTGTCGCACTCGAAGCAGTTCCCACACGACATGCATCGCCGAGCCTCGAACAAGGCGGTGGACTCGTCGAGGCCCTCCACCACTTCGTCGAAGGTGGACGTGCGTCGCGCCAGGCCGAGTCGAGGCCGGAGCGTCTTCGGGGCATCGCTGTAGTACCACGTGTTCAGCATCCGGGCGGTCGCAAGCTCGTGGCGCGGTACCGCCTGGTGGATCGTCCCCCGCAACCAGGCATCGATGTTGCGGGCAGCCCGCTTCCCGTGGCCGACGGCCACTGTCACCGTGCGCTCGGCGGGGACCATGTCTCCGCCCGCGAAGACTCCGGGATGTCCAGTCATCATGTCTGGGCCCACCTGGACCACCCCGTCATCAACCACAATGTCCGAGACACCTTGGACGAGGGACAGATCCGACTCCTGGCCCAGAGCCAGGATCAGCGAGTCAGCGGCGAGGTCTTCGAGCTCGCCCGTGGGTTGAGGAAATCCCTTTTCGTCGAGAATCATCTTCTCGAGCACGAGTCTCTCTCCTTCGACAGCTTTCACCGTCGAGAGCCATTTCATGCACACGCCCTCTTCGACGGCTTCCTCGACCTCGACGTCGTGGGCAGGCATCCGGTCCCTTGTTCGCCGGTAGACAATCACAGCATCGGTGGCGCCGAGGCGTCGAGCGGTGCGCGCCGCGTCCATGGCGCTGTCCCCGCCTCCGTAGATCGCCACCCGCCGGCCGAGGAACGGTGGTGCCTCTCCCTCCATGCTCCGCAAGAGTGATACGGCATCGAACACGCGCGACGAGTCGCCGGCGGGAATGTAGGTCCGCTTGCCGATCTCGGCGCCGACCGCCAAGAAGGCGGCGTCGAACCCGTCGGACTCCATCGTGGCCACCACGTCGGTGACGCTGCGATTCACCTCGAGAGTCACCCCCAAAGCGAAGATCCGGTCCATCTCGGCTTGGAGGATCTCGCGCGGCAAGCGGTACCGGGGAATGCCGAACCGCATCATCCCGCCGGGGAGCTCTCCGGCTTCGTAGACGGTTACCGAATGGCCGAGGCGCGTCAGATGGTAAGCGGCCGAAAGTCCAGCAGGGCCCGCCCCGACCACGAGTACCCGCTTGCCCGAAGGAGAGGCATCGGCTTCGAGCTGCCAGCCCCGGGCAATCGCCTCGTCACCGAGGAAGCGCTCCACCGCGTTGATACCCACGGCTTCGTCGACCTGAACGCGGTTGCAGACCGTTTCGCAAGGGTGGTAACACACGCGCCCCATGACCGCCGGCAACGGGTTGTCCCGCACGAGAGCCCGCCACGCCTGCTCGTAGTGGCCGGCCTCGGCGTGATACAGCCACTGCTGGACATTCTCTCCGGCCGGACAGGCGTCGGAGCACGGTGGCAGGCGGTCCACATAGACAGGACGCTCGACTCGCCAGGATCCAGTCTTGTTGGCGAGACTCGAACCGACGTCCAGGGTGATGGCGAAGGGCTTCTCCATCAGGATCCCCTTTCGGCCCGGACCGTGCTCGAATGCTGCTGGGACGGATCGTCCAGGAGATCGAAACGGCGGATGTTTCGATCTGCGATGGCCTGGATGCGATCAACGATGTCAGCCCGGGACGACGACCCGAAGAGGTGACCGTAGCGTCCCTGCAGCTGCAAATACTCCTCGACGGGAACGCGGCGGCGGATCTTGGACACCGCCGTGATCTCGCCGTGCTCGGCCTCGAACACGGGAAAGAGCCCTGTCTCTTTGGCCAGGCGCGCCAGAAGGACCGTGTCGGCCGATGCGCTCTGCCAGCCGAGCGGGCAGGGCACGAGGACATGGATGTAGCGCGCCCCGCGCAGAGACATGGCGTGCTGGACCTTGTACTCGAGGTCCCGCAACTCCGACACCGTTGCGGTGGCGACGTACGGGATCTCGTGGGCGACAGCCAGCAGCGGGACGTTCTTCCCCTGGCCGAACACGTTTCCAGGCTCCTGGCCGATGGCTTCGGTGGTGGCGGTGCGTGCCCCGGGGGGCGTTGCGCTGGACCGCTGAACACCGGTGTTCATGTATCCCTCGTTGTCGTAACAGACGAAGAGCACATCATCGTTGCGCTCGAACATCCCCGACAGGCAACCGAACCCGATGTCGACCGTGCCGCCGTCACCGGCCTGGGCTACCACCCGGACATCGGTGCGGCCCTTGGCCTTCAGGGCGGCGGCCACCCCGGTCGCCACCGCGGGCGCGTTGGCGAACAGGGAGTGCAACCACGGAATTCGCCAGGAGGTCTCCGGGTAGGGGGTCGAGAACACCTCGAGACATCCCGTGGCGTTCACCGCGATCATGCTGCCGTCGGTGGCCCGCATGGCGGCGTCAAGAGCGAATCTGGCCCCCAGTGCCTCACCGCACCCCTGACACGCACGGTGCCCCGAATTGAGCGAGTTGGTCCTTTGTGCGTCGGCCTGTACCGAACGCTGCTCCAACGGGAGCAGCCGATTGCCAACCGCAAAACTGCCCGTTTGATAGAACTTCACCGGTTGAAGAGGCACGACTCGCTCCTCACGTGACCCGGGCCGACACGATGCCGACGTCGCGGAGCAGGTTTTCGGCGGTGGGACCCGAGCGGCGATGGCTCGCCATGCGCGCCAACTCGCGCTCGATGAGAGTGCGGTCGAGATCGAGGAACGTGAGATCCTCCAGGCCGCCGGACGCGGCCAGCTGGAGGAGCTCCATCAATGAGCTCTTGGTGATGGGACGGCCCCCGAGCCCTGCGATCACGGCGTGCGTCTTGACCTCGAGTCCCGCTGTCGCCATGGAAACGTCGGTGGCGACGATCCCGCCTGCACCGGGAGCGAGCGCCTTCTCGATGACGACCACTCGGCGCGCCCCGGCCAGAGCGACTCTCAGGGCGGCGGCCGGGAAGGGGCGGAACGAACCGATCCCGACAACGCCGATACGCATCCCCTGGTCGCGCAACGTGTCGACCGTATCCTTGATGGTGCCGAGCACCGACCCCAGGGCCACGACAACGGTCTCGGCGTCCTCGCTTCGGTAGGTGCTCAGGAGCCCCCCTGAACGGCGCCCGAGCGTTCCCGCGAATTCGGCGGCGATCTCCGGGATGAGATCAAGTGCCTCTAGCTGCTTCACATGGGCGAGATACCGGACCTCCTCGAACGCCTCGGGCCCGACCATGGCCCCGATGGACACGGGTTCGGCAGGGTCGAGCACCTGCCTCGGATCGTACGGCGGGAGGAACGCGTCAACCTGTTCCTGAGTCGGGATCTCCACGCCCTCGAAGGCGTGAGTGAGGATGAAGCCGTCCATGCACACCATCACGGGCATCGACAGCTCCTCGGCCAAACGGAACGCCTGGATGTGGAGATCAACCGCCTCCTGGTTGGTCTCGGCGAAAAGCTGGATCCACCCGGCATCGCGCACCGACATGGCGTCGCTGTGGTCATTCCAGATGTTGATCGGCGCTCCGATAGCGCGATTCGCCAGGGTCATCACGATCGGGAGGCCGAGCCCTGAAGCGTTGTACACGGCCTCGATCATGAAGAGCAGGCCTTGGCTGGCTGTGGCGGTGTATGCGCGGGCTCCGGTCGCGGAGGCGCCGATACACACTGACATGGCGGCGAACTCCGATTCCACGTTGATGAACTCGCAATGCGACAGCTCGCCGGATTTCACCAGTGCGCCGATTCCCTCGATGATGTGCGTCTGCGGCGAGATCGGGTAGGCGCAGACGACCTCAGGTCGGCACAGGGCCACAGCCTCGGCGACCGCTCGTGATCCCTCAACCTGGCGAAGCATCGGCGAGCACCCCCTTTTGTCCGGCCACGATGCGATACGCCTCACGGGCCGCAGCGACATTGCCGGTAGCGACCCGTTCGCTGAAGCGTGCCGTGATGGCGTGGACCACTGCCTCGAGCGAGACCACTCCCGTGAGCGCAGCGAAGCCGCCTAGGAGGACAGCGTTGGGGACGGGGCGCCCGGTGTGCGCGAGCGCCAACTCCGTCGCGGGCACAGTCAGGAACCGATGGTCCCCGTGGGATGTCACGAGGTCAGACAGGCCGAGGTCGGCAAAGCTACGAGACGAGTTGATCAAGAGATACCCGCCGGGGCGCAACCCGCTGAACAGGTCCACCTGATGCACCAACGTGGCATCCTGCACGATCAGCGCGTCGGGCACGACGATTGGCTCGCGGGTGCGGATACGTACCACGTCGATGCGGCAGAACGCCACCACCGGTGCGCCGGTGCGCTCGGACCCGAAACTCGGGAAGGCTTGGGCAAAGCGCCCGTCACCGAAGGCGGCCACCGAGAGGATCTCGGCTGCTGTCACCACGCCCTGGCCACCGCGGCCGTGGATCCGAACCTGGAACACTGGTTTCCGCCCTGCCCTCGCCTACGGCCGGGACGCCACGCCCACCATGGCCGCCAATTCGGCCAACCGGTTGGCGTAGCCCCACTCGTTGTCGTACCAGCCGATCACCTTGGCCATTCGGCCACGGGCCATCGTGAGCTCGGCGTCAAACACGCACGATGCCGGAGAACCAACGATGTCGCTCGAGACGAGGGGCTCGTCTGAGTACTCGAGCTTTCCCACGAGGGCCCCGACCGCGGACCGCTCCCGGTAGGCGGCGCGGATGTCGTCAGGAGTGGCGGTTGAGCGCAGGTTGACGACGAGATCGGTGACCGACCCGTCGGGGACCGGAACCCGCAGGGCGAAGCCGTCGAGGCGGCCCTCCACCGAGGGCATCACGAGGCCAGTGGCCCGGGCCGCCCCGGTGGTGGTCGGCACGATGTTGATCGCTGCGGCCCGTGCTCGGCGGGGGTCCTTGTGCAGCGAGTCGACAAGTTGTTGGTCACCCGTATAGGCGTGGACCGTCGTCATGAACCCTTCCTCGATGCCGAAGGCGTCGTCGAGGACCTTGGCCAGCACGGCCAGACAGTTCGTCGTGCACGACGCGTTGGACACCACGACGTGGCGTGCCGGGTCGAACTGGTCGTCGTTGACGCCCATGACGAAAGTAGCATCGGCGCCTTTCGACGGTGCCGACACGATGACCCGGGGCGCGCCGGCGTCGAGATGTCCTGCGGCGAGGTCACGAGCGGTGAACTTCCCCGTCGACTCCACGACCACCTCCACACCGAGATCTCGCCACGGAAGCGCTTTGATCTCGGGCTCGGCCAGCAGTCGGATACGCCGTTCGCCCACAGCCATGACGTCACTGTCGAGCGTCACCGATTCCTCGAGCCGCCCGAACACCGAGTCGCGAGCCAGGAGGCGGGCAAGCGCCTCGGGTGACCCGAGGTCGTTTACAGCCACCACTTCAAGGTCGAGCTCCGGTCGTAGTGCCGCTCGAAGCAGGGCACGGCCCGTCCGCCCGAATCCGTTGATCCCGATCCGTACCGGCATCTACTCCCTTTCGCCTCCGCACTACCTCGACGTTCGCCGGCTCGTCGTCCGACCATGTGCCCAACTTCGCGCCTCTTCCTGCTGGCCGCCAGAGAACAAGGTCCCGTTCAGCGCAGTCAGGAAGACCAGGCAGACGCAACCGAAGGCCAGCTCCGGGCACGGTCATGAGCATGGGGATCATGGGCCCGTGAAGGGTCTTGGACATCGCCTGGATGGTCCGGAGACGCCATCGCGACCGATCCAGACGGGGCTCTGTCGTCTTCGACCCTTCGTCGGACCCACCCAGGGGTCAACGCCTTCCCGGGCCTTTGATCACAGATCCCGGGACAGGGATTCAGTGGGTACGCCGATGCGCCTCACCCGGGCCGGATCTCACGACTCGAGCGCAGTGCCGCCAGGCCGGGAAGATCTCCCTTCTCAAGAAACTCAAGGGTCGCGCCACCGCCGCTCGATACGTGATCGATGCGGTCTTCCAGCCCGAATTGGCGCAAAGCGGCTGCGGTCTCGCCTCCGCCTACGACACTGAATCCAGGACAGGCGGCCACGGCCTCGGCGATGATTCGAGTGCCCTCGCCGAAACGCGAATCCTCGAACACTCCCATGGGGCCATTCCACAACACGGTCCCCGCTTGGGCGATCTTCCTTCCGAAACTCGTCCGGGTCCTAGGACCGACATCGACGCCCTGCCAACCGGCGGGCAGGTCGCGCTCGAATTGGCGAGCCACACCGGTCGCAGCTTCGCCGATGCCGAGATTTCCCTCAGGAGCGAGGGCCACGATGTCGCTTGGAATCTCGATGCCGGCGTGATG
>JADGOL010000313.1 GCA_017882995.1 Acidimicrobiales bacterium | reverse complement strand
TGCCGCCGGTTGGTTCGGTCCCCCACATACGCCCGCATGATCGAACGCCGGTCTTCGGGCCCGAGGGCCCGCACCCGCCGCAGGACCTCCTGGTCCGACAATGACGTGCGCGGATAGCACATGGCCGCGATGACCTTGTCCTCGCCTTCAGGATCCCAGTCCACCAGCGCGACGTTCGACGCCTGTTCGGGGGGTGGGCCCTGCGCGTCGGGCCACAAGCGCGCCACGACTTCTTCGGTCCGGGCCGCGGTGTCGGCCAGGTACTCGGTCCACACTCCCCCGCGTTCGGGGATGTCTACGCGCTGGAGGAAGGACGGGATGACCTTGCGGAGCTCCTCGAGCATGAGCTGCGCGTAGCCTCGCGCCTCGGGAAGCGGATGGGCGCGCATGCGCAACAACAACATCTCATACGACTGGCCCGTGCCGTAGACACCGACGTTCGACAACGACGCCGCGGGGAGCAGCCCGCGCAACGCGTCGAGCGCCTTGGCCCGGATCGACTGGCGGTACACGAAGTCCGAGTCGCCCGCACCCTGGGGGAACCGTTTCGAGAGCCAGGCCTGGAGCTCGGGAAGCGACGTGCCGTAGGTGTCGAACATGCGGTCCATGTCACCGACGTACCGGGCCCCGACCGCGGACTCGAGCACTTCGGGGTCTCGGTGGTAGCGGTAGTGACCGGTGCTGAGCCGGCTGTCGTAGGGCACATAGCGCGTGGACTGCTCGAGATACGCCATCAACCGACCCCACTCGAGCACCTTGGTGAGCATGTTCGACGCCTGCTCGCACGCCAGGTGCACACCACCGAGTTGTGCGACCGAGTCGTCGCCGTACTCGAGGAACACGCGGTCATAGAGCTCCTCGGCGCGCCGCAGTCCAATGGTGGCGTCGACGCCGGCGTCGCCGGTCACATCGAGCTCGCCCACGAACTCGTCGAGGAACAGTCGCCGCAGGCTCTTGGCCGAGCGTGAATACCGGGCGAACAGCGCCCCTTTCACGACTTCGGGCAGGTTCACCAGGGCAAATACCGGTCCCTCGACATTGGTGACGTACCGGCGCAACACCTCGGTCTCGTCGGCGGTGAACGTCTCCTCGGCGTAGGGGAACATGGCCCCGGCAACACTACGACCGGCGTGACGCCGGGGTGGCGGACCCCCGGTTACCTGCTCCGAGACCCCGGACGACCCTCCTGGGGGGCCGCCTCGCCCTCCTCCGACGAGTCGAAATCGGCCCCCGAAGCCACCCCGTCGACACCGAGGGGCCGAGCCGGCCCGAGGGCGTCGTCGGGGGGCAGGGCCGGCCCGGCCGAGGCCGCCACCACGCCGCGCTGCAACAACTCCGCGGCCTGTCGGGCCGCGGCGGCGGTCTCGGGCCGCCCCACCACCGCCAACTGGCGCAACAGGTCGATCAGCTGTTTCACGTTGCGCACGAAATCGCCCGGCGCCAGCTCGGCCCGCTCCAGGACGCGGTCGAGGCGTTGGCCCCGGGCCCAGCGCCAGGCCACGTCGGCGAACCCGTCGTCGGGGAGACGCGTCCGCGCCAGACGGGCCGCCTGTTCCTCGCCCCGCAGGCTTTCGGCCACGTCGACGACGGCCTGCAATCTCGATCGCAGCGCCTTCGGGGGTGACGACACCACGGCGCCACGGCCCGGTCGGGTCTCGAAGGTGCACGAGGAGACCACGGCGGCGAGCTCAGGGGCGTCGAGCCCGTCGAAGAGCCCGTCGGCGAGTGCCTCGGCCACGAGGAGGTCGGACTCGTGGTAGATCCCCGCCAGGATCGCGCCGCGAGCGGTCAGTCGCCACGCCGCTCGATCCACGTACCCGAAGTGCTCGAGCAGTCCGAGGGCCCGATCGAGGCGACGCGACAGGGCGTGGTGGTGCGCGCTGTCGAGAAACTGCGCGAAGGAGCGGTCCAAGATGAAGTGGGCCTGGTCGACGCGGTACCGACGCACCAAGTTCACGGCCAGGTTGTAGGTGGCCCGGAACGACGAGCGCAGATCGGGTGGTGGCGAGGTGGCCAGCGCGGCGAGCCCCGACATCGACACCTGGGGGGACCACACCACCACGGCATGGCCGACCGAGTCGAGCCCCCTCCGGCCGGCCCGACCGGTCATCTGCGCGTACTCCCCCGACGACAGCCCGCTGCGCCCCTGCTCGCGGATCTTCGTGAGTCGCTCGATCACCACGGTGCGCGCCGGCATGTTGATACCGAGCGACAACGTCTCGGTGGCGAACACCACCCGCAACAGGTTCGAGGAGAAGCAGTCCTCCACCGCTTCTCGAAAGGCCGGGATCAGGCCGGCATGGTGCGAGCCCAGGCCCGCCTCGAGCCCTGCCGCCCACGGCCCGTACCCGAGCACGCGCAGCTCCTCGTCGGGAAGCCCCTCGGTGTGCTCCTCGCAACGCCGCCGGATCTCTGCTCTCTCCTCGGGGCTCGTGAGGTGCAACCCGTCGGACAGACACTGGGCGACGGCGTCGTCACAGGCGGCTCTCGAGAAGATGAAGACGATGGCGGGCAACATGGTCAGGTCGTCGAGCGCTTCGATGAGCTCGCTTCGACGCGGGCCCACCAGGCGAGAGTGCCGCACGCCACCGGGGCGCCGGGCCAGACGCGCCACCCGTTGGTCGAGCGCAAGGGCCTTGGGATGGACCTTGCGGTTGTGCAGCAGTGGCACGAGCTCGACGTGACGGCTCCCCTTCTCGGCGATGGCGACGTGGTTGCGTAACTCGACGGGCCGATGCTTCTCGATGATCACCTCGGTGGGGCCGCGCACGCTGGTGAGCCAGGCACCGAATTGGTCGGCGTTGGACACCGTCGCCGACAGGCACACGAACACCACCTCGGGCGCGGTAAGGATGATCACCTCCTCCCACACCGACCCCCGGTAAGGGTCCTGGAGGTAGTGCACCTCGTCGAGCACCACCAGACCGAGGCCCTCGAGCTGCGGGGACCGGGCGAAGAGCATGTTGCGCAGGACCTCGGTCGTCATCACGACCACCGCGGCCTCGGCGCGGTGCGAGACGTCGCCGGTCAGCAGCCCCACCGAGTCGGCTCCGTACACCTCGGCCAGCTCCGAGTACTTCTGGTTGGACAAGGCCTTCAGTGGCGTCGTGTAGAAGGCTCGTTGGCCCCGGGCGCGCGCTTGCGCCACGCCGTAGTCGGCCACGACGGTCTTGCCCGAGCCGGTCGGGGCCGACACCAACACCGAACGGCCCTCGTCCAGGGCATCGCAGGCGGCAGATTGGAAGGGGTCGAGCGCGAACCCGAGTCGCGACACCACCTGGGCCCGCACCGTGTCGCCGACTCCCGGACCGGCCGTCACCGTGCGCGGTGACTCAACGGCGCAAGAACTTGCCGATCAATATCGACACCTCGTAGAAGACGTACATCGGCACCGCCAGCGCCAGCATGGAGAACGGGTCCCCGCTGGGCGTGATCACCGCCGCGAACACCACGATCAGCACGATGGCCCATCGCCGCCACGACGACAGCTTCCTCGGCGTCACCACCCCCACGAGCTCGAGCGACACCAGGATCACGGGAAACTCGAACGTGAGCCCGAACACCGCCATGAGCGCCACGATGAGGCCGAGATACTTGTTGGGGTCGTAGATCTGCTCCAGAGAAGGACCACCGATGCTTTGGAGGAACTTCAGCGCGTGCGGGAACGACACGAAGGCCAAGAACGCTCCGAACACGAAGAGCACGATCGACGAGGTGACGAAGGGAATGGCATAGCGCTTCTCGTTTCGGTGCAGTCCCGGCGTGATGAAGCGCCACAGCTCCCACAGGATCACCGGTGACGCCAGGAACACGCCCCCGTAGGTCGCCAGCTTGATGCGAAGCGACAGCCCGTCGAGCGGCCCGGTGACGAACAGGTGACAATGCCGTGGCCCGACCACCCGGCAGTACGGCGCCTGCAGGAAATGCAGGATGTGGGGGTACACGACGAATGCCACGGTGGCACCGACGGCGAAGGCGACGACACAGATGACGACCCGGCGCCGCAGCTCCGCCAGGTGTTCCCCGAGGGTCATCGACTCGGCCGACGGTCGCGCCGAGCCGCTTCGGAACGGAATGCGCAAACGAGTGGCCATGGAGGGGGTCGGCGTCGCCGGTCAGTTCATGCTGGGATCGTCGGGCACGGCGGGGAAGGCACCGGGCACGACGGTGCCGGCGCGCTCGCCCGCACCGTCCCCCGATCCCGGGGACGCCGTGACACCGGCACCGGAGCCGTTGGCTCCGACTGATCCGTTGTGCCCTCCTGCGCCGTTGGAGGTGGCAGCGCCGTTGCCCGGCACGGTCCCGTTGTCGAGGGGCGGGCCGGGCCCGGCGTTGCCGTCAGGGTCGGCGCCCTCGGTGACGGCGGTCTCGGAGGACGGATCGCCCAAGGCCCGCTCGTGCTCGTCGGCGAGACGGTCGAGGAAGGCCAGAGGTGAGCGCACGGCTTGGGCCACCTCGTGGGTGGGAGGCAGGTTGGGGAACGTGCCCCGGACCTCGCTCTCGATTCGGCTGCGCCACCCCCGCAGGTCGTGCCAGGCCGCGCCGATCTGCCGCGCCATTTGCGGGAGCTTCTCGGGCCCCAGGACGATAAGCGCGATGACGAGGATGACCAGCAGTTTCGCCGGGCTGAGCGACAGCATCGGACGCTAAGTCTACGACGCCGGGCCTCGACGGACCGGCGCCGGCACCGACCACGGGTCAACGGGGCGGAGCCTCCGACGGCCCCGGACCGATCCTGGGATCAATAGAAGTGGAACGAGGTGATCGGCCAGATCTTGACCACCACGCGGCCCACGATGAGCGACTGGTGGATGGGACCGAAGAACCGGCTGTCCTGGGAGTCCGAGCGGTTGTCGCCCATCACGAAGTACTCCCCGGCGGGGACCTTCTGCGTCGTGATCCCGGTGGTGACGGTGCCGGGCACGAGCCAGGACTCCTTGAGCGGCGTGCCGTCGATCACGACCTGGCCCCCGGCCGACGAGATCGTGTCGCCGGGCAGGCCGATGACGCGCTTGACCAGGTCCTTCACATCGGGGCCGGCGTCCTCCCCCGGCGGCGTGGCGAAGACCACGATGTCGCCCCGGCGCACGGAATGGAGGTGGTACGACACCTTGTCCACCAGGATGCGGTCGCCGATCATGAGCGTGGGCTCCATCGACGCCGAGGGGATGTAGAAGGTCTGGACAACGAAGGTCCGGATCCCCACGGCCACCACCACGGCCACCACCAGGACGACGGCCCACTCGATGAGCCACCGGCCGCCGCGCCGGGCCCGGTGGGTCGTGGGCGGCCTCCCACCGGGGGCACCGGTGACGAACAGCCCTCGGTCGCCCGGGGGCATGGACGGCGGGGCCTCGGGCTCCGAGACGACCGGGAGGGAGGGGGCGGCAACGGCCCATGAACCGACCGCAGCCACCGGGGTCGGCTCGCGCAGCCACAAGGTGTCGCGGGGGCTCGACGGGAGCGACGTCTCGGGCCGGTCAGAGGTCACGAAATTACGAGGCTAGTGGACGACACCTCGCTATTTGCCTCCGGCGAGGCTCAAAGACTGGCGATCAGCTTCTCCACCCGCTCGTCGTGGGACCGGAAAGGGTCCTTCAGCAACACCGTCCGTTGAGCCTGGTCGTTGAGCTTGAGGTGCACCCAGTCGACGGTGAAGTCCCGGCGGCGCTCCTTGGCCCGCCGGATGAACTCTCCCCGGAGTCGGGCCCGGGTGGTCTGCGGAGGCCGGGTCATGGCCTCGGTGATGGCGCTGTCGTCTACGAGCCGGTCCACCCGGTCGCGCGCCTCCATCCGGTAGTAGAGCCCCCGGCTGCGGTTGACGTCGTGGTACTGCAGATCGAGCAGCGCCACCTTGGGATGCCCCAGCGGCAGCCCGTGGCGTTCGCGGTAGGCCTCGATGAGCTGATGCTTGGCCACCCAGTCGCACTCGCGCCCCAGGGTCAAGGGGTCGGACTCGAGGGCCTTGAGACAGTGCTCCCACATGTCGAGGGCACGGTCCTCTTGAGGCGAGAGCCCGTGCGTGTCGCGAAAGCGCAACGCCCGGTTGAGGTACTCGGACTGGATGTCGAGCGCGCTCACCTCCCGCCCGTTGGCGAGGCGGACCTTGCGTCGGCACGTCAGGTCGTGGCTGATCTCGCGGATGGCGCGGATGGGGTTCTCGAGGGTGAGGTCGCGCAATACCGTGCCGGGGTCCTCGAGCATCCGCAACAGGATGCTCGTCGATCCCACCTTGAGGTAGGTGGCGTACTCGCTCATGTTGGAGTCGCCCACGATGACGTGCAGCCGGCGGAACCGCTCGGCATCGGCATGGGGCTCGTCGCGGGTGTTGATGATGGGACGGCTGCGGGTGGTTGCCGACGACACCCCCTCCCAGATGTGCTCGGCCCGTTGCGACAGGCAGAACACGGCTCCGCGGGCCGTCTGGAGGACCTTGCCGGCGCCGGCGAAGATCTGCCGGCTCACGAGGAACGGGATGAGCACCTCGGTGTAGTGGGCGAAGTCGTCCCGTCGGCTCGTCAGGTAGTTCTCGTGACAACCGTAGGAGTTACCGGCCGAGTCGGTGTTGTTCTTGAACAGATAGATGACGCCGCGGATGCCCTCTTCGCGCAACCGGGCCTCGGCGCCGGTGACGAGGTGGTCGAGGATCCGCTCCCCCGCCTTGTCGTGCGCCACGAGGTCGGTGATCGAGTCGCACTCCGGCGTGGCGTACTCGGGGTGACTACCCACGTCGAGATAGAGCCGGGCACCGTTCTCGAGGAAGACGTTGGACGACCGTCCCCAGCTGACGACACGTCGGAACAGGTACCGGGCAACCTCGTCGGGCGACAACCGGCGTTGGCCGCGCAGAGTACAGGTGACGCCGTACTCGTTCTCCAGCCCGAAGATCCGCTTGTCCACCTGACCAACGGTAGTGCCGGGTGCGCGTGGGGCGGCGTCTCCTCCCCGGGCAGGGCCGAGCGACGCTCGATACCCTTTGCGGGTGGCAACGCCGCTGATGGTCCACCTGACGACGGTGGGTTCGATGTTCGAGGCACGCGTCGTCATGGCCCGGCTGGGCGCCGACGGCATCCTCACCCAGCTGCGGGGCGCGGGCGAGGGCCCCTATCCCCTCCCGGGTCCGGTCGAGGTACTGGTCGTCGTCGACCAGGCCGGTGAAGCCCGCGAGCTCATGCTGGCGGATCAGGTCGAGGCGTTGTTCGACGGCCTCGAGGAAGATCCCGCCGACGACATCTAGCTGTAGTGCCCACAGGGCTTGCTGACAGGGTCCACCAATAGCTGAAGCCTCCGAGGCGAGTGTGTAGCTACCACAGCCCACGCTCTCCAAGGAGGCTTCAGATGCACCGTAACGCTCCGCTCACCCCC
>JADGOL010000312.1 GCA_017882995.1 Acidimicrobiales bacterium | reverse complement strand
CCTCGGCCCGGGCGTGGTCGTCGTCCCCGTAGTGATGCCACCACGGCTCGAGCGCCGCGTGACGCCCGGTGAGCACCACGTCATGGGCGCTGAGGGCGGGCCGCAGGCTCCGCAGGATCGCCTGGCTGACGAACGCCACCCGGGACCGCAGGGCGCGGGCGTCGGTCCGCCCGTAGCGAGCCCCGAGCACCTCCACGGTCCCCCGGGTGGGAAGCAGCCGCATGCCCGCCACATGCAGCAGCGTGGTCTTGCCCGAGCCGTTGGGCCCGAGCACGGCCCAGCGCTCGGTCGGCCACACCTCCCAGTCGACGTCCCGGAGGATGGCCCGACCGTCCCGGACGACCGACACCGCCCGCAGACGGACCGCGGGCACCTGAGGCGGGGGGTCGGGAGCGGACATGGGCTCAGTCTCCGGCGCACCGGGCGCTGTCGCCAGCCCGGTGGCCGGCGCCCTCAGGACACAGGGAGGCGCCTCGCCACCCGGCCCGCCAGTCCGGACACGCACTGACCCCACAGCCTCTCCCCCATCAGCCAGAGCCACAGCTCCCGGCGGTAGGAGATGACGACGTCGACGAACGCCTCGCGGTCCATGCCGACGGGCTCGAGTGCGGGTCTCCACCGCTCCCACAGCCACACCCCCACACAGACGTCGTCGGAGAAGCCGTCTCGCCAGTCCGTCCCGGCCAGCAGCGCGTCTCGCAACGCGTCGCGCATCTCGGCAGGCTCGTCGGGGAGATCGAGGCGCAATCCCTCGGCCGGTTCGACCACGGTCACGGTGTGGTGCTCATGATCGGCCTCTCACCGATCCCGCACGACAGGGGCGCGGTCGGTGCCGCGGTAGCTGTCGAGATGCTCCGCGAAGTCGATGAACAGGGGCCCGTCAGGGTCCAACTTGCGCTGGAGGGTCCGCTCGGCGATGCGCTTGTCCAGGTTGTCGAGCCGCACGAGCGCTTCGCGATCGTCGAGGTCGCGTACGTCGAGACGGCCCCGGGCCCGGTCGAAAGCGAGCCGGCCGACCTCGGTCCGCACGAGCACGCTCGACCAGCCGGCCAGTGACCCGACGCTCCCGATCGAGAGATCCGCGCCCCGGCCGAGGAAGTCGGCGCACTCGTCACAGCCCTTCAGCGCCGAGCCGTGGAAGTCCTTGATGGGCTCGTCGACGGCCACCGAACCATCGCGATACTCGACGATCATCCGGCCATGGATCACGTCGACCTTGCTGACCCGGTCGAGGTCGAGGCCGCGCTTGTCACGCAGCTCACGCAGCATGAGTGCCTCGTAGTCGAAGCTCTTGGTGCACAGCAGCGCGATCGTGAGCGCCACGGCGTCGATCCGGTGCGCGCCGGTCGGCCACCGCCGCGCCTGCATGGCCCGGATGCCTTGAATCTCGCACGGGGTGCCCACGACAGCCAGACGTGGTTTCGGGGGAAGGTCGTAGCGGCTCAGGTCCAGCTCGGCGAGTGCCATCGTCTGGTTGTAGAAACTCCCCGCCGCGCCGATGATCTCCTTCGCCGTCGTGGCGACCGTCGCGATCCCCTTCCAGGGCTCGTCGGGGTTGTCGCTCGGGCGCGACACGAGGGCGCCGTCGATGTCCCCGCCCGCGAGCAGCGCCAGGAGCATCGCCGTCACCACGCCGCCGTCCTGGACGTCGTCGGCGGGAACGCCGGCACGCACCGCATACTCACCGATGACCGCGCCGAGCCCGTCTCCGGGGGGCCCACCGGTCAGCTTCCAGTAGGTGTCGGCCGAGTCGGACTTGATGACCACCGGGACTTCACTGGCTTCGGAGTCCGTCGTCGACGGCGGCCACAGTGCCTCGTACCGAAGCCCACCCCGTGGGCAGAAGTCCCAGCACAGCGAACATCCGGTGCACATCTTGACCAGCTCGGGCAGACCGCTGTCGTTGTTGACGCCGATCGAGTTCGACGGGCATACCGCCACACAGGTGCCACATTGGATGCAGCGGTCGGCGAAGATGACGCCGGCCTCGAGCTCCCAGAACCAGGTCTTGCCCGGCGGCTCGACGACCCCGTTCATCTCGTCGCGGATGCGGAAGCCCTTCATCGGTTCCCCACCGGGGCGTGATCCGAGTCCAGCCCGGCCAGCGTGGCCGCCAGCTCCTCGTTGGGCACGCGGCGGGCCCAGTTGTGGAAGGGCTCTCCGTCGCGACGCTCGGACTGGTAGCGACGGACGGTCCGCAGCAGCGCCTCGGGGACGTCATCGACGGGTCGGGCGTTCTCGATCCAGTCGATGAAGGCCGAATCGGGGCCGAGCGACCCACCCATGCCGATGTCGACGGCTTCGACGATCCGCTCCCCCACGTGGGCGACATCACCCCGGAAACCGATGTCGGCGATCTGAGGCTGCGCGCACGAAGCCGAGCAGCCCGAGAAGTGCATGCGGATGACGCCCGCATCCTCCCGCCGAGCCGAGGTCCCGCCCGCAGCCGGGCGACCTTCGAGCGCGTCGCCGGCCAGCTGACCGTCGAGCCAGCGCGCCCAGGTCACGGCGCGTTCCTTGGTCTCGACCACGGCGAACCGGCAGAACTCGTTGCCGGTGCAGGCCACCACGCCCCGCTCGAAGGGTCCGGGGAACGGCGAGTACTTGTTGAGCAACTCCTCGTCGAGCAGGGCATCGACCTTGTCCTCGGGTACTCCGGTCAGCACGAAATTCTGATCGGTACCCAGGCGCAAGGTCCCGTCCCCGTAGGTCTTGGCCAGGCGGGCCGCTTCGACGAGCTCGATCCCCGACATCCTCCCCACCGGCACCGAGCAACCCACGTAGCGCAGCCGGGGGTCGAGCTGCGGATGCACCCCGATGTGGTCACCCCGATACCGGGTGGTGAGCTCCTCGCCGGCCGGGACGAGCTCGAATCGGGCCCGTGCCGCGACCTCGGACCGGAACTGCTCGGGGCCGAGCTCCTGGACCAGATACCGCATCCGGGCCAGGCCCCGGCTCTCGCGGTTGCCGAGCTCGCCGAAGAGCTGGGCGATGGCCCGGGTGACCTCGACCGCCTGGTCGGGTCGCACGAACACGTCGATGTCCGAGGCCATACGCTCGCCGTCGGAGAGACCACCACCGGCCAGGACGTTGAACCCGAGCGTCCCGTCCGCGGCCCGTGCCGGCCACATCCCGATGTCTTGGATCTCCGCCTGGGCACAGTCCTCGCGGCATCCGGTCACGCTCATCTTGAACTTGCGGGGCAGGTTGGCGTACTCGCGGTTGCCGGTGAAGAAGTCCGAGATCGCCCGGGCGACGGGCAGGGCGTTGAGGACCTCCTCACCGTCGACACCCGACACCGGACACGACAACACGTTGCGGGCCGAGTCGCCGCACGCCTGGACGGTGGTGAGCCCCACGTCTGCGAAGCGCTCCCAGATGCGGGGCACATCGGCGATGCGGATCCAATGGATCTGAATCGTCTGGCGGGTCGTGATGTCGGCGTACCTGTTGCCGAACACCGCGCTGTCTTCAGGGCCCTCACCAAAAGCGTCGGCGGCGACGCCGATCTCACGGGCCTGGTCGGCGGTGAGCACCCCGCCGGGCACCTTCACCCGCATCATGAAGGCATCGCCCCCCTGGCGTTGGGGATACAGGCCCACCCACTTGAGGCGCTCCTGCTCGCCCGGCACCTTGGCGATGGCGTCGGGTCCCTCCTTCGCATAGCGCGAGATCACCGCGTCGGCGACTTCCAGGGGGTGGCGTTCGAGCTTCCACCGCTCGATCTGGTTCAGCTCGCCGACATGGCGGTAGGGATGGACGAAGTGCATCCCTCGCTCGTTCCCCCGGATTTGGACACCCAAGGGGTTGTCCGGATCATGGGCCATCAGACGTGCAGGCCACACTCGGTCTTGCCCATGCCCGCCCAGCGGCCGGCGCGAGCGTCTTCGCCGGGTGCGACCGGGCGCGTGGTGGGAGCGCACCCGATCGACAGGTATCCCTGGGTCATGAGCGGATGGACGGGCAGCCCGTGATCCGCTTCGTAGTTGGCGATATCGGCATCGGTCCAGGTGGCGACAGGGTTGATCTTCACGAGGCCCCGCGCCTCGTCCCACGACACGATGGGGGCGGCGACGCGCGTGGGCGCGTCACTGCGCTTCAGACCCGTCATCCAGGCGGCGCGACCTTGCAGGGCGCGGTGCAAGGGCTCGACCTTGCGGAGCTCGCAGCACCGCTGGGTCCCACACGGCCAGGCCTCGGCTTCGGCGCCGGGTGTCATGACGCGGAGGTTCAGGTCGTACCGGGCCCGGACTTCCTCCACGTAGGCCAGCGTCTCGGGGAAATGGAAGCCGGTGTCCAAGAAGAGCACCTCGATACCGGGATCGACCTCGACGGCGAGATCGATGATGACGCAGTCCTGGAACGAGCACGCCAGGCTGAGCGCTCCGCCGAAGCGCTCGACGGCCCAGCCCATGACCTTGCCCGCCGGCGCCGTCTCGAAGTCGGCGGCACGCGAGGCGAGCTCCTCGAGATCGACCCTGG
>JADGOL010000049.1 GCA_017882995.1 Acidimicrobiales bacterium | reverse complement strand
GCGCGTCGCCGGGACTCGTGACGTGGAGGAACGACCGCGGGAAGTGCATTGCCGGCGCGAGCTCGCAGAAGAACGAACGCGACTCGAGTTGGCGGCTCTCGATGAGCTGGCGCGGGGAGTTGGCCGGCGCCAGCATGAGGTTGGTCTGGACCGCGATCTCGTAGAGCTCGGCCATGGTGTGGCGCGTGAAGTACTGGGCGATGGGTGTCGCGATGGCGTCGAGCTCCTCACGGCTGACGCGGTTGTGGTCGTAGGTCGTCCAGTCCCGCTCCGTGAGGGCAGGCGTGGCCAGGCCGTCCTCGGTGACGAGGCGGGTGATGGTCTGCATGTTGGCCACCCTCGCCTTGCCGCCGCGCAGGCCGAAGGAGACGAACCCGTCCTGACAGGGCCAGATCTCCCGGGTGATGCCGACGCTCGCCCCCGAGCGCTTGCCGCGCATCTTGGTACGCGGGTAGCGCCCCACGTGGCCCATCGACGCGATCATCACCGCTTCTTGGGCGGACACGTCGACCACCTGAGGGCGCTCCGAGGCCAGCGCGCTCAGTGTGGCCACGACCGCCTCGGGCCCCACGTGGGACCAGGCGGTGGGCTCGGTGCAACGCACCGGGGCGCGATCGGGGTCCCCCGTGCAGTACATGTTCCCCGTCGACGCCATGACGCCGAGATCACTCGCCCTCCACTGCGACCGGGGGCCATCGGACCCGAAGGGGGTGACGAGGACCCACACCGACGCCGGGGCGCGGGAGGGATCGAGCTCCAAGGCGCCGGGCCACCCCGGCGTGGCGAGCACCACGTCGGTGTCGGCCAGGAGCGCCACCAGTCGGGGGTCGTCGGGCCCGGTCACCTCGACACAGGTCTTGCCGGCGTTCCACGCCACGAAGCGTAGGGAGGTGCCGTCGGGTCCGAGCGGTGCCACGGCCCGCAGGGGGTCCCCCCCGGGAGGCTCGACCTTGATGACCGCGGCACCGAGATCCGCCAGGATCCGCCCCGTCATCGCCGCGGGCTCGCCGGCCACGTCGACGACGCGCAGGCCCGTCAGCAACGCCTCGGGCACGGCCTCCTTGCCCGGCACCGATGGGCCTCGCCCGCGCTAGGAGGCGGCGCGCTCGAGGACGTGCACGCCACAGGCCGACCCCAGCCCGATGACATGGGTCAGGCCCACCCGGGCACCCTCGATCTGGCGGTCGCCCGCCTCGCCGCGCAGATGGGTGGCCACCTCGTAGAGGTTGGCGACCCCGGTGGCGCCGATGGGGTGGCCCTTGGAGATGAGACCGCCCGACACGTTGACGGGGATCGCCCCGTCGCGCCACGGACCGCGCCGGTCGATGAAGTCGCCCGCGCCGCCGGGCTCGCACAGCTGGAGGTTCTCGTAGTGGATGAGCTCGGCCGTGGCGAAGCAGTCGTGGAGCTCCACGAGGTCGAGGTCCTGGGGAGAGACCCCGGCCTGTTCGTAGGCCGTCGCCGCGGCGCGCTTGGTGAGCGTGCTCACGTCGGGCTGGGCCGTGTCGGACTCGACGTAGGGATCCGAGGTGAGCACCGAAGCCGAGATCTTCACGGCCCGACGACGGACGTCGGGGTCGAGGGTCTTGAGCTTGGCGTCCGAGCACAGCACCACCGATGCCGCCCCGTCACCGGTGGGGCAGCACATGAGCAGGGTGTTGGGATAGGCGACCATGGCCGCCTCCATCACCTCTTCGAGGCTGAAGACCTTGCGGTACTGGGCCAGCGGGTTGAGAGCGGAGTGGGCGTGGTTCTTCTCGGCCACCTTGGCGAACTGCTCGAAGCCCACCCCGTCGTGACGCGACGCGTAGTCCATGCCCGCCTGGGCGAAGACCCCCGGCATCAGCTGGGTCCCGAGAACTCCCTCCACCGACATGACCGAGCCGTAGCGCCCCGAGGGCTCGAAGCCCTTGGGTGCGGAGCGGGCCTGGCCGGCACTGCCGAGGAGTCCCATCTTGCCCATCTGCTCGACCCCGACAGCCAGCGCCATGTCGGCCTCGCCCGCCTTGATGGCCATGATGCCGGTGCGCACCGCGGTGGCTCCGGTGGCACACGCGTTGGCCACGTTGTACACGGGGATCCCGGTCTGGCCGATCTGCTTCTGGAGACGTTGGCCGAGCATGTTCGACGCTTCCATGAGGCTGCCCGCGGCGAGGATCTGGATGTCGTGGATGGTGGCCCCGGCGTCGTCCATGGCGGCGAGGGCGGCCTCGCTGGCGAGGTCGATGGAGTCCTTGTCGGGGTACCGGCCGAACTTGGTCATCGAAGCCCCGATGATCCAGGCGTCTCCTGCCATGTGTCGCTCCTTGTCGTCTCGATGCGAGAGCTGTGCGAGGCGGTGCTGCGGTCCTAGACGGGGGTGAAGCCGAACGCGACGGCCTCGGTGCCTTCCTCGTCGAGGCCGCAGGCGAACGTCGTCAGCCGCACCTTCATCCCGAGCTCGAACTTCTCCGCGTCCGAGCCGGCGTCGACGATGTTCCCCTTCACCACACCGCCGCCGTCGAGCTCGATCACCGACGAGACATACGGGACCGGGACGTTGGGCGCGGCCCGGTGGACGATCGTGAAGGACCGGACCGTGCCGGTCGTCGCCAGAGCCTTCCGCTCGAACTCCACCTTGCCGCAGCGCGCGCAGGCGTTGCGGCGGTCGAAGAACAGCGCCCCGCAACTGGTGCAGGCCTGAGCCACCAGATGGGGGTCACCCTCGAGCACCAGGTAATCGACAACGGGGATGCGCTTTTTTGCCTCACTCACGGGCGAGACCCTAGCCGGTGATGTGACACGGGTGTCAGTCGACAGAGCCGGCATGGCACACTTTGCGGCGACCGCCCCCGCGACCCGAGGAGGACGAGGCCGTGTCGGACCAGCCGCTCGAGGACCAGGTACTGCACCGCGTCGAGAACCGGGTGTCGTGGATCACGCTGAATCGACCCGAGGTGCGCAACGCCATCACCCATGACCAGCGCGAGCGCGTCATCGAGCTCCTCGACGCGGCCAGTGCCCAGGTCGAGATCGGGGCGGTCGTGCTCACCGCCACGGGCGACGGGTTCTGCACCGGGGCGGACCTGCGCGCCGGGCGTCGTCCCGCACCGCCGCGACCCGAGGGGGCTCCGGACCGGATCATGGGGGACGCCTCGCGCATGATCCGACGCGGGGCCCAGCGGCTCATCTCGGCCGTGCTCGACTGCGAGAAGCCGGTGGTGGGAGCCGTGAACGGCACCGCGGCGGGGATCGGCGCTCATCTCGCCTTCGCCTGCGACCTCGTGGTGGCGGCCGAGGGGGCACGCTTCATCGAGGTCTTCGTGCGGCGCGGCATCTCCCCCGACGGCGGCGGCGCCTACCTGCTTCCCCGGTTGATCGGGTTGCAGAAGGCCAAGGAGCTCATCTTCTTCGGCGACGACCTCCACGCCGATGACGCCGCCCAGCTGGGACTGGTCAACAAGGTGGTACCGCGCGATCAGCTCGAGCTCGTCGCGGGCGAGTTGGCCGAAAGGCTGGCGGGCGGGCCGACCAAAGCCATCGGCATGGCCAAATGGCTGCTCAACCGGTCGCTCGAATCGGACCGGCGCACCGCCTTCGACGAAGAGGCCTGGGCTCAGGAGCTGATCGTGGGCACCGCCGATGCCGGCGAGGGGCTGCGGGCCTTCGCGGAGCGCCGGGCCCCGGAGTTCAAGGGGTACTGACGGCTTTATCCGGTCGGGCGCCCCGAAGTAAGCTGACACGAAAGTCAGAGAACGCCGTCGGCCCCGCGGTCGTCGGTGGCTCCCTCCGATGGAGGGACGTCAGGGGAGGTGCGATGGCTCGCGAATACCGGCTCATCTCGGCGGACGGGCACGTGGTCGAGCCGCCGGACATGTGGACGAAGTACCTGCCCAAGAAGTTTCACGACCGGGCCCCCAAGCTGGTGAAAGACGCCAAGGGCGGCGATGCGTGGGAGCTCGTTCCCGGCACGGCCCCGATGCCGCTCGGACTGGTCACCAACGCGGGGCGCTTCGGCAAGCGCTACGAGGACCTCGAATGGTTCGGCTCGACCTATGACTCCATCTTGCAGGGGTCGTTCATGGGCAAGGCGCGCGTCGAGGAGCAGGAATTCGACGGGGTGGACGCCGAGGTGCTGTTCCCCTCGCAGCGGACCATGGGTGCGTTCATGGCCCAGGAAGACGACGACTACCACCTGGCCGGACTCGAGGCCTACAACACCTGGATGCACGACGAGTTCATGGCGGCGGACCCCGAGCGGCTCATCGGGCTGGCCCAGATGCCCGGCGTCGACATCCAGACCTCGATCAAGTGGCTCCGTGACGCCAAGGCGGCGGGGTACCGGGGTGTGATCATCTCGGCCTACCCGTCGGGCAATTCGAATCTGTCCGCTGACGACGACCCCTTCTGGGAAGCGGCCCAGGAAGAGCAGATGCCCGTCCACATCCACAGTGGGCTCCGCCAGGCCGGCAAGCGCAGTGCGGGGTCGTTCCAGAAGGCGGCCGCGTCCGCCGGTCGGGAGATCGGGCTGGCCGAGATGGGCGGCCCGGTGGGCGACGCCTCGCAGTTCATGTCGAAGTTCATCTACTCCGGCGTCTACGACCGCTTCCCCGACCTCCAGATGGTGGCGGTCGAATGCGGGGCGGGATGGGTGCCGCACTTCCTCGAGCACATGGACGACCACTACTGGCGCAACCGGACCTGGACCGGCGCCACGCTCCAGCTCCTGCCGAGCGAGTACTTCCGACGCAACTGGAAGGTGACTTTCATCCGTGAGCCGTTCGCGGTGGCGGTCCGGCACTGGATCGGCGTGGACAACATGATGTGGTCCACCGACTACCCCCATCACCGCCACGACTGGCCCTACAGCCGGCGCATCGTGGAAGAGTCGATGGGGGGCGTGCCCGAATCCGAGCGGCGCCGCATGGTGTGCGACAACGCCCGGGAGTTCTACCGCCTGGGCTGAGCCGGCGAACCGATGGCGCGGCCCGACAGGGTCGCCCGCGAGGCAGACGGGCAGCGGCGTGCTGATGGTGCGCGGCTGCCGAGCGAAAGGGAGAACAGACCATGGGATTGCTCGACGGCAAGGTGGCGGTCGTCACCGGCGCGGGCCACGGCATCGGCCGCGGTGAGGCGCTCGAGCTCGCCCGCCAGGGGGCGAAGGTCGTGGTCAACGACGTCGGGGGGTCGGTCCACGGCGAAGGGGTGGACAAGCGCGCCGCGGAGGAGGTCGCCGACATCATCCGCGCCCGGGGCGGCGAGGCGGCCGCCAACTACGACGACGTGGCGGACTGGGCCGGGGCGTCCAACCTGGTGCGCCAGGCAGTCGACGAGTTCGGTCGGCTCGACGTGCTCGTCAACAACGCCGGCATCGTGCGCGATGCCATGCTCTTCTCGATGTCCGAGGACGACTTCGACGCCGTGGTGCGCGTCCATCTGAAGGGCACCTTCGCCACCACCCATCACGCCTCGGTGTACTGGCGTGAACAGTCCAAGGCCGGGAACCAGCCCCGCGCCGCCATCGTGAACACGGTGTCCTCGGCTGGCCTCCAGGGAAACGTCGGCCAGGCCAACTACGGCGCCGCCAAGGCCGGTATCGCGGCGCTGACAGTGATCTCGAGCCTGGAGCTGTCGCGCTACGGGGTGCGGGCCAACGCCGTGGCGCCCGGCGGCATGACCCGCATCACCGCCACCTTGCGCAAGGACGCCGAGGTGCGCGAGCCCGACCAGCTCGACGAGGGTGACTACGACCCCATGAACCCGGCCAACTCCGCCCCCATGGTGGCGTGGCTGGCGTCGGACGACGCGCTCCATGTCACCGGACAGGTCTTTCGGGCCGTGGGCCATCGCATCACCCACTACCTGCCCTGGTCGCTCGGAGCCACCGTCGAGCCCAAGGGCAAGCCCGCCCGCTGGGAGCCCGAGGACATCGGGCCCGCCGTCAACGCGCACGTCTTCCATTCCCGGGCTCCGGGACTCCAGATGGGCGGCTGAGCCACACGTTGCACCGCGCCCCGTAGGGGCGCCACACTGCGCTCGCCGCCATGGCGCGACAGACGCACGGCGCCGGAGAGGCGCGACAGACTGATGGCGCCCGGACCGGGCGGCACCGACGACGGGAGGGCGACATGGCGGGCGTGTGGAGCTACGAGGGCAAGCGGGTGCTCGTGAGTGGTGGGGGCGGCTCGGGCATGGGGGCCGCGGCGGTGCGCGACCTGCTCGAGCTCGGTGCCGAGGTCCATGTCTTCGACGTCAAGGAGCCGGCTTCGGACGTGGCCAGCTACCGGTCGGTGGACCTGCGCGACCCCGCCGCGATCGAGTCCAACCTGGCCGAGCTGGGGGGTCCGATCCACGCGCTGTTCAATTGCGCGGGCCTGCCCGGCCCTCCGTTCTCGGGTCTCGACGTCATGCTCGTGAACTTCGTGGCGGCGCGTCACCTCACCACCCTGGCGGCGAAGCACATGCCCTCGGGCTCGGCGGTGGTCACCATCTCCTCGGCGGGCGCGTTCGGGTGGGAGAACGTCATCGACCAGGTCATGCCGCTCGTCTCCACGGCCGGCTACGCCGAGGCCCGGCAGTGGTGCGAGGACCACCCCGACGCGGTGGGTGAGGGGTACCTCCTCTCCAAGCAGGCGATCATCATCTGGACGCTGCACGCCGCGCTCGACCTCGCCCCCCAGGGGATCCGAGTGAACTGCACGAGCCCCGGGCCCACCCAGACCCCGATGATGCCGTCGTTCGAGGCTTACATGGGCAAGGACTTCATGGACCGGTTCCCCAAGCCCCTGGGCGGGCGCAATTCGACGCCCGAGGAGCAGGGACACCTGGTGGTGTTCCTCAACAGCGACGCGGCGGGTTACATCACCGGCACCAACGTCTACGCCGATGGCGGCTTCTCGGCCGGCATGCTCACGTCGCGCCTCGACTTCTCGGTGCTGTCGGGCGAGACCCCGGCCGGCTGAGGCGACGCGCCGTGGCCCAGAAGGCTGTGCCGAACAAGGCTGTGCCGAAAAGGACAGTGCTTCCCCAGCGTCGGGGCGACCTCGAGGAGTTCTTCCACCCCAAGGCCGTCGCCCTGGTGGGGTCGTTGAACCGCAACGCCAAGCCCGAACGCCTGCGGGCGTCGTACGCGGAGCGCTGGGGAGACCGCTGGTACCTGGTCAACGCCAAGGGCGGCAGCATCGGCGACATCCCCGTCTACGAACACGTCACCGACATCCCCGCCGAGATCACCCTGGCGGTGGTCAATGTGGGCACCCGGCTCGTGGCGAGGACGGTGGAGGAGTGCGGCAAGCACGGCGTTCCCTACGTCCTCGTCTTCACCGCCGGGTTCAGCGAGGTGGGCGAGGCGGGGGCCGAGCTCGAGCGCGAGGTGGGCGAGGTGGCGCGCCGCTACGGGATCCGCGTCTTCGGCCCCAACACCAACACGAACGCGTTCGAGGTCCTTCCCGAGCCACCGAAGCGACGGGGCGGACGCATCGGGCTCGTCACCCAGAGCGGGCACCAGGGGCGCCCGCTCGTCCAGGGGACCGAGTTCGGGGTGGCGTTCAGCCGATGGGTGCCGACGGGCAACGAGCTCGACCTCGAGGCCGCCGACTTCATCGAGTACTTCGCCTATGACGACGACACCGACGTGATCGCCGGCTACTTCGAGGGGTTCAAGGACCCCGCCAAGCTCCGGCGCGCCCTCGAGGCCGCCAACGCGCAGGGCAAGCCGGTCGTGGCGCTCAAGATGGGGAGCACCGAGGCGGGCACGCGCATGGCGAGCTCGCACACCGGCCATCTGGCCGGATCCGACGCCGTGGTCGAAGGCCTCTTCGCGCAGTACGGAGTGGTCCGGGTGCGCGACCTCGACGAGCTCCTCGAGACCGCCGCGCTCTTCGCCAAGCTGCCGGCCGGCTCCGGGGGCAGGTGCTGTCTCTATTCCATCTCGGGTGGGTCGGGCACCCTCATGGCCGAGGTGGCGGAGTCCAGTGGTGTGCCCGTGCCGGTCCTCGCGGCCAAGACTCAAGCCGGGCTGCGCGAGATGATCCCCGACTACCTGACCGTCGCCAACCCCGTCGACAACGGTGCGCAGTTCCTCGTGAACGCTCCCATCGAGGACAGAAAGCGCGTCTTCGACCTCGTGGCCGCCGACCCGAACATCGATGTCATCGTGATCGGGCTCACCGGGGCGCTCGGACGGCTCACCGACCGGTTCGCCGAGGACATCGTGGCCTTCATCGACGAGGTGAAGAAGCCCATCGTGGTGACCTGGAACTCCTTCAAGACCGACGAGCAGGGATTCCGGACTCTGATCGACGCCGGCGTGCCGATGTTCCGGTCGTTTCGCAACTGCTTCACCGCGCTGCGCGCCTTCGCGCGGTACGAGGAGGCGTCCTCGACGTTCCGTGCTCGCAAATCCATGCCCAGCCGCCTCCCGAAGGGGGCGGCGAGTGCACTCACCGACGCCGGCGGCACCGGTCCCTCTCCCCTCGGTGCCGACGCGTCGCGGCAATTGCTCGAGTCCTTCGATATCCCCCTGGCCGGAGAGGGCCTGGCTCATTCCGCCGCGGAGGCGGCCCGCATCGCCGGGGACATCGGCTTCCCGGTGGTGATGAAGATCGCCTCGCCCGACTTCCCCCACAAGTCCGACGCCGGCCTGGTGCGGCTGTCGGTGGGCACGGGGTCCGAGGCCAAGGCCGTCTACGCCGAGCTCGTCGAGCGCGCCACGCGGGCCAAGCGTAACGCCCGCATCGAGGGCGTCCAGATCCAACAGCAGATCGATGCCGGCACCGAGATGATCGTCGGGGTCACCCGGGACCCGGTGTTCGGGCCCGCCGTGCTGGTGGGGACGGGGGGTGTGTTCGCCGAGATCTTGAAAGACGTCGCGGTTCGACCCCTTCCCCTCGACCGTCGCGACGCGCAGGAGATGGTCCAGGGTCTGCGCGGCTACCCGTTGCTGACCGGGGCACGCGGTCGCGATCGTGGAGACGTGAAGGCGCTCGTCGATGTGGTCCTCGCCGTGGCGCGCCTTGCCTCTGCCTGTGGGGACCGGCTCGTCGAGCTCGACCTCAACCCCGTCGTCGTCCTGAAGAACGGCGCGGTGGCGGTCGACTCTCTCGTGGTGACGGCGGGCTAGCCCGTGGAGCTCGAGCTCTCCGACGACCAACAGGCACTGCAGGAGTCGGTGCGCGCCGTGCTCGAGCGCGAGTGCCCGATCTCACTGGTCCGCAGTGTCGTCGAGGAGCACAAGCACGCCGAGGAATTGTGGAGCCGCATGGTCGAGCTCGACTGGCCGGCGTTGGCGGTCCCCGAGGAGGACGGCGGCCTCGGCCTCGGGTTCGTCGAGCTCGCCGTGGTGTGTGAACAGCTCGGCCGCGTGCTGTGCCCGGCGCCGTTCCTCGCCACCGCCACCCAATTCGTCCCCGCTCTGTTGCACGCCGGGAGCGCCGACCAGCGCAGTCGCTTCCTCGGTGCCGTGGCGCGTGACGGGATCGTCGGCACCCTGGCGGTGGCCGAGGCGTCGGGGAACTTCGACGCGCCGTCGATCACCACCACCGCCGCGCCCGACGGGGCGACCTATCTGCTCGACGGGGAGAAGCACTTCGTCTTCGACGCCGATGTCGCCGCCGAGGTCGTCGTGGCGGCACGCCTCCCCGGCACCGTCGGCGACGACGGTGTGGCGCTGTTCGTCGTCCCCCGGGACAGCTTCGACTCCGAGCCCATGGTCGGCCTCGACGCCAGCCGGAGCTACGGGAGTGTCGTTCTCGACTCTGTTCGGATCGAGCCTGACCGCGTGCTCGCCGAGCCGGGCGCGGCCGGTCCGATTCTGGATGCCATCGTCCAAGAGGCCACCGTCGCACTCGCTGCGGAGATGGTGGGGACGTGCCAGGCCATCTTCGACATCGTCCACGCCTATGTCCAAGAGCGCGAGCAGTTCGGGGTGAAGGTGGGCTCGTTCCAGGCCATCAAGCACAAGCTGGCGAACATGTACGTGTCAGTGGAGTCCGCCCGGGCCACGGCGTACTTCGCGGCGGCGGCCATCGCCGAAGCCGACGACCGACGCGACGTGGCGGTCGCCATGGCCAAGGCCAGCGTGGGTGATTGTCAGAAGCTCGTCACCACCGAGGGCATCCAATGCCTGGGCGGCATCGGCTACACGTGGGAGCACGACATGCACCTCTACGTGAAACGGGCCAAGTCCGGAGCGGCGCTCTTCGGCACCGGGGCCGAACACCTCGAGCGCCTCTCCCACCTGCTCGGGTTGTAACTGGGCCTCACGGACTGGGCCTCAGGGACTCGGCCTCAGGGCACGCTCGGGATCGAGACGTTGGGGATGGTGATGATCGTGGCCCCGGCGGGCAGGGTGAAGTCACTGGCGGGCGGCGAGGCGGTGAAGCCCGAGAGCTCAAATGTCCCACCGGCGGACTCGGCATAGGCGAGGATCCCCGAGTTGGTGACGCAGTACTTGACCGACTGCGACGAGCTGCTCGTGTAGCGCACGCACCGGGCGTGCACTCCTGCATACGTCGAGTTCGAGAAGGCGGCGCTGTAGCCCAAGGCATGACTGCCCGCCGCGGTCTCAGCAGCATGGAACTCGTTGAGCAAGGTCGTGGGGTTGAAGAGGTTGGCGAGCGCCGCGAAGGGGTTGGTACCGGCCGTGGAAACCGACACGCACTGCTGCTTCCCGCCGCTGGTGCTGCAGAAGTAGGTGTGGGTCCCGTCGTTGATCACCGACCCGCTCGGCGTCGAGAGCACCGACTTCGGGGGCTTCTGCTCGATGGTGATGGTCTGCGACGTGCCGCTGGCGTTCTTCGAGGTGTACGTGGCGCTGTAGGTGGCGTGTTGCCCCGCCTGCACCTCAGAGGACAGAGCCTGGAATTGGCTGGCGTCGGAGGATCCCGAGGAAGACCCACCCGAGGTGGTGGTGGGGGATGCGGCAGTGGTCGTCGTCTTCTTGGTCGACGAGTTCGTCGAGCTACTGCAGGCGCTGACCACGCCGCCGACGAAAAGGAGTCCAATGAGCCCCGCAATGCCGATCGTGGCACGAGGGGCCCGGGAGGACGAAGGGAGTGCGGGCACGGTGGGCTCCTTCTCTTCGGCGCTTGCGGCTGATCAGTGGCCGGCTCCTGGGTAGCCGCCGCCACCGTAGCTGGCGTCGAGACTGTCGTAGTCGATGGCGAAACCGTTGCGGGGGAGGGCGTCGGTGAACTCGACCCGCTTGGGCTTCTTGTACGAGGCGATCCGTTCGCGGCAGTGCTCGATGATCTCCTCGGCACTCGCACTCTGGTTCTCGCGCAGCACCACCACGGCGGTGACGTTCTGGCCCCAGGTGGGGTCGGGCACACCGATCACCGCCGCGTCGGCGACGGCGGGGTGTTGCTTGAGGCACCCTTCGACCTCGGTCGGGTAGATGTTCTCCGCCGCCGACTTGATGAGACGGGTCTTCGGGCCGATGAAGGTGAGCGAACCGTCGCTCTCGATCCGACCGAGGTCGTTGGTGTGGTGCCAACCGCCGGCCTGGCGCTGCTCGTTGAGCTCGGCGCGGTTGAAGTACCCGTTCATCACCGTCGGCCCGCGCACGGCGATCTCTCCCGTCTCGCCCGGACCGAGCTCGGCGCCGTCGGGGTCGAGCGTGGCGATCCGCACGAATGGTACGGGCCTGCCGCTCGATCCGATGCTGGGCTGCAGCGCGTTGAACGTGGCGAGGCCCATGACCTCGGTCTGGCCGTAACCGGCGGGGCGCTTCCCCCACGGGCTCTCGTCCACCGTGATCATCGCCGTCCACTCGGGCTTGCCCGGGAACCCCCGCAGGGTCTTGAGGTCGTAGCGGCCGTCGGCGTTGAGCTCGACGATCTGGTCCATGGTGGGCGGCATGATGAACCCGCCGGTGCAGTGCTCCTCGGCGATGAGCCGGCACAGCTCCTCGGCGTCGACGCGTGGGGTGAACACGTTGTTGCCCCCGACCAGAAACGTGGCCAGGGTCGTCATGAACGTGGCCACGTGGAACAGCGGCCCGCAGTTGAGGTACACGTAGTCCGCACCCACACCCTGGATCTGCGCGATCAACGACCCTTGGAGCACCAGCGCGCGGTTCGAGAGAAGCGCCCCGTTGGGGCTCCCGGTGAACGCGGCGGTGTACATCATGAGCACCGACGCCCCTTCGTCGATGTCGGCGGCGGGGTCGTGGTCCGCTCCCTGTGCCACGAAGGCCTCGTATCCCCCCTCGCCCTCGACGTCGTGGCCGATCCACAGCGCCTTGGACCCGCTCTCGTCTCGGGCCTGGCCCAGGACGTCGCCGATCTCGGACTCCTGGTAGAAGACGACAGCCGGATCGCTGTCGCCGATCACGAACACGAACTCGGACGCGCTCTGGCGCCAGTTGGCAGGGCAGAACACCGCCCCGAGCTTGGCCGCCGCCAACAAGCCCTCGAGCAATCGGTGGCAGTTCTGGCCCAGCCACAGCAGCCGGTCGCCGGCACCGACCCCGTGTGCGGCCAGTGCGTTGGCGAGTCGGTTCACGCGGGTGTCGAGGGCCGCGAAGGTGAGCCGGTGCTCGCCGCACACCGCACCCATCGAGTCGGGCCGCGTCCCGACATGCGCCCGGAGGACGTCGGCCAACGTGAGGTCGTGGAGGTTGTCTTTCATGACCTGTCTTTCATGTGCCGGCTCTCACTCGTCGACCACCCGGGCCGCCTTGTACCCCGAGCGGGGGATGGTCTCGCGGTCGAGCACCTCGATGACGGTGTCGATGCCGAGCCGGTCACGCAACGCGGCCGCACACTTGCGGGCCACCTCGGCGTCGTCGGCCGGTGCACCCGAACCGCGCTCCACCCGCACCGTCACGGGCCGCGTCTCGTCGACGGGCCGCACCATCTGCCACTCGAGGGTGGGCTCGGTCACGTCGGGCACGCCCCGCAGGGCGGACTCCACCTCGTTGGCCTGGAACCGCGTGCCCTGCACGGCGATCAGGTCCTTGAAGCGTCCGCCCCAGAGTCCCCGGATGCTGGTCTCACCGCACGGGCACGGCTCGCGCAGGATGGCGCACGCCTCTTCGAGGTCGTAACGGAGCAGGCCGTTGTCGCGGTCGAGGGTGGTGACGACGAGGTCACCCCATTCACCGTCGGCGACCTCTTCGCCGGTGGCGGGGTCGACGGCCTGGACCACACCCCAGTCCTCGTTGATGTGTGCCCCCGGGAGCTGGCCACACGCCCCACCCACGTACGCGTAGCACTCGGCCCCCGCGGTCATGAGCGGCATGCCCTTGCCCATGCCGAACCCGGGCATGCCCTTGAACTCGAGCCCGGCGTCTTTGGGGTCGATGCCGAGCTTGGCGGCCACCTCGAAGAACCGGCCCGTGGAGAACCCCATGAAGGGGATGTCGGGCTTCACCCGCGTCCAGAACCGCAGGCCCTGCTCGGCGGCCTCGTCGGTGTCGGGCGGGGGCACCCAGATATTGAGCATCCCGAAGTACTCGTACGACCCCGACAGCATGGGGCCACCGCCGTAGAGGTAGGCGGGATGGGCGTGGGTGGCGATCATCCCGGGCCGGTATCCATAGCGCCACCACGTCCGGGCCGAGGACTCGTACTCGATCCAGATGTCGCGGCGCGTCCACAACGAGATGGTGGGGTTCCCCGTCGTCCCCGTCGAAGTCCCGATGCGCACCGCGGCCCGGGGGTCGGTGAACCGGTACTGGCCGAAGGGCGGGTCGGCGGCTTCGGAATCGCGCAGGTCCTGCTTCACCGTCAGCGGCACGTGCTGCAGGTCGTCGACAGTCTTCACGTCCTCGGGGCCGCCGATGCCCGCGGCGACGAGCTTGTCCTTGAAGAGCGGGACCGGGTTGTCGAAGATCTTGCGCAGCAGCGTGCCCAGGCGCTCGTTCTGGAGGGCCCGCATCTTCTCGGGCTCCATGGTCTGGATCTCGGGGTCCCAGTACTTCTGTTCGGGGTCCCGGGGCGGGGGCCCCAGGACCTCAGGTCCGTAGCTCGGCATGGTCCCTCCCTGTGCGTCGATCTACTTGCGGACTGGTTTGCGACTGTTTGCTGACAACTTGCGGGCTACTTGCGGGGCAATCCGAGCACGCGCTCGGCGATGATGTTGCGCTGGATCTCCGAGGTCCCTCCGGCGATGGTGCCGGCGAAACTCTGCAGCCAATGCACCAACCAGGCCTCGCTGTCACCGCGACCCACCGACGGCGCCTCGTGACGGGACATGTCGAGACCGGTGGCCCCCAACGCCTCGCCGACGTCGAGGGCGAGGCCACGTCGCAGCTCGCTCCCGAGAAGCTTGAGCACCGAGTGCTCCGAGGGCTTCTCCCCCTTGGCGAACTTGGCGAACCCCCGGTACCCGAGGAGCTTCAAGGCCTGGGTCTGCATGTAGGCGCGTGCCACGGTGGTGCGGAAGGCGGCGTCGTCGGCCAGCAGGCGGCCCCCGGGCAGCGGCGTCGTGGCGGTGGTCACGACGCGCTCGAGGATCTTCTCGGTTCCCGTGGCCTCGTTGATCCACAGCATCCCGCGCTCGTGCGCCAGTGACCCTCCCGCCACCGACCAGCCGTGGTGGAGCTCGCCCACCAGGTTCTCGGCCGGGACCTCCACATCGGTGAAGAAGACCTCGTTGAAATCGGCGTGCTCGCTGTCGGTGAGCTCGGCGATGGGCCGGGTCAGGATGCCGGGCGTCTTCATGTCGATGATGAGGACACTGATGCCGGCGTGCTTGGAGGCGTCGGGGTCGGTGCGCACGAAGCAGAAGCAGTAGTCGGAGTGATGCGCCCCCGAGGTCCACACCTTCTGCCCGTTCACGATGAAGCGATCCCCGTGCAGCTCGGCTCGGGTGCGCAGGCCGGCCAGGTCACTGCCGGCATTGGGCTCGCTCATGCCCAGGCACCAGCTGATCTCGGCGCGCAGTGTGGGCAGCACGTAGCGCGCCTTCTGCTCCTCGGTGCCCCAGTCGAGGATCGACGGCGCGATGATGGAGAGGCCCTGGGGGTTGCAGCTGCGGGGCACGCCCAGGCGCGCCAGCTCTTCGAAATACACCATCTGCTGCACCGGGGTGGCGTTGCGCCCGCCGTATTCGGGAGGCCAGCCCGGCACCAACCAACCGTTGTCGAACAGCTTGCGCTGCCAGACGCGAGCCCACTCCGGGATGTGCGCCGAAGACTTGACCCGCTCGGCCCGTTCGGAGGACGGCGGCAGGTTCGCCTCCATCCAGGCCCGCAATTCGCGGCGAAACTCCTCGGTCTGCTCGTCGTAGTGCAGGCGCACGCTGGGATCGTAGCTGCCTGACGTTCGTGTCAGCTAAAGGAGAACCGGCCTCGAGCGGTTCGCGGGTGGGCTCCTGCTGGTGTTACGACAGGCCCCGGGTGAGGAGCATGCAGCCGGCGATGGGACCACCCCCGGCCGCGACCGCGGCCACCTCGGGGGTGTTCCGAACCTGACGCTCGCCACCCTCGCCGCGCAGCTGGACGCACGCCTCGTGCAGCATCCCGAAGCCGTGCAACCGACCGGCCGAGAGCTGTCCGCCGCTGGTGTTGAGCGGCACCGCGCCGTCGAGGGCGATGCGACTGCCTCCCTCGACGAAGGGCCCGCTCTCGCCCTTGCCACACAGGCCCAGCTCCTCGAGCCACACCATGGTGAGGATGCTGAACCCGTCGTAGAGCTCCGCCACGTCCACATCGGACGGGCGCAGCTCGGTGCGCTCCCACATGCTGGCCGCGGCGTCGCGGGCGGAAAATGTGGTCATGTCGTCGAATTGGTCCCAGCTGGGCCGACCCCGCAACGCCGTGCCGATGGCATTGACGTGACACGCCGTGGAGGGAGTGTCGCGGGCGTAGTCCGCGTGTGAGACCACGACCGCCGTCGAACCGTCACAGGGCGCGTCGCAGTCGTAGAGGCACAGCGGTGTCGAGATCATGCGGACCGCGAGGTAATCGTCGAGCGACATCGGGTCGCGGTAGACCGCCTTGGGGTTGCGCGCCGCGTTGCGCCGGCCATTGAGCGCGATCCACGCCAACTGCTCCCGGGTGAGCCCGAACTCGTTCATCCGTCGCTGCGCGATCATGGCCAGCCAATTGGCGGCGGACACCGCACCGTAGGGGAGTGTCCATTGCATGACACCCGAGAACCGAGGGACGCCCCGACCGCCCCCCGCCCCGCCGATCCCCTGGCGTCCGCCCTCGCCCTGTGCGGTGGACTCGGTGACGGTTCGGTACACGAGCACATGACGGGCCAGTCCCGCGGCGACGGCCAGACAGGCGGCGAACACGGCCCGGAGCTGCCCGGGCCCCTCGAGCCCGCCGTCGTGCCAGTTGAGCCTGAGGCGCAAGGCATCTTGGACCTCGGGTGTGGACGGCCCCGCGAAGCCGCTGGTGCCGATCCCGGCGCCGGGAAAGGTGGCCAGCCCGTCGATGTCGTCGCGGGTGAGCCCGGCATCGCCGATGGCCTTCAGACACGCGTCCAGGGTGAGGTCGAGCTCACCGCGCCCGAGCCGACGCCCGACGTCGGACTGGCCGATGCCCGAGATGATCGACCGCCGTTCGAGACGTTCGGGTGGGTTCGGGCTCATGGGAGTTGTTCCGCGGGCTTGAACAACGGCAACCACACGTCTTCGGCCTGTTCGAAGGTGACCTCGACGGCCATGCCGATGTGCACGTCATCGGGGGCGCAGTCCACCAGGTTCGTGGTCAACCGGACGTCTTCCTGCTCGGCGATGGTCACGAGCCCGATCACGTACGGGTCGGACCCCGGGATCCACTGCTGGTGGTTCACCGTGAAGGAGTGCACGACACCGGTGCCGCTGACGGGCTCGGGCACCATGGAGCCGTCCAGGCAGTAGGGGCAGCGTGGCACCGGGGGGTGCACGTAGTGACGGCAGGCGGTACAGCGCAGGAACCGCAGGCGCCCGTCCTCACCCGAGGTCCAGAAGAAGCGGTTGGTGCCGTCGAGGCGGGGCAGGACGCGTACGGCCGGGCCGCGCGCCGCTCCGGGTGCAGTCATGCGCTGTCTGCCCGGCGGGTCGTGCTGGCGAGGCGGGTCACGGGCCGCGATGCTACGCCACCGCGGATGAACCTGACGGCGCTGTCAGACTCGCGGCGCTACGCTCGACGCGCCGATGCTGTGGCGTGCAGTTCGTCGTCGTGTCGGCGCGACCCGCCGCAACAGTCCCCTCCACCAGGGATTTGACCAACGGACCCGACAGGAGGAACCCGTGACCATCCCCGCCAGCCTCGAGGGACGTCGGGTGCTCGTGGTCGGGGCGTCCTCGGGCATCGGCCGTGCGCTGGCCTTGGGCGCGGGTGCGGCCGGGGCCCGGGTGGCATTGGCGGCCCGGCGCCTGGCCCTGGTCGAGGAGGCGGCCGAGGAGATTCGCGTCGCCGGTGGTGAGGCGCGGGCGTGGGGCTGTGATGTGACCTCGGAGGTCGACTGTGCCCGCCTGGTCGCCGACGCGGCGGCCTGGATGGGCGGGATCGACGTGCTGTTGTACATGTCGGGCAGCTCGCCCCTCGTCCGGGTGGCCGACGCACCGGCGTCGTTGTGGCACGAGATGTTGGCGACGAACCTTGTGGGAGCGGCCCTCGTCGTGCGCGGCGCGCTCGACTACCTCCGTGGCGCCGCCGACCCGGTGGTGGTCGTGACCACCCACTCGATGGGCGCGCCCTGGCCGTGGCTCGGGGTGTACGGGACCACCAAGGCGGCGCTGGCCGAGTTGGCCCGCGCATTGCGATCCGAGGAGCCCCATCTTCGAGTGCTGTCCGTGGCGGTGGGGAACACGGCGTCGTCCTTCGCCGACAACTGGGATCCGGACGTGGCCGGCCGGGCTCTCGAACAGTGGGTGGCCGACGGGCTCTTGCGCTACGAGGTGCTGCAGTGCAACGAGATGGCGGACGCCATCCTGGCCGCGGTCCTCGACCCGTCGGGGCCCGACGAGCTGCTCATCGCGGGCGCCGAGGTGTAGGCGCCGGCGTCGAGGCCACCAGCGCGCCGAGCGCGGTCCTGTCGATCTTCTCCATGGCCGTGCGCGGCAGCTCGTCGGCGACGAGGATCGCTTCGGGAAGCTTGTATGGCGCCAACCGTCCCCGGGCATGGTCGCGAAGCATCTCCAGCGTGGGTGCGTCACCGGCGTGGCGAGCCACGACCACCGCCACACCGATCTCGCCCATGACCGGGTCCGGACGCGGGATCACCGCCACCTGGGCGACGCCGGGATGGTCGGCGAGCACGTTCTCGACCTCGAGCGGGTACACGTTGTAGCCCCCCCGTACGTACATCTCCTTGGAGCGTCCCGACAGGTGCAGTCGCCCCCGCTCGTCGAGGTAACCGATGTCCCCGGTGCGCACGGCACCGTCGGAGGTGAACACCGCCGCGGTCGCCTCGCGGTCTCGCCAGTAGCCGCGCATCACCGCCGGTGACCGGAGACACACGTGGCCGAGCTCGCCGGCCGCCAGCACTCGGTCGTCGTCGGATCGGATGGTGAGCTCGACGCCCTTGCGGGCTCGGCCCACACTCTCCTCGGCGTCTTCGGGGGGATCGTCGGCGGTGGTCCCCACACCGACGCCCGCCTCGGTGCACGTGTAGCGCACGATCACGGGCACGCCGAAGCGCGCCCGCGCCTCGCGCACCAGGGCGGCGGTCGAAGGCCCACCCCCCATGGCGATCATGCGCACGCTGCTCGTGTCGGTGGAGTCGAACCGGTCGTGACGCAGCATGAGCGCAATCTGGGTGGGGATGCCTCCGAGGGCGGTGATGCCATGGCGCTCGACCATCTCGAGGGCGTCACCGGCGGACCACCGGCCCATGATGAAGGTGGTCCCGCCGCCGCGCAGCGCCTGCGGCATCTTGGTCATGTACCCGAGATGGGCGAAGGACGTCGACGACAAGCCTCGCCCGCCGCCGCCCCAGCGCCCGCCGCCGTCGATGTCACCGATCGCCTCGAGCTGGCGCCACGTGAACACCGCTCCCTTGGGCTCTCCCGTCGTCCCCGACGTGAACACCACGGCCACGGGTCGATCGGGGTCCGGTGGCGGAGGGTCCGCCCTGTTCGCGCTCGTTCTCCCGGCTACGGCCCGCAGCTCGGCGAGCATCGAAGGCGGATCGCCGTCCGCCGGGTCGGTGCCGGGACCGGCATCGGTGTCGACCTCCACGATGTCTTGCACCTCGGCCACCTCGTCGACGGCGGTGTCGAGGGCGAGCTCCTTCGACGTCACCACGAGTCGCGGTCGGGCCACGGCCAGACAGCGACGCCGCTCGGGCGGTGACAGGCGGTCGTTCACGCCGGCCGTGACCGCGCCGACCTTGGCCGCCGCCGCGTAGACCACGGCATAGACAGGCCCCGAGGGAAGGACGAGGGCGACGACGTCGTGGGCGCGCACGCCCCGGGCGTAGAGCCCCGCGGCGACTTCGTCGGACAGGCGATCCAGAGCGGCGTAGGAGAGCTCGTTCCCATCGGGTGTGACGTAGAGCGGGGTGTCTCCGTAGCGCGCGGCGGCTTCGCGGATGACGTCGTCGAACATGGTCAGGTCGGCCGAGGCCGAGGCCCTTGTTCGATGGGAAGAAACGACTGCGGGTCAGAGAACCTCGACCCCGGTGTGGCGGGCGTGCCGAGCGGGACGGCCGGGATCTCGACACCGACGACGACGACGTGCTCGTACCCGTTGGGGTCACGCGTGACCGTGGGCCGGTACGGCTCGGGGACCGTCGTCCACGCGCCACGGGGCTCCACCACGTGCCCGTCGGCATCGACGACGAGGTCGTGGGTGGCGATCACGACACCTGACCGGTCGCGATCCCGTGGGGCTGATGATGACGCCAGTCGTCAACGGGGGGCATCGGATGGCGGAACAGCCGCGCCGCGTTTCCCGCCGCCATCATCCGCAACTCGTCGTCGGGAAGGTGCCCCAACGTCTTGTCGAGGACGAGCTGGGTGTCGGGCCAGGTAGAGTCGGCGTGCGGGTAGTCGCTCTCGACCATGATGTGGTCGACGCCGATGCGGTGGCGCAGCTCGATGGTCGACGGGTCGTCGATCGTGCAGAACCAGAAGTTGCGACGCAGTACTTCACTGGGACGAAGGTCCGAGGGCCACGAGTTGCTCTCCGAACCCGAGGCGGAGTGCTCGAGCACGTAGTCGGCCCGGTCGAGCAGCATCGGCACCCAGCCGATCCCTCCCTCGGACATCGCCACCGCCAAGTCGGGGAAGCGAAGGGGCACACCCGACCAGAGCCACTCGGCCGCGGCCAGGAGCGCGTTGACGGGGAACAAGGTCGGGAAGAGCTCGAAGGGCGGATCCGGGGAGGGCAACGGAGCCCACCCCGAGGCGCCGGTGTGCAGGCACACGACGGTGGAGGTCTCCTCGCACGCCGCGAAGAAGGGGTCCCAGGCGCCCGAGAAGATCGACGGGACGTCGAGTCGGGCCGGGAACTCCGGGAAGCTCACCGCTTTGAATCCGAGCGCGGCATTGCGTCGGATCTCCTCGGTGGCGATGGCCACGTCCCTGAGCCACGGGAGCTGGAGCGGGATGATGCGCTCGGGGTAGGTGCCCGCCCAGACCTCCGCGTGCCAGTCGTTCCAGGCGCGCAGGCAGGCCAGGCCGAGCTCGGGATCCTCCGAACGCGAGAAGACCGATCCGCAGAAACCGGCCACGAGAGACGGGAAGCACAACGAGGCCCACACACCGTTGATGTCCATGTCGACGATGCGGGCGTGGATGTCGTAGCAACCGGGTCGCATCTCGTCGAACCGCGCCGGGTCCATGCTCCAGGTGTCGCGCCGCCGGCCCGCCACGGCGTTGAGACCGACGTTCGGATAGGTGCGGTCCTCGTACAGCCAATGCTGCACGCCGTCGTCGCGTTCGACGATGCGAGGGGCGCGCTCTGCAAGGTGACCAGGCATCCGGCCTTCGAACATGTCGGGCGGCTCGATGAGGTGGTCGTCGACGGAGATGATCGGGACCCGGATCGGCCGGGGGGTGGGGTCGGGCAGCAGCACCCCACCGGTGCCGGCGTCGTGGCCACTGTGGTGGCTGGTGCCGGAGTCGGCGGCGGTCATGGGCGCAAAGCTGCCGAGCAGAACGCCCACAGCTCTTCGGCGACTTCGGTCGGAGGTTCTTCGATCTGGTGGCAGATGAGCGCGTGCAGGTGGGACAGCACCAGATGGAACAGTGTGCGCGCGTCGCGCCGGGCATTACCGGGGCGGACCGCGCCGCTGGCTTGTGCGGCGGCCACGGCGTCTTCGAAGACGCCGACGAACGGGTGGAGGACACCTCGGAGCTGGTCGGGGTGGGACTCGGCGAGCCGAAGGTGCTCACGAACGAGTGCAGCCGCGTAGGGAAGGCGTCCCTCGACGGTGAGGAAGCGGAACAACCCGACGACCACCACCCGGAGCCGCTCGAGGGGCTCTGCCTCGACGTCGACCATCGACGACAACGCGTCGGCACCCCGTCGGGCGTCGTCCTCGAAGAGGGCCACGAGGAGTTCGTCCTTGCCGGCGAAGCACCGGTAGAAGCTCTTGAGCGACGTTCCGGCCGCGGCGACGACCTGGGTCACGGTGAAGCTGGGACCGCCGGCGTCCCACACAAGGTCGCGTGCTGATTCCACCAGCCGGGCAGTGACCTCGATCTGTCTGCGCCGCGCTTCGGGCAACGAGCGCAGCCCGAAGCCCAGTGTGTCGGCGCGGTCGGCGGGGGCCTCCCCATCGGCCTGGACGGTGCGCCTGGGTGGCTCGGCACCCGCCGTGTCACGCGCCCCTGACGGCATCGAGATCGGAAACTATCATCCGCCGGAGAACGGCATTCTCCGGACAGGAGGGCGACAGGTGGGCGATGCGATCGGGCTCGTGATCGACGGCGGGGTGGTGCCGGGGGAAGCGGGGACTTACCCGGTGACCAACCCCGTTCGTCCTGCCGAAGTGGTGTTCGATGCGCCTTCGGCGTCACCGGCGCAGCTCGATCGCGCTGTGGCCGCGGCCCGGGCCGCGTTCGGTCCGTGGGCGGCGATGGCACCAGAGGAGCGCGCCGAGCTCGTCGCCAAGGCGGCGTCGGCCGCCGGTGCCGCGGTGGAATCGCAGAACCTGGCGACGTTGCTGACGCGTGAGCACGGCAAGGTGCTGTGGGAGGCCCAGTTCGATTCGGGCACCATCGGAGGGATGGCGGGCGCCTTCGCACCGCTCGTAGCCGAGGCGTTGGCCACCCGGTCGCTCAAAGGCGGTGGTCGCAGGACCAGCGTGGTGCACGAGCCCTACGGAGTCGTGGCCGCGCTGTTGCCGTTCAACTGGCCGGTGTCGGTGCTCGGCAACAAGGTGCTGCCCGCCCTGCTCGCCGGCAACACCGTCGTGGTGAAGGCCCCGCCCACCTGTCCCGGTGCGGTCCTGGCCGTGGCCGCCGCGTTGGCCGACGCCTTGCCCCCGGGCGTCGTGAACGCCGTCAACGGCCCGGGGCCCGAGCTCGGTGAGATGCTCGTGTCGCACCCCGGCATCGACATGGTTTCGTTCACCGGTGGTGTCCCCACCGGTCGGGCCGTGATGGCCGCCGCATCGAGCGCGGTGCGACCCGTCGTGCTCGAGCTCGGCGGCAACGACGCCGCCATCGTGGCACCTGACATCGACATTGACGACGCCTTGGCGGACAAGCTCGCCGGGGCGACGTTCATCACCTCGGGACAGGTGTGCATGGCCATCAAGCGCCTGTATGTCCCCGAGGACAAGGTGCGGGCCATGGTCGACGCGCTCGTGGCCCGGGTCGGGACCGAGGTCGTCGGTGACGGGCTCGCTCCGGAAGTGACGATGGGGCCTGTCCACCGTCCCGAGGCGCGCCAACGGGTCGAGGACATGCTGGAGGAGGCGTCGGCACTCGGTGCCCGCGTGCACCGTCCGGCGCGAGTTCGTGAAGAGGATGTGGCCGCCGGTGGCTACCTCGTGTCTCCCGCCATCGTCGAAGGCGCCCCTGACGACGCCCAGATCGTCTGCGAGGAGCAATTCGCCCCGGCTCTCCCTGTGATCGGCTACCGAAATGTCGATGAAGCCGTGCGTCGCGCCAACGACTCGCCCTACGGGTTGTGCGCGTCCATCTGGACTGCCGACGACGATCTGGCGGCCAGCGCGGCCCGCCGGCTCGAAGCCGGCACCGTGTTCGTGAACAACCACGGCACCGCGGCCATGGACCATCGGGCCCCCTTCGGAGGATGGAAGCAGTCGGGCTACGGTCTGGAGCTCGGTCCCGAGGGCATGTTGGCCTTCACCCGTCCGAAGACCATCCTGCAGTTCGCGGCGCCGTCGAAGTGACGCTGTGACGACGTCCCCGCCTCTGTCGTCGAGACGACCGGAGTTGTCATGCTGGACCTGCTGATCCGCGGCGGCACCGTTGTGGACGGGACGGGGGTGGCACCCCGACGGGCCGACGTGGCCGTGCGCGACGGGCGGGTCGTGGCCATCGGTGAGACCGACGAGCCGGTCGCCAAGGTGATCGACGCCGACGGCCTGATGGTGACGCCGGGATTCGTCGACCTGCACACCCACTACGACGCTCAATTGTCGTGGGACCCGACCGCCAGTCCTTCCCCTCTGCACGGAGTCACCACCGTGATCGGTGGCAACTGCGGCTTCTCCCTGGCGCCGGCCGGGCCGGAGCACGCCCGCTATTTGGCGCGCATGATGGCCCGTGTCGAGGGCATGCCCGTTGCCGCCCTGGAACAACTGGACTGGTCGTGGAGCTCATTCGGCGACTGGGTGGGCAGGCTCGACGGTTCCGTGGCCGTCAACGCCGGGTTCCTCGTCGGCCACTCGGCGGTGCGTCGTGTCGTGATGGGCGAGGATGCCGTCGGCGTCGTCGCCAGCGATGACCAGGTGCGGGCGATGGCATCGCTGTTGGCCCGCTCGCTCGAGGAAGGAGCCCTCGGCTTCTCCACCTCCCAGGCCCCGACCCACAACGACGGCGACGGCATGCCGGTTCCTTCTCGCGCCGCCACGCGTTCTGAGCTCGAGGAACTGTGCCGCGTCTTGTCGACACATCCTGGGACGACCCTCGAGCTCATCGTGCCGGGGTGTCTCAACGGGTTCAGCGCGGACGAGGTCGACCTCATGACGACGCTCTCGCTCTTGGCCGATCGTCCGGCCAACTGGAATGTCCTCGGCGTCTCCGCCCTCAACCCCGGTGGCCTCGAGCATCAATTGGAGGCGTCGACGGCTGCGGCCAAGCGCGGCGCCACCGTGGTCGCGCTCACATTGCCCCACACCATGAAGCTTCGGCTCTGTTTCGAGCCCGGCGCCATCCTCGACAGCCTGCCGGGGTGGCGTGAGATGTTCGCGCTGGCCGTTCCCGAGCGCATGAAGGTTCTTTCCGACCCTGTGGAGCGCGCCCGGTTGGACGCGGGGGCGAAGTCGAAGGAGGCCGGCATCATCGGCGCCCTGGCCCGATGGGAGAACCTGATCATCGACGAGACCTTCGCGCCGGAGAATGCCGCTTACGAAGGACGCTCGGTGCGTGACGTCGCGCAGGCGACGGGCAAGGAGCCCTTCGACGCGCTGCTCGACATCGTGGTCGCCGACAAGCTCCGGACCGGGTTGCGCCCGCCCATCGGTGAGTCAGAAGCGGACTGGGAGCTGCGGGCCAAGGTGTGGCAGGACCCGCGCACCGTGGTGGGAGGGTCCGACGCCGGGGCGCACCTCGACATGATGTGCGGGGCCATCTATTCCACCTCGATGCTCGGCGACGGTGTGCGGGCCCGCCAGTTGCTCTCTTGGGAGGAGGCAGTTCGCCAGCTGACCGACGTCCCGGCCCGGCTCTACGGCCTGCGCGAGCGGGGACGGCTGGCCCAAGGTTGGTGGGCGGACATCGTGGTCTTCGACCCCGGGCGGGTGGGACACGGGGCCGAGCGCACACGCGACGATCTTCCCGGCGGTGCCAGTCGGCTCTATGCCGAAGGTGTCGGCATCGAGCACGTCATCGTGAACGGGGAGGAGATCGTGCGCTCCGGCGAGTTCACGGGATCGCTCCCGGGCGCGGTCCTGCGGTCGGGGACCCAGACCGACACGGTGACCACGGGATTCGGCGCAGCGGCAGCGGCGGTGGCGGCAGCTGGAGCGCCGGGTCGGTGAGCGCTTCCAACCCCAGAGGGGGCACCGTGCGGGCCGCCGTCGTGCACGAGGTGGGTGCACCCTTCGTCATCGAGGACATCGAGCTCGCACCGACGGGGCCGCATGACGTGCGGGTCAAGATGGTGGCGAGCGGTGTGTGTCATTCGGATCTGTCGGTCCAGAAGGGGGCGATCCCCTTCATGTTCCCGACCGTTCTCGGCCACGAGGGTGCAGGCATCGTCGTCGAGGTCGGAGAGGCCGTCACGCGTGTGGTTCCGGGCGACCACGTCGTGCTCACCTGGATGCCGGCGTGTCGCCGCTGCTTCTGGTGCTTGCGGGGCCAGGTCATGTTGTGTGACGTGGGCCTGGCTCAGTCGCTGTCGGGTGCGTACGCGACGGTGCGGGGCACTCCACTCGTGCGAGGGCTCGGCACCGCCACCTTCGGGGAGGAGACCCTCGTCCCCGAGGGAGAAGTCGTCCCTGTCGACCCGTCAGTGCCGTTGGAGCTCGCCGCCCTCGTCGGCTGCGCGCTGGCCACGGGCGTGGGCGCGGTGTGGAACACCGCACACGTCCCCCCGGCCTCCACGGTGGCGGTCGTCGGCTGCGGCGGGGTGGGGCTGTCGGTGATCCAGGGGGCGAGGCTGGCCGGAGCCAGCACGATCGTCGCCGTCGACCGGGTTGCGTCCAAGCTCGAGTTGGCCAGGGCCATGGGGGCGACCGCGATCGTGGACGCGTCGGCTGAGGACGCGGTGGCGGCGGTCCGTGCTCACACCGGAGGCCGGGGGGCGGATTTCGGCTTCGAGGTCGTGGGGAGGTCCGAGACCATCCGGACCGTGTTCGCGGCGGTGCGTCGCGGGGGAACGGCGGTGCTCGTCGGAGCCGGATCGCCGGCCGAGCAGGTCTCGTTCACAGCGTTCGAGCTGTTCGTGGACGCCAAGACGGTGATGGGTTGCGTCTACGGCTCGACCGATGCCGATCGTGATTTCCCGGTGCTCGTCGACCTCGTTCGTCAGGGCGCGATCGATGCCGAAGGTCTGGTCACCCGTCGTATCGGACTCGACGATGTGAACGACGCCTTCCGGGCGATGGAGGCCGGTGAGGTGGCGAGAAGCGTGATCGTCTACGACAACGACGGTGCCGGCACCGTGAACAAGACACCGTGAACGAAGCGCCGTGGTCGAGCCAGCCGTGAACGAAATGGAGAGATGATGGCGACGGACCTGTACGTCGTGGACGCGGACGCCCACGCGGTGGAGCCTCTGGAGTTCTTCGCCGAGTTGCTGCAACGCTTTCCCGATCACGTCGCGCTGCGGACCGACACCAAGCTCGGCGTCCTCATCGAAGGACGGCCCTACCCCCAATACGAGGGTCCCGGGGCGGGTTGTCCTCCGCAGCACGGTCTCACCACGGCGCCCGGAGTCGACCCCGGGACCGTGGACGGTGTGCTCGCCAACGCCGACACCGACGGGATCGACGAGATGGTCTTGTTCCCGAGCTTCGGCCTCTGCGTGCCCAGCATCGAGGATCCGGTGCTCGGAGCCGGGCTGGCCCGCATGTACAACCAATGGGCCTCTGGATTCTGCGCCAAGAGCGCAGGGCGCCTGCACGGTGTCGCCGTGGTTCCCATCGAGCACGGCGACCTGGCCATCACGGTCATGGAAGAGGCCAAGGGGCTCGGGCTCGTCTCCACCATCGTCCCGCCCGGGCTCAAGGAGCGGAACCTGGATCACCCCGACATGGACCGCTTCTACGCGGCGGCGGTCGCGCTCGACATGCCCTTGGGGGTGCACGGGGCGCCGGGCATCCACCTACCCAAGATCGGGGTGGACCGTTTCGACAATTACATCCAGGTCCACTGCGTGAGTTTTCCCTTCGACCAGATGTTCGCCATGACGGCGCTGGTGAGCGGGGGCGTGTTCGATCGGCACCCCGCCCTCCGCGTGGCCTTCTTGGAGGCCGGAGCAGGGTGGCTGCCGTGGTTCGTCGAGCGCCTGGGCGAGCACCACGAATCGCGCGGCGACTGGATCCCGAACGGTTGGAAACGCCCGCCCAGGGAATACGTGGCGGCGGGGAACGTCGTGGTCACCTGCGAGCCCGACGAGGATGCGTTGCCGTGTGTGGTGGACCTCCTCGGCGACCGGTGTGTGATGTTCGCCAGTGACTATCCCCACTGGGACGGCGCCTGGCCCCGGGCAACGACCGAGTTGAAAGAGCACGCCGAGGGACGTCTCCCCGATGACGTCCTGGCGCGGGTGGCCGGTGCCAACGCCCAGGACTTCTACAAGCTTTCCCGATAGCCCAGGAGCGACCATGCCAGGAACTGCGACGACCACCGCGGCCGATCTCGACTACATCGACGCCGACGGGCACGTGCTCGAGCACCCCGACGGGTTCCGGGAATTCGCTCCCAAGGGGTTCGAGGACCGTGTGTGGCACATCGAGGTCGACGACAAAGGGCGCGAATGGGCCGTCATGGACGGGACCCGCAACCTGGCCAACTTCATGTCGCTGGCCGGCACCGCGGGCATGTCGGCAGACGATCGGGATCGCGCCCAGCGCGGTGAGCTCCGCTACACCGAGGTGCGGCCCGCCGCGTGGGACGCACCGGCGCGCCTCGTGGACATGGATACCGACGGCATCGACCAGTCGGTCCTGTACCCGACCCTGCTGCTCGGGATCCAGGGTCACCCTGACGTCGAGTTCGCGGCAGTGATGTGCCGCGCCTACAACGACTGGCTGTCGGAACACACCCAGGCCGGTGGGGGGCGTCTGTTCGGGGTGGCGGTGCTCCCCCAGCAGGACATCGACCTTGCCGCCGCCGAGATCCGTCGGGTGGCGGGGATGGCGGGGATCGTGGGGGTGTTCTTGCGTCCCAACCCGAGCGCGGACTGGCGACCGTTCTCCGACCCCGTCTACGACCCCCTGTGGAGCGCGGCGTCGGAGACGGGGATGCCCGTGGGGCTCCACCCGTTCCTGGCGGCCGATCTCCCCGGAGCATGTCAGGGTCTGCGCATCAACCGGCTGCGGTCATCGGCGAACCCGCTTCCCGACGAGACCGGGACCGTCGCCATCGACAACATCTTCTTCACCCAGGCCATCGCCAACCCCTTCGACATGATGAGCTCGATGGCCTTCCTTCTGGCCGGAGGCGTGTGCCAGCGCTTCCCCGACCTGCGCCTCGTCTTCTTGGAAGCCGGTGGTGGATGGCTCGTGTCGTGGCTCGAGCGCCTCGACCACCACTACGAGATCTTCGGATGGGATGTGCCGCAGCTGACGAAAGAGCCCTCGGAGTACTTCCGTCGCCAGTGCTGGATCAGTTTCGACCCCGATGAGTCCACCCTCGCCTTCACGGCCCGGTCACCGCTGTGCGGGGCTGATCGCATCGTGTGGGCTTCGGACTATCCCCATCCCGATGCCGTGTTCCCGGGTGTGACCCGCGAACTGTCCGAGGCCATCGCCGGGCTATCGGTGCAGGACCAGCGTCTGATCGCCGGCGCCAACGCCGCCGCCCTGTACGGGCTTCCCGCCGCCCCACCCGCCGCCGGACCTGGCGCCCCCCGCTGACCGTGGCGCGCCGGGGGCCGCCGGCGGGTCCCCGGCGAACTCTGCGTGGGGCGGGCTGTCGGCCCACCGCTAACCTCGGACGGGTGAACGAAGACTTGCGCCGCAGGATCCCCCCCGTGATCGCCCTGGGTCGCGTTGCTTTCGGCCTGGGTCTCATGGCGACACCCACCGCCGGGGCCCGCGTCTACCTCGGGGCCGAAGCCAAGCGACCGAGCGTGCGCTTCATGAGCCGAGTCTTCGGTGGTCGTGATCTGGCCCTGGGCATCGTGTTGCTCCAGGCGCTGCGAGAGGATCGTCCCGAAGCCGTCACGCGAGCATTGTTGCTCGGGGCCGGGTGCGACGCGTGGGACGCATTCGCGGCGCTCCGTAGTCGTGAGCTTCCGATCTGGAGTCGTCTCATGGTGGCGATGCTCGGTGGGACGTTCGCGGTCCTGGGTGCATCGGCCGCGTTCGCCGCTCCGATCGAACCGAGCGAATTCGCGTCCGCCGCCCCCGCCGCCTAGATGTCGAGGGCGACGCCCGGACACATTGAGGACGACGCGGTCCGGGAGAGGGTGCGAGCGCTCATCCGGGACGTCGTCGGGTTCCCCCAGCCCGGGGTGACGTTCAAGGACATCACGCCTGTGCTCGCCGATGCGGCCGCCTTCGGCGACGCCGTGGCGTGGTTGGGAGCCCCGTTCGCGGGAAAGACGAACAAGATCGCCGCCATCGAGGCGCGAGGTTTCATCCTCGGCGCCCCTGTCGCCTACGCGCTCGGCACCGGGCTGGTTCCTGTCCGCAAGGTGGGCAAACTCCCTGCCGCCACCGTGGCGGAGGCGTACATGCTCGAGTACGGCGAGGCCACCCTCGAGATGCACACCGATGCCGTCGAGCCCGGCGACAAGGTGCTGATCGTCGACGATGTCATCGCCACCGGTGGGACCCTGCTCGCCACCGCTACGGTGATCCGTCGCGCCGGCGCCGAGGTCGTGGGCGTCGCGGCCCTGCTCGAGATCGTGGCCCTGGGCGGCCGGCAACGGCTCGGTGGCCTCGACCTGCACGTTCTGTTGTCGGTGTGACACGGGGGTCGCTTTCGCTCGAGGCCGTCGACGCCCAGGAGGAGCGGCTCGCGGCCGCATTCGGTGCCGGTGACATCTCGATGGCCCTGGGTCTCTACGCACCTGATGTCGTCTACGTCAGCCCAACGACCCGCCTGTTCGGATGGCCGGCGCGCATCGTCGGCGTGGAACACGCGCTCGAGTTCATCCAGATGACGATCACCGGGCTCTCTGACATCTCCTACGCAGTCGACGAGCGCGGGCTGATCATCGGCAACACCGAGCAAGACAAGGGGATGCAGGCCGGGGCGTACGTCAAGGTGCGGTTCGACTTCACCATGCAAGGGGGGCGGCTGCGGTCGACCTACGTCGTCGTGTACCGCTACCGCAACGCGCTGATCGCCCAACAGGAGCTCTACTACGACCCGAGCGGAGAGCTCGAGCGTCTGCCGTCGCCCTGATGCCCGAACGTCGGATCGACTTCGTCAGACCTGCCGGCCTGTACCGCGACGCCCCTTACGCCTATGCGTCGGTGGCACCGGCGGGCCGGCTCGTATTCAGCGCCGGCGCGTGCCCCGTGGGCCCCGACGGGATCGTCGTGGGCCCCGGAGATCTGACGGTCCAGGCCCAGACGACCATCTCCAATCTCTTCGAGGCGTTGGAAGCGGCGGGGGCATCTCCCGGTGACGTCCTCAAGACGACGGTGTATGTCGTGACGTCGTCTCAGAAGGATCTCGTCGAGGTGTGGGCGGTGGTGAAGTCCGCCTTCGAGCCGTTCGACCCGCCGAGCACACTGCTCGGTGTGACCGTCCTCGGGTACACCGGCCAACTCGTGGAGATCGAGGCCGTCGCTCTGGCACCTGCGCCGAGCGAACCGGCCTCGTCTCCGTAGCGAGCAGCAACTACATCGGCATCGCTTCGTACACCTCGACCGTTCCACCGCCGGCGAGGACCGGGCAGCCCTTGGCCTTGCTGGCCGCCTCGGACAGGCTGTTGGCGGAGATGACGGAGTACCCGCCGGCTCCACCGGCGGCGCCGTCCTTGGTGGACCCGTCGGCCTTTACCGTGCTCGACGCGCCGAATGGGTTGCCCGGGTCGAGGATGTCGTCACCGAGGGTGCCGAACCATCCCATCCAAGCGTCCATGGCCGCCTTCTGAGCTTCGGGAGTGTCGGCCATCTGACCGCCTGTGTAAAGAAATACGAACTTGCCCATTGTGAGTCCTGCCTTTCTTGTTGGTATTCGGTCTGGTGGTTTTCGGTCGTGTCTCTACTGGGTGTGGATACGTGTCTCTACTCGGTGTGAACGTGTGCGGAAGACGTGCGTGGAGCTTCAGTGAAGCGATGTGGCGTGGCGAGGCGCAGTTACGACGGCCCTTGGTCCGGACCTGGGTCCCCACCACCTCCGGCGATGGCGAGTCGGGACAGGTAGTGGCGCCATCCCGCCGCGTGGGGCTCGACAGCCTCGAGCGGCAGGCCACGGTGCACGAGACGGACGATGGTGTCGTCACCGTCGGGTGTGAGCGTGATCTCGACGGTGCTCGACCCGGGGGGCACGGGGTTTCCCTCGTCCTCCCAACCCCACGTGAAGGTCACCCGGTGCGGAGGACTCACTTCGACGTACTCCCCGCGCGCCACGTGAGTGCCGTCGATGTTGACGCGGTAGATCCCACCCGGTTGCGCATCGACCTTGTGGTCCATGCCCTTCCAGCGCCGCATCTTGTCGGGGTCGGTGAAGAACGGGAACACGGCTTCGGGCGGCGCCGCGATCCGGATCTCCTGCTCGATGACGTCATCGCCTGCTGGCACGTTCGCTGTCCTCCATGTCTCGCTCCACTGCCCGCTTCAGGCGGCGCAGTCCGGTCGCCCAGAACACCTCAAGGTACTCACGCAGCTCGTCCAATCCTTCGGGCCGGGCCCGGTAGATGATCCGGGTTGCGTCTCGACGACTCTCGAGGAGGCCGGCTTCGACGAGCACCCGGAGATGTTGCGACACCGCCGGGCGGCTCAGCTCGAAGTGCGAGGCGATCTCCCCGGCGGCGAG
>JADGOL010000311.1 GCA_017882995.1 Acidimicrobiales bacterium | reverse complement strand
GGGGCGGATGTGTTTCTCCGCGTGGATCTTGTAGGACTCCATCGTGCTCTTAGCCTTCCCCAGCCGCTCCAGGTTGGCGAGCCATTCGGTGAGGAGCTTTCCGAAGGTGGCCGCGGGACCGAGGTGCCGACCTTCGCTCACCTCTTGCACGAGCCCGTGCAGCGCCTTCGTGGCGGCGCGCTTGCCGCCGCGGAACACTCGCGACACCTGCATGGGCTTATTCGTGTCGGGATCACGCCCCAGGTAGACGCGCAGCTCCCAGCGGCCCGTGCCCGCCGGCCGCTCCCGCATGGTCCCGTTTCCGTACATTCCGACCTCCCCGAGTAGGGATGAACTAGGGATCTCGGGGCATTCTACCTGGTTGACGGTGAGTCGGCCTGTAGGCGGGGTTCTGTTCGCCCTCTCGGACGAGGTGGCCATCCATCTCAGCGGCCTACCTGGGGACTGCCCACATGGAGCGGGCGGGCTACCCATGTCCCACGTTCGGCCTTGCTCCGGGTGGGGTTTACCGAGCCGGCCGAGTCACCCCGGCCGCTGGTGCGCTCTTACCGCACCGTTTCACCCTTGCCTGTGCGGGCTTTCACCCACCATCGGCGGTCTGCTCTCTGTTGCACTTTCCTTCGGGTCGCCCCGACTGGCCGTTAGCCAGCACCCTGCCCTTTGGAGCCCCGACCTTCCTCGACACGGTTCTCGTCCGAGGACGAGCCCGTGGCGCGACCACCCGGCCGACTCACCGTCTCGATCAGTTTGCCAGGTTGGCGGTCTCATTGACACGGTCCGCCGCGGCTTCGAGGAACCGTCGCCGACCACCCCCCTCGCTAGGGTTGCGCCATGGACCCGCAGCCCGAGCGGCTCGCCCTCGTGGAGCAACCCGAGCCGCTCTCCATCGCGGCTCTCTATCGGCAGGTTCAGGCCGCGATCACGGCATCGTTCCCTCGCGGCCATTTGCAATGGGTCCGTGGCGAGATCCAGAGCATCTCCGACCGAACGGGGCACTGCTATATCGACCTTGTCGACCCCGACGCGGCCCGCGGACGCGATACCCCCGTGCTCAAGGTCAATTGCTGGGGGAGAACCTGGAATCCCCTGAAGCAGACGCTCGGACGCCAGGGGATCATTCTCGAGCCCGGCGTCGTGGTGTCGTTACGGGGTCGAGTGGAGTTCTACCCCCCGAAGGGCCAGATCAACTTCATCGCCACCGATGTCGACGTCACGGCGCTCCTCGGACGCCTGGCGGCGCGCCGTGCTGCTCTGCTCAACACACTGGAGACCGAAGGACTTCTTCTTCGCAACCGGGCATTGGCGGTGCCCGAGGTGCCTCTGAGAGTCGGCCTCGTCGCCAGCCCCGGCTCCGAGGGGTGCAATGACTTCTTGGGCCAACTCCACGCGTCGGATCTCGCCTTCGCCGTCACCTTGTTCAAGGCCAACGTGCAGGGGGCCGGGGCGCCGGCATCGGTTGCCAGGGCTCTCAAGGCCGTCTCGGTATCCGATTGCGACGTCGCCGTCCTCGTGCGCGGCGGTGGGTCTCGAGGAGACCTGGCCGCTTTCGACGCCGAGCCCGTGGCGCGCGCCATCGCCGGGCTTCCGATCCCTTTGTGGACAGGCATCGGCCACACCGGGGACCAGTCGGTTGCCGACATCGTTGCCAACCAGGCGTTTGTGACGCCGACGGCATGTGCCCAAGAGATCGTTCGCCGAGTGGGGGAGTGGTGGGAATCGGTGGCACGCTCCGGAGCGCGCGTCGCGCTAGGCGCGGTCGACGCGCTCGAGGTGGCAACGCAACGCGACGCCGCGTCTCGCAGGCGACTGGGCATCGGCACGCGCAACCAGTTGTCCCGGTACTCCGAACGTCTGGAGACAAGAAAGACGCGGATCGCGACGAACGCGCGGCGCCAGCTCGACTTCGCCGGAGAAGCAGTACAGCGACGTGTGGCCCGTGTCGGCCCCCGCGCCTTGGGTGTCCTCGACCGCCAACAGGACCGGGCCGACTCGTGGAGGCGGTTGCTGGCCGCCTACGACATCGAGCGCCAGCTCGAACGGGGCTACACGATCACCCTTGGACCCGACGGCGCCGTGGTGCGATCGGTCTCCGAGTTGGCGGCGGGGTCCAGACTGGTCACGAGGTTCGCGGACGGAAGGGCGAGCTCCACCGTGGATGACACAGAGTCTCGATCGACGACCGAGGGGCAGAGATGAACGCGGAAAGACACGACGACGAGGACTCGCAGATCGGCGAGCCGGTGGGGGAGCTGAGCTACATGGCTGCGAGTCGCGAGCTCGACGGCATCGTCGAGTTCTTCGAGAGGAGCGAGGTCGACGTCGACCAGCTCGTGGCGCGACTCGAACGGGCGACGGCCATCGTCGATGAGCTCGACCGTCGGATCCGGCGCACCCGCGCACAGGTCGAAGAGCTCGTGCCGAAGCTCGAGGCGGCGGGACGCACCGTGGCCTCGGAGCAAGTCGTCGGGGTTCGGGACGGAGCGGGCGAGCTCGACGATATGTCAGGAGCGACCGGTGTCGACGGCGGCGGGTCGGCCGGCGAAACTCTTCCGTTCTGACGCGGACGAGGACGTTCAGGCGGGTGTGAGCTCCACGGGGAGGCGAGCGAGACCTCGGAGCGTGATGGTGTCGCGGTGTGCGATGCCGGCCTCGCCGAGCTGCATGTTTTTGAAGCGCGTCAGCAGACGACCGAAACACACCTGTCCTTCGAGCCGGGCCAGGGCCGCCCCCAGGCAGTAGTGGATCCCACTCCCGAAGCTCATGGGAGCCCCCTCGTCGCGTCCCAGATCGAGGGACTCAGGATCACGGAACCGGCGAGGGTCGCGGTTGGCGGCTCCGAGCAGCGTCATGACCTGCTCTCCGGGTGCAAGGTGCTGGCCCGCGACCTCAGTGGCGCGCAGCACCACCCGACCATCGAGCTGGACCGGGCTGTCCCATCGCAACAACTCCTCCACGGCACGTCGGACCGCTTCGGGATCATCGACCGAGCCTCGCAGGCGCGCCAGTTCGGCGGGATGGCTCAACAGCGCCGACAGACCGTTTCCGATCAGGTTGGTGGTGGTCTCGAAGCCGGCCGCGAAGAGCAAGATGGCCGTGGAGATGACCTCGTCCTGGGTGAGCCGGTCCGAACCGTCCGACACGGCGATGAGCTCCGAAAGCAGGTCGTCGGCCGGCCGTTGCCGCCGTTCGGCGATGAGCTCCTCGAAGTACTGCTCCATCGAGACCCGGGCGGCGCGAGCGCCGCGCAGGTCCTCGACATCCGACGTCGGCTCGAGGATCCGGGTGGCGGCACGGACAAGGGCCTGGAACTGGGTCCGGTCCGCCACCGGGACCCCGAGCAACTCCCCGATCACGGCGACCGGAAGAGGGAACGCGAGCTCGCGCATGACGTCGACGCTCTGTCGATTGCCGCCGATTTCGGCCATGGCGTCGAGGAGCCCGTCGCACAGCGATACGACGTGAGGGCGCAGTGCTTCGACCGTGCTCGGGGTGAAGGCGCGTGCGACGAGACCGCGTAGGCGCGTGTGGTCGGGGGGATTGAGTGTGAGCATGGACTGGCGACGCTCGAAGAACTCGAAGAAGTCGTCGGCCTCCTTATCCGGGATTCCCCACCGGGCGATCCGCAAGCGGGCGGTGGCGTCCTGATCGGAGCCTTTTCCGAAATGGGGGGCCCGTAACACCCGCTGACAGTCGTCGAAGCGGGTGACGATCCAGCTCCCCATGGAAGACCGGAACAGCGCCGCGTTCTCCCGGATGTGGGCGTAGTGGGGATAGGGGTCGGCGCGTCCCTCGGGGGTGGCCAGGAGGGTCACCAACTCGGCGTCGAGGTCGAGCGCCGCCATGGTCGGTGTCGACGTCCCGGGTACGGCGGGTTCGGTCACGGCGTCAGTGGATCCGGCGCTCTCGGTGTCGCCAGTAGGGCTCGCGCAGCTCGCGCTTGAGCACTTTGCCCGAGGGATTCCGGGGAAGGACGGCGACGAAGTCGACGGACGTCGGGCACTTGTAGTGAGCGAGACGCTCCCGGCAGAAGGCGACGATCGAGCGCTCGTCCAACTCGGAATCCGGGGTCGACACGACGACGGCCTTCACCGTTTCGCCCCATTTGTCATCCGGGACACCGATGACCGCGGCGTCGGCCACGCCGGGGATGGCGAGCAGCACGTTCTCCACCTCGGCGGGGTAGATGTTCTCGCCACCGGAGACGACCATGTCCTTGATGCGGTCGTGGAGGAACAGGTACCCGTCCTCGTCGATGTACCCGGCATCTCCGGTGCGCAGCCACCCGTCGTCGACGATGGTGCGGGCCGTGTCGTCGGGCTTGTCCCAGTAGCCGACCATGTTGAATCCCGAGCGCGTGTGGATCTCACCCACCACCCCGGTTTCGACCTCGTCCCCAGTATCGGGATCCACGATGCGCAGCTCAACTCCGGTGATCGGCTTGCCCGCGGCGCGCAAGAGATGTTGGCGAGGGCCCTGGGGGTCGTGGTCGTCGTGGGCGAGGCGCACGATGGCCCCGGTGGTCTCGGTCATCCCGTAGACCTGCGCGAACCGGCACCCGAAGACGTCGAGACACCGGACGAGGACCTCCTCGGCGATAGGAGAGGCCCCGTAGAAGATGGTGTCGAGGCTCGAGAGGTCGGTCTGCGCAATGCCCGGGGTCGCCAAGAGCAGCATCAACACGGCCGGCACGAGAAAGGCGTGGGTGATCCCCTCGGCCGCTACCAGCCGGAGCAGCTCGACCGGATCCATGTCGCGCAGGATCACCGAGGTGCCGCCGCGCGACATGCCGCTCAACGCCCAGCCCGACCCGCCGATGTGGAACAACGGCATCGCCACCAGGCTCACGGTGTCTGCGCCGATCTCGAAGGCGTCCCCGGCGGCCTGCTCCAGCATGAACTCGATATTGCGGTTGGCGAGCATCACACCCTTGGGCAGTCCGGTCGTGCCCGAGGTGTAGAGCTGCATCGAGACGTCGTCGGGGGCACCCTCGTGCCCCGGGTCCGTGCCGGGTTGGTCGGCCAGCCAGTCCTCGTAGCCGACCCGACGGGCGAGGTCCGACGCGCCGCCGAGATCGGCATCGACCTTGGGGTCTCCGAGGACCACCACGCGTGACACCCGGGGCAGCCCACTCTCCATGATGGCGAGACAGGGAACGAACTCGGGATGGACGACGAGGATCCGGGCTTGAGAGTCGTCGATCACCGCCGCCATCTCGGCGGGGGCGAGGCGCCAATTGACCGCCACGTTGACCGCACCGCACAGAGCCCCTCCGAAGAGCACTTCGAAGTACTCGAGCCCGTTGCGATCGAGGAATGCGACCCTGT
>JADGOL010000310.1 GCA_017882995.1 Acidimicrobiales bacterium | reverse complement strand
GGAACCAGTAGCGCTCGCGCTCGGGGCTGCCCGGGCCGGCGGCCAACGCGGCCTGGAACCATGGGTGCTCGTCGGAGGAGTGGTTGGGGACGAGGTCCACGATGACCTTCAGACCGAGGTCGTGGGCGGTGGCCAGCAGAGTGTCGGCGTCGGCCAGCGTTCCGAAGATCGGGTCGATGTCGCGGTAGTCGGCGACGTCATATCCGGCGTCGGCCTGGGGTGAGACGTAGAACGGTGAGAGCCAGAGGGCGTCCACGCCGAGGTCGCGCAGGTAGGGGAGGCGGGAGGTGATGCCCGGCAGGTCCCCGATCCCGTCGCCGTTGCCGTCAGCCCACGAGCGGGGGTAGATCTGGTAGATAACGGCATGGCGCCACCACGGCGGTCGTGCTGCGGGGGACGCGTGGGCCGCCAGCTGCCCGGCATGGGCAGCCAGCGTGGTCGCGGCCTGAGCCAGGTTGCCGGAGTGGTGGCTGACCGGGGTGCTCTCGTACTCGGTGCCAGCGATGTTCTGAGGCCCCGCGGGATCGGGAATGGGGCGAGACATGCCGCTCATTGTGCTCACAACGGGGCTGATGTCACTTCCCGCCCGTGGGATGCGCATATACGGCTCGATGTCCTTTGAGCTAAGGATCTCAAAGCGGCTACGACCACCCTCTTTGGCCAGGTACATCGCGGAGTCCGCGCGGTGCAGCAGCTCCGTCGCGCCTGCCTGCGGGTCGTCCGTGACCACCACACCCACACTCGCCGACATCCGGACTTGCTCGGCGCCATGGGCGAAGGGCACGGCCAAGGTGCGCACGAAGCGGTCGGCGATCTCGTAGACCTCGTCGTTGGTCATCACGCGATCGCACAGCACGATGAACTCGTCCCCGCCAAAGCGGGCGACTGTGTCCACTCGCCGTACCGCCTGCTCCAACCGGCGGCCGACGTCGACGAGCACGCGGTCACCCACCGCATGACCGTAGGTGTCGTTGACGACCTTGAAGTAGTCGAGGTCGATGAAGAAGAGCGCAAGGCTGCCCGGGACACGCTCCATGCGCATCAGGGCTTGGCTCAGCCGGTCAGTCAGCAGGTGCCGGTTTGCCAGGCCGGTCAGGGAGTCGTGCATGGCTCGGTGGGCCAAGGCCAGCTCGGCGCGCTTGACCTCGGTGATGTCGCGCATCGAGGTCAGTACTCCGACGATGGCACTGGTGGTGTCATGGTCGGGCGACAGCGCGATGTTGAACCACTCATCCCGGCGGTCGGGGCCGTTCGGCACGCAGAACTTGACGTCGCCGGGCTCACCGGTCTCCAGCACGCGATTCAGTGCGGGTTCGTACACCTGAAGCGAGCTCTCCGTCATCCCGGTCTCCCGGTCCGTCCGACCGATCAGCTGGGCGAGGGTCAAACCGCGGGACCGTTCGCCGGCAGGGTTGATGTACTGGTAGCGCAGCTCCCGGTCGTACTTGGCGATGACGTCCGTCGAGCCGTTAAGAACTGCCCGCAACTGGCCCTCGACCCGCATCAGCTCGGTGTGGGCGTCCGCGGCCTCCTTCGCCATGCGCACGATCTCCTGCTCGGCGAGCTCCCAGCGGGTGACCTCGTGCGAGATTCCGAAGGTTCCGATGATTGTGCCCTCGGAGTCGCGCAGGGGGAACTTGCTGGTCTCCACCCACGTGTGGGACTGGCTGGGTAGTCGGTCGATCTCCTCCTTGGCGATCATCGGCTCACCGGTGGCAATAATGCGCTGCTCGTCTGCAGACTGTTCGCTGCCATGGGCGTGGTCGACCGGGTCCAGTTCGAAGTCCGAGAGCCCGAGCATCTCCTCCGAGGTTCGGCCGGTCAACCGAGCGCAGTCCACGCTCACCCTGATGAACTTGCCTTCCAGGTCCTTGAAGAAGATGATCGCCCCGGGGGAGTCCAGGAGGTTCCTGACACAGATCGCGTCGATGTTTGGCAGGGGGGCGCCAGAGATCTGCTCTGCGTCCTCGCGCGTTTCGTCTCTCATCAACATGCCGATCACCGACAAAAAATGGGCGTTTCAATTCTACTTGAGGCGGCTCGGTTCAGTCTGTGCAATCGCGTGTCCTGACGTGGGGTGGGTCTTAGGCGGTATCGGGACCCGATGAGTTCCCGGGGGTGGTGTGAACGGGGTTCCTGATTTCGGTGACCGTGTCGGTCACGGGCATGAAGGAACCACCGCGTGAGGCTTTGTGAGTACCGACAAAAGAACTCACGAGAGGACTCACGCCATGGCCCTGGACGAGTCTGCCTTGCTCGAGCTGACCGAGGCGCTTGGCAGCGCCGATGACGGTCAGTTGATGAGAAAGCCGCTGCACACGATCCTGCAAGCCCTGATCGACGCGGGGGCGGCCGAGCACATCGGCGCCGACCCGCACCAGCGCACCGATGCCCGCAAGACGTATCGCAACGGGACCCGGGACAGGACCGCCTCCAGGACCAGTGGGACTTGACGGTGAAGAATCGCCACGACCCGCCCGGGGTCCCTCTTCCCGTCCCTGATGACCCCGCGAGGGTGATTGCGCCGTCGCTGGGCCCACCCTCGCTGCCCTTATTGCCGACGCAGGCGCCCGCCGCACTAGATGCCGGTCTGCGCGATGATGCGTTCGGTCGCGGCCGCGCGGGCCAGTTCTGCGTGGTCGCGGACGTTCTGTTCGGCGCAGGTCTCGGCAAAGTCGGCGATGGCGTTCTCGAAGCGGTCGCTCTTGCCGAGGTAGGCGGCAATGGCGACCCGATCCCCGGACCGGGCATGGGC
>JADGOL010000309.1 GCA_017882995.1 Acidimicrobiales bacterium | reverse complement strand
TCATCGTGGCGGCGGGTCGGCCCCGGATCGCGTCCGGTCGCGTTCGATCGCCGAGGGCTCCCCCGCCACCGCCGCCGACCCCGGCGGGTCGGTCGACGAAAGGTGGCGCCCGATGAGGGCGTCGAGGCTCAGGCGGCCGGCACCCAGCCCGACGATGACGAGGGCCATGACCGCGAGCGCCAGGTTGAACTCGTAGCCCGGGGTCGCCGACAACGAATTGATGCCGTTGACCCAGGACACGGTGATCATGGCCATCACCTGGTCCCCGAACAGGGCCAGTGCGGCAAGCCGTGACGCGAGGCCCAGGGCGAGGGCCAGTGCGGCACCGAACTCGATGATCCCGCCGAGGACGGCGAAGAACCCTCCTGGTCGCAGATGGGCCGTGTTCGAGAAGAAGATGGCCGTGCGGTGGATTCCCGGGCCGTTGAACCAACCGAACAGCTTCCCGGCCCCGTAGTAGGTGAAGATCCAGACCAGCGCGATCCGTACCGGGACCACGGCGACATCGGTGCCCAGGACCGACGGCTCCGTGCGGAACAGGACCGCCATCAGGGTCCGGATCCTTCCCGGTCGGGGCGTCTGCGCGGTCGCCGCCATCAGCACCGCTCCCCGTCGTCCACGGCCACCGGGATCCGGCCTGGCAGGAGGTGGTCATCCAGGGCACCCTCCGCTCCGAGGGGGCGGAACGGCCCCCAGAGTTGGGTGAGGAGCACGGAGAGATGGCGGGGTCGCCCGGTCGCCTGTTCCACCAGGAGTGGCCGGCCCGGGAGTCCGGTGTCGGTCCGGATCGTCTCCTCGGTCGGGAAGACGGCGCGATGGAAGAGCTGGTCCCAGATGGTCAGGGCGAAGCCGAGGTTGACGTCCTGCGGGCCGTCCAACTTGTGGTGGATGCGGTGGTAGTTCGGGCTCACGAAGATCCGCTCCAACGGCCCGAATCCGAGATTCGTGTTCGAGTGCTCGAAGGCGACGAAGCCGGCATAGGCGACGAGCAGAGCGGTCGGCACGGCGCCGTTGGCCAGGAGCACGATTCCCGGGACGAGTGCGATGAGGTAGGACACGTGGATCAACGGATGCGTGCGGAAGACGGTGAGCACGCTCATGTCCTCCTGGGAGTGGTGGAGCTCATGGAACCGCCAGAGCACGCGGATCCGGTGGTTCGCCAGGTGCGCCAGCCAATTGCACCCGTCCATGGCCACGAAGATCAGGGCGATGGCAGCCCAGCGCGGGAAGAATTCGAGTCGTGGCACCACGATCCAGGGCAGATAGCGCTGGGCGGCATCGGAGAACGACAGGGAGAGGGCCACCACCAGGGGCAGGACCAGCGTGGCGTTCAACACGGTGTAGAGCGCATCCTGGCGATACCCCCGGGCGAAGAACGGTCGACGCTGAGCCGGCCGGAGTCGCTCCACCACGAGGATGGCCGCGAGGATCGCCACGGTCATCGGGCCGATCACCACCACGCGCAGATCCGACATCGAGCTCGTGAAACTGGCTCCGCCCCAGCGGTTCACCCAGCCGATGCCGATGAGGACGAGCATGGCCGCCACGATGGAGAGGGCCGGCAGGTACAGACGCGCCGGACGCGGCCGTCCTCGTCGATCCGCTCGGGCGTCCGCACGAATCGGCACCGTCATCATCGGCGACGACTCAGGTGGCGCTACCGGGCGGAATGCGTGCGCATCCCATCGCTCGATGAGGCCGTTAGAACCCGACTCCACCCCCGCCTCCGCCGGCGCTCGTCGTGGTCGTCGGATTCCCGGCCGGTGCGGCGGCCGACGTATTGAGGACGAACCATGTTCCGGCCACTCCCTGGCCCTTGTCCTGTCCCGGGGCGGTGTCCCCCTGGTAGTAGTAGACGGGATGGCCCTTGTAGGTGACCTGGGTCGTCCCGTCCGGGCGCTTGATCGTGGCGAGCGTCCCCGAAGCCCCCGAGGGGAGCGCCGGGGTGGATCCGGTCGGCACCACCAGCGGGGGCCACACGACGGCGCACTGCCCGGTGCAGCTGGTGGAGCCGGACGAGTCGGTCGTGAAGTAGTAGAGGGTCATGCCGGTCGGACCGGTCAGCACCGCCCCGACGTTGGGCAGTGTCGTCGATGCCAGCTTGAGCGTCGTCGCCGGGACGCTCGATCCGGTCGGTGCGGCCGCCGTCGTGGTCGTCGACGAACTCTGCGACGAACCGCACGCCGCGGCCAGCACGGCCAACGCGGCGATCGAACCGATCAGTGCGGGGTAGCGGAGCCCTGACCGCCCGTGTCGTCCAGGAGTGTGCTGCATGGGAGCCTGCGTGGGGGTGTTCATTGCCCTGAGTACCGACGAGGAGCGCCGTTCGTTCACCGAATTCACAAACAATTTGATGCCGAGGGGGTCCGGAGCGATCCCACGGGTCGTTCCTCCGAACATGGAGCACGCCCATGGCCGGACTGCGGGAGTCGAGTGGTCTTTCTCCTCTGGTGGGGAATCAGGCCCCGGACGAGACTCGTCTAAGGGACGCGGCGCGCATCCGAAGGGCTAACGGGCATGGTTATCCAGGACACCTATCCACCGAAGATCGACGACCGAGAGCCGGTCATCTCGGGGTCCCACGACCGCGTCGAGCGCTTCGGCGTCACCGAGCGCCTGCTGCATTGGTGGATCGTCGTCATGTTCGCCTCGGCACTGCTCTCGGGTATCGCCTTGGGTGACGAAGCGGAATCCGGCCCAGTGTTGAACCTGCACATCGGCTCCGTGGTCCTGATCGGGATCGGGATCGTCGTCGCCCTGGTCTTCGGGAACACGATGGCAGTGCTCCGATCGGCCAAGGACCTGCTGATCTTCGACCGGAGGGACGTGTCCTTCGTCCTCAACGCGATCGGGCATCCCTCGCGCCGGGGTCACGTCCGCTGGGGGAAGTTCAACATCGGCCAGAAGGTCCTGGCCTGGTCGTTGATTGCCGCACTTTC
>JADGOL010000308.1 GCA_017882995.1 Acidimicrobiales bacterium | reverse complement strand
TGTGGGTCGCGGCTTTCAGCGAGTCTTCGGGATCACCAAGATCACTGTGCTCCTGGCGTTTAGCATTGCCGGATACAACGTGGATCGGGTGCGCTCATTTCGGGCCAAGCACAGGCTCCAGGATCCTCACGAGCCCGTGGCCTACCCGCGCGTCCCTGCGACTCGGGCCAAGCGGCGCAAGGGCACCTGGGCCGATGTCGTCGACGCCCGGTCCCAGGCGCCTCCTGCCGACTGGAGCCGCCCGACGTCGTGACCGGCTCCGACGGAGCCGGTTCTGGCGCGCCAGTGTCGGGTTGAGATCCTCGACTCGCACGTCAGGCATTCGACGAATCATCAAACAGCCGGCCCTAGGGGCCGGCTGTTTGCGTTTCAGGGGTGGCAGGCGAGCATTTCAGCCTCGCCGCCACCTTCAAGGGGGGGTTTCGGGAACACCGAGCGCTCTCTTTCGAGAACACCCCCTCTTGGAGGTGGCGGGAATCGAACCCGCGTCCTTCGGCTTCTCATCGGGCCTTCTCCGAGCGCAGCCGGCAGCTAAGTCTCGGGACCCTCGCCGCCGCCGGCGGATTCGTGGGTCCCCAACCGACCTTTAGTGTCCCCGGCGGCCAATCGGCAGAACCGCTCGGGTAAGCCCCGCTAGATGACGCCCGCTACCGGCCTGCAGGGCTGAGACCGGACGGACGGGCTACTTATTAAGCAGCCAGCGCGAGCTGAGGCTCGGCATTTGTTTTTTGTTCCGGCTCTTTAACGTGGCTCCGGAGACCACGGCTCGCTTCTCCCGAATTGACGACCAAAGTCGAAACCGATCACCCCCTGTGTGTGTAGCGGTCCCATCCTACCGTGGGGCGTGGCCTAGCCCGACGGGGGAGTGGCCTCAGTCGTATTCCTTGCGGGCGCCGCGGCCCACGCTCTTGCCCGCCGCGAAGCGGGCTTCGCGCGCCGCGTCGCGCTCGGCGTCGCGCGTTGCGATGGCGTGGCGCTTGTCGTAGAGGCGCCGGCCCTTGGCCAGGGCCAGCTCCACCTTGGCCCGGCCCTCTTTGAAGTAGATCGACAAGGGCACGAGGGTGAGTGCCTTCTGCTGGGTCTGGCCCATGAGCTCGTCGATCTCGTCGCGGTGCATGAGGAGCTTGCGCCGGCGCTCGGGATCGTGGGCCCCGAATCCCGCCGCGTGCTCGTAGGGGGGGATGTGGACACCGAGCAGCCAGGCTTCGCCCCCCTCGACCCGTGCATAGGCATCCGCCAGGGTGACGCGCCCGGCGCGGAGGGACTTCACCTCGCTTCCCTGGAGAGCGAGGCCGCACTCGTAGGTCTCGAGGATGTCGTAGTCGTGGCGGGCGCGACGGTTGCGGGCGACGGTCTTGATCCGGTCGGTCCCGTCGTCGGGGACGCGGCGCGACGCCCGACGTCCCGGTCCTTTCGCTGCTGCCACCCGCGGAACGGTACCCGGCGTCACGCCCTCCGGGTCCGTGCCGGCGGCGAAGGCCACCGGTACCCTCGGTGGGATGCTCCGGTTGCCCGCCCCCGTCTACGCCGAGATCGTCGGCCACTGCCTGGGCGGGCTGCCCGACGAGGCGTGCGGGTTGCTCGGGGGCGACCCCGCCTCGGGTGACGTGGCCCGGTGTTACCCGACGCGCAATCTCGCCGCCTCGGCCAAGCTCTACACCGTCGACCCGGGCGAACACCTCCGGGCCGATCGCGATGCGGAGTCGCGCGGCATCGAGATCATCGGCGTGTTCCACTCTCATACCCACACCGACGCCTATCCCTCGCCGACCGACATCGCCCAGGCTCCGGACCCCGGATGGCACTACGTGGTCGTGTCACTGCGAGACACCCACCCGGTGCTGCGGTCCTACCGGATCCACGGGGAGGTGGTCGAGGAGGAGCCGGTGGCGGTCGAGCCCCGGTGAGGTCCTGCCCCGGTAGAATGCTGACCGGAGTCGTCGACAATCACCGGGCCGTTGCTCGTCTCTCGGGGCGAGACGGCCTCCGACCTGGGAGGGCATCATGGCGGTCGAAGTGAGGCTTCCCACGGTCCTTCGTCAGCACGCCGGCGGGAGATCGGCGGTGATCGCCGAGGGCGGAACCATCGGGGAGGTGCTCGCCGACCTCGTGCGGAGCTATCCCGGCATGAAGGGCCAGGTGCTCACCGAGGACGGGACCCTGCACCGGTTCGTGAACGTCTACGTCGACGACGACGACGTCCGGTACCTCGAGCAGCTCGACACCAAGGTCGCCGACGGCGTCACCGTGTCGATCCTGCCCGCCGTGGCGGGCGGCTGAGATCGCCCACTCCCTCCCCGGCGCGAGGCGACGGTAGTTCTATGGCGCTGGTCTCGAGCATCCTCGACCTCATCGGCAACACCCCGCTGGTCGACGTCAGCTCGCTCAGTCCCAATCCCGACGTCCGTATCCTGATCAAGCTCGAGGGCCAGAACCCGGGCGGCTCGGTGAAGGACCGCATCGCGTTGTCGATGGTGGAGGAGGCCGAGAAGGACGGGCGCCTCACACCCGGCGACACGCTGATCGAGCCGTCCTCGGGGAACACCGGCATCGGGCTCGCGCTGGTGGCGCGGGTGAAGGGGTACCAACTCAAGGTGGTCCTTCCCTCGAACGTGTCGGTGGAGCGCCGCCAGTTGCTCGAGCTGTGGGGGGCCGAAGTCATCGAGTCGCCCGGGTCCGAAGGGTCCAACGGGGCGGTGCGCATGGCTCAGCGGATCCACGACGAACACCCGGAATGGGTCTTTCTCTATCAGTACGCCAACACCGCCAACCCCAAGGCGCATTACGAGGGGACCGGTCCCGAGATCTGGCGCGATTGTCCCGAGGTGACGCACTTCGTGGCCGGGCTCGGCACCTCGGGCACGCTCTTGGGGGTGGGCCGGTTCCTGAAGGAGCGCAATCCGGCCATCGAGGTCTGGGCCGTCGAACCCCCCGCCGGAGAGATGGTGGACGGCCTTCGCAATCTCGACGACGGCTATATCCCCCCCATCTTCACCGAGCTCGGTGGCGCGGAGCTGCTCGATCGCAAGACCATGGTGGGCCCGCGTCAGTCCGTGGAATGGACGCGGCGATTGGCCGAGGTGGGCGTGTTCGCGGGGATCTCGTCGGGTGCGGCCATGGCCGGCGCGGCCAAGTGCGCGCAGAGCATCGAGGCCGGGGTCATCGTGGTGGTGTCGGCCGACGGGGGGTGGAAGTACCTCTCGACCGGGGCATGGACCGACGACCTCGACGTCGTGGTCGAGCGGGCCAAGCACACCATCTACTTCTGATCAGGCCTTCTTCGTCTTGCTGCGCAGCGCCACGGCGGCGTCGGGCTCGAGGACGCGGAAGCTGAAGCTCTCTTCGAGATAGAGATTGACCGTCCGGGCGTCGTGCGACGTGTAGCCGATGGAGATGTCCTGTCCGGACTCGAAGACGAAGTCCCCGCCGCGCAGGCTGAGGACGATGCCGCATTCGATGCCCGGCGCCCACACGAGGGGGCCGCCGAGGATCTGGCGGAGATGGTCGAGGAGAAGGTGGCCGCCGTGCTCGGCGGTGTGGACGATCTCGGTGTAGATACCCGGTGACAGGGCCAGGCCGTAGGGGCCACCGATACCCGCGCCCCGCAGCACGTCGACGGCCTCGGCCACGGCGGTGGGGTAGTGCTCGGCATCGGCGGACAAAGTGAGGGCGGTGTGCGAGGTGCTCTCGGTGATCCCTTTGATCTGGCCCGCCGAGTAGCCGTGGAAGACGGCGGTGTTCTCGGCCAGGGCGATGTGGCGGCCCGCCTCTTCGAGGCCGGGGAGCTCCAGGTCACTGGCGCCGCGCTCGGCGTCGTCGATCTCGGCGCGCGTCACGGCGAAGTCGGCGCGCAGCTCCACCAGTGGAAGCACCCGTCGCTGTGAGCCGGTGACGGCGGCGGAGGGCCCCGCGATCGAGGTGGTGCGCCCCAGGGCGGTGGCGGAGTGGGTCCAGCCCAGGGGCCCCTCGAAGTCGACGAGCTTGCGGGCCGCCAGATAGGTCTCGAGGCGAGGCGTGATCTCCTCTTCGATGGCCTTCCAGCCCGCGTCGGCGATGGGGGCGAGCTCTCGATGGAGATGGTTCATGATTCGCGTCCCTTCAGACTTCCGATCCCGAGCGACCCCGAGCTCGAGCCGGCACCGGCGGGCGCTCCGGGCCCTGGGGTCGGGGCCGCCTCGGCCTCGGTCTCGATCTCGAGGACGGACCCGGTCGTGAAGAGGTAGGTGCGGAGGTGCTGGTCGAGTTTCGGGTCCCGACGTCGGAGCCACTCGAGGGTCATCGAGGCGTGCTCTTTCTCCTCGTCGCGGTTGTGGGCGAGGATCTCGGCGAGGCTCGGGTCCGAGGTCGCCTTCACCCGCTGGTCGTACCAGTCCACGGCCTCGAGCTCTTCACACAGCGAGGTCATGGCCCGGTGGTGGTCGATGGTCTCCTCGTCGAGGAGATCTGCAGCTTCGTGCAGCCCTTCGCTCGCCATGGTGTGCTCCTGTCGCCTCTGGTCCGAGTGACACGGTTCCGAGTGGACACGGTATAGGTTTCGGACATGGACCACTTCCGCCCCGTCGTCGCGGCCGCGTCCCGCCCCGACGCCGAGCACGCTCGGTGACACGTCCGGTCCGACGCGCCAAGGGGAAGGTGCAGGCCCGCCCCGAGCACCTGCAGCGCAGCGAGGAGTGGAACGGGTTGCGGCGGGGGGACCCCGTCGAGATCGAGGGGCCGGTGTTGCGGAGCGCGGCGTGGCGGTTCCTCGGGTTCGTGCGCAACGATCGCAACGGAGCCGAGTCGGTCGAGGTGATCGGCGGCCGGCCCGGGGAGGACCGGGTGCGGTCGTTCCTTCCCGAGCAGGTCTTTCCGGTGGGCGGGCGCAAGACCGGTCGGGCCTCGCTCGCCGACGCGCCGCAGCTGCCGCTCGGCTGACGCTCGGCTGACGCTCGCTGGGCGGTTCGCCTGTGCCGTAGCCTCGGGAGGATGGACAGCCGTCCCATCGGCATGTTCGACAGCGGGTTCGGTGGGCTGACCGTGGCTCGGGCGCTGATCGACCTCGCTCCCCACGAGGAGTTCGTCTACGTGGGAGACACGGGGCGTTACCCCTACGGACCGCGTGATCTCGGTGAGGTGCGGGCCTTCGCGTTGCAGATCGCGCGTTGGCTGATCGACGACGTCGACGTCAAGCTCGTCGTCGTGGCCTGCAACACAGCGTCGGCGGCCGCGCTCGACACCCTGCGGGCCCTGTTGCCGGTCCCGGTCGTCGGTGTCATCGACCCCGGGGTGCGGGCCGTGGCCAAGGCCACGCGCAACCGCCGGGTGGGAGTGGTGGGGACGGTGGGGACCATCCGGTCGGGCGCGTACCAGCGCGCCATGGGGGCGCTCCCGGTACCGATCGAGCTCGTCGCCGCCTCGTGTCCGGGGTTCGTCGAGTTCGTCGAACGGGGCGAGACGCGATCGGATCAGGTGACCGTGCTGGCCGAGCGCCTCCTGGCGCCGGTGCGCGACGCCGGGGTCGACACCTTGTTGCTCGGGTGTACGCACTACCCGTTCCTGGCCCGCACCATCGCCGATGTCATGGGTCGGGACGTGGTCCTCGTGTCGTCGGCGGACGAGACCGCCTTCGAGGTGCGCGCCATCCTGGGCGACACCGAGCCGGGCCGACTCGGCGTGGCACGCGGCGCCGACAAACCCGGCTCGCTGCAGGTGTACTCCTCGGGGGACGTGGAATGGTTCCGCACTGTGGGGAGCCGGCTCTTCGGGGAGGAGTTGGGCGAGGTGCAGCGCCTCGTCTGGCCCGACCCGCCCCCCGTCTCCGACGCGACGGGCAGCCCCGACCGCGACGGGCGCCCTGGCGCGGCGTCGGGGTGACCGGGTGATCTCGCTCACCATCCTCGGCTGTGACGGCAGCCACCAGGACGCCGGCGGGGCCGCCAGCGGGTACCTGGTGCGGTCGTGGGCGTCGGGGACCTCGGTGTGGATGGATGCCGGGCCCGGGACCTTCGGCAACCTCCAACGCTTCACCGACCCGTTCCAGCTGTCGGCCATCGTGCTCACCCACGAGCACCACGACCACTTCAGCGATGTCGAGGGCTTCATCACCGCGGCCCGCTGGGTGTACGGCTTTGCGCGCGACCCCGTGCCCGTGTACGCCGCGCCCGGCGTTCGAGGGCATCTGACCCAGAGCATCGATGGGATCCTCGACTGGCACGAGGTGGGCGACGGTGATGGGGTCGATGTCGGTGATCTGCGCCTGAGTTTCAGCCGGACGCATCATCCGCCGGTCACCCTGGCCACGCGGCTCCAGGGACCGTCGAGCGCGCTGGGGTACTCTGCCGACTCCGGGCCGGAGTGGTCGCTCTCGGCGCTCGGCCCCGGCCTCGACCTCGCCTTGTGCGAGGCCACCTACACCTCCGATCACAAAGGCCCCCCCATCCACATGAGCGGCAGCGAAGCAGGTTCCAACGCCCGACTGGCCGGCGCCCGGCGACTGGTGGTCACCCACCGGTGGCCCACCGCCGACGCGGCCGAGGTCCTGGCCGAGGCCAGCGAGGCCTTCGGGGGCACCGTCGAACAGGCCGCGGTGGGCCGGGGGTACTCGCTGTGACCGACCCCCGGGCCCTGCGCGCCGACGGCCGGGACGTGGCAGACCTGCGGCCGGTGTCGTTCGTGCGCGACTTCACCGCGTTCGCCAACGGCTCGGTCCTCGTGTCGATGGGCAAGACCAAGGTGCTGTGCACGGCGTCGGTGGAGGACCGCGTGCCGCCGTGGATGCGTGGGGGCGGCAAGGGTTGGGTCACCGCCGAGTACTCGTTGTTGCCGGGATCCTCGGCCGAGCGCGTCGGGCGCGAGGCGGCCAAGGGCAAGCAGTCGGGCCGGACCCACGAGATCCAGCGCCTCATCGGCCGGTCCTTGCGGGCCGTCACCGATCTCGTGGCCATGGGGGAGCTGTCGGTGACGGTCGACTGCGACACGTTGCAGGCCGACGGGGGGACCCGGACCGCCTCGATCTGCGGCGCCTACATCGCCCTGCACGACTGCTTCACGCGGCTGGTCCAGAAACGAGTCATCTCGTCGCACCCGCTCACCGACGCCTGCGCCGCGGTGTCGGTGGGCGTCGTCGACGGGGCTTGTCTGTTGGACCTCGACTACTCCGAGGACTCGCGCGCCGAGGTCGACATGAACGTCGTGATGACGGGGTCGGGGCGGTTCGTCGAGGTCCAGGGGACCGCCGAGGGCGTGGCCTTCACCCGCGGGGAGCTCGATGAGCTCGTGGATCTCGCCGAGAAGGGCATCGCCGTGCTTCTCGAGGCCCAGCGAGCCGTCGTCGACGACCCTCCCGCCCCTCGGTGACGGTTCCGGGCGACGGCGACGGGAACGGCGCCGGGGTCAGCGGGCGGCTGCGCATGGTGCTGGCCACCGCCAACCCCGACAAGGCGGCCGAGATCGTGGCCCTCGTGAGCGAGACCGTGGGCGATCGGGTCGAGCTCGTCGCCCGCCCCGCCTCGGTGGGCGAGGTGGAGGAGTCGGGTGTGACGCTCGAGGACAACGCCCGGCTCAAGGCCGTGGCGTTGGTCAAGGCCACCGGGTTGCCCGCCATCGCGGATGACACCGGTTTGGAGGTCGACGCGCTGGGCGGGGCGCCGGGGGTGTTCTCGTCGCGGTATGCGGGCGAGCACGCCTCCTACGACGACAACGTGACCAAGCTCCTCGCCGATCTCGACACGGCCGGCGCGGCGGGTCCCGATGCGCGCCGGGCGAGGTTCCGGACCGTTGCCATGGCCTGTTTCCCCGGTGGGCGGGAGGTGGCGGCCCACGGGGTGGTCGAGGGGACGATCGCGTCGCAGCGGCGCGGCAGCGGGGGGTTCGGCTACGACCCGGTGTTCATCCCCGACGGCGGGGATGGCCGGACCTACGCCGAGATGCCCGTCGCCGAGAAGAACACCCGGTCGCATCGGGCCCGGGCGTTTCGCGCCCTGGCCATCGGCCTGCTGTCGGGCTGAGAAACGCCGCTCAGCGCAGGCGCCACTCCACCCGTTTGCCCGCGGCGAAGCGGGCCTGGCCCTCGGCCAGCGCGGCCGGGTCGTTGCCGAGGCCGACGAAGGCCCACCCGAGTCCGAGCGCCTGGCCCCGGGAGAGCTCGCGCCCGGCCCACAGGGCCCGCAGCGTCCCCTGGACCGCCACGGGGTGCGCTTTGGCGATGACGTCCGCGGCCCATTGGACGCGTGACCGGAGGTCGGCGGCGGGCACGACCTCGGTGACGAGCCCGATCTGCAGGGCGCGCTGCGCGCTCATGCGCTCCTCGCTCCCGAGGAGGGTGAGCCGGACGAGGTCGCCGAAGGGCATGCGGTCGGTCATCTGGAGCGGTTCGAAGGCAGCCGCCATGTTGAAGGTCAGATGGGGGTCGAAGAACGTGGCGTGGTCCGCCGCGATCATGAAGTCCACCTCGCCCAGCATGTAGAAGGCCCCGCCGCAGGCGATGCCGTTCACCGCCGCGATGACCGGCTTCCACAGGTCGTTGGCCTTGGGCCCGAGGTTCTCGCCGGGGTCGTCGAACATGAACGGGGTCGTGCCCGACCCGATGTGGACCGGTTCGTCGCCGGTGCCCGGCGGGCCCTCGGTCGCGGCCGTGCCGGACCGACCCGGTCGGGGTCCCTCGGCCAGAGCCTCGGAACGGTCGATGCCCGTGCAGAACGCCTTTTCCCCGGCCCCGGTGAGGACCACCACCCGGACGTCGTCGTGACGCCGGAGCCAGCGCCAGACGCTGCGGAGCTCGTGCTGCATGGTGGTGTTGAAGGCGTTCATGACGTCGGGCCGGTTGAGGGTGACCCACGCCACGCCCCCCGACTCCTCGTAGCCGAGCGTTTCGAACTCGGGCATCGCTTCCTCGCCGTGGTCGTCGGGCCCGCCTGCGGTGACTCGCGGCGGGGCCGCGGGCACGGTAGCAGGGGCGGTCGAGGGCGGGCACACCGGAGCCCGCCCGATCACGCTGGGGGCTGCTCGATCAGGCGGGGCCCGGCGGTCCGTATAGCTCCGGGTGATGGCCGGGGGCATTTTCGGCACCGTCCCGGTGCTCGCCACCGACCGGGAAAAGCAGCGGGCGACGAAGCTCCGGACATCTTGGGCGATGGCCGCGGCCGTCACTAGGGACCAAAGTCCCTAGATATCCATCGGTCCCTCTTGGTGCCCCCGAAGCCCACGGGGGTCACAAACCTGGCCAGATCGATCCCGCCGCAGCGTTGAGGCCCTGGTGGGGACGGCAAAAAGCCACGCCATTGGCGGGGCGCCTCGCATTGGCGGCACAGTGTCACGCCGCCCATTTGCGGTGATGGGGATCAGGGGAGGAGTTCGATGTCCGACGACGAGCTGAGCAAGATCATCGGCAAGCCCATGAGCAAGTCCCGGGTTGTCGTCGAGCGCGGGCCGGTCGCCAACTTCGCCACCGCGGTGTGTGACTCCAACCGCGTTTATCGCGATCCCCGGGCCGCGGCCGAAGCCGGGTTGAAGGCCATTCCGGTGCCCCCCACGTACCCCTTCGTCATGCAGACGTGGGGCGAGTTCGCCGAGGAGCAGCCCGCCGACAAGCCCACGGGCAACCCCATGGGCGAGGTCATCGGCCCGCTCATGGCCAAGGGCGGCATCATCCTCCACGGCGAGCAGGAGTTCATCTACCACCGCCCCGTGTTCGTGGGTGACGTGCTGGTCGGCGAGGGCCACGTCGTCGACGCCTACGCCAAGGAGTCCAAGGGCAAGACCATGACCTTCCTCGTGACCGAGACGGTGTGGCGCGACGAGGCGACGTCGGAGCCCGTGGTGACCTCGCGCTTCAACCTCATCCACCGCGGCTGACCGACGGATCGTTGCCGTGAAGACCTCCCTGCTCGACGGGCCGCAGTGGGCCGCGGTCCTGCGCATCGGGCTCGGGCTGTGGTGGCTCGAGAGCTTCCGGCACAAGAACCTCACCGCCTGGATCAAGAGGCAGGCGGGGATCAACTGGGCGGCCGACATCGCCTCGAAGCACCGGTGGAAGGCCGTCGGCAAGGGCTTCGACGCCGTCGTGAAGCCGCATCCGAAGGCCATGACCTGGGTCATCTTGATGAGCGAGCTCTCACTCGGGCTCGGGCTCAGCCTCGGATTCCTCACCCCGGTGGCGGCGTTCGCCAGCCTGGCTCTCAACCTCTTGTACTTCGTCCTCATGATCCACGACTGGGCGGAGCAGGGCCAGAACCTCATGATGGTCCTCGCCGCGGCGGTGGTCCTGGGGACGCACGGCTGGCAGGTGTGGTCGATCGACCACGTCATCGGCTGGTTCTGACCGAGAAAGACAGACAGGGAGTCGGGGCATGCCCATCGGCATCGGGGAGGATCACGAAGAGCTGCGTCGCACGGTGCGGCGGTGGCTCGAGGCGCGTTGCCCGCCCGACGTGCCCCGTGCTCTGCTCGACGCCGAGGTCGAGACCATGCCGCCGTTCTGGGACGAGCTGGCGGGCCAGGGGTGGTTGGGCATCCACGTGGCCGAGGAGTACGGGGGTCAGGGCTTCGGCATGCTCGAGCTCGCCGTGGTGGTCGAGGAGATGGCTCGGGCCGTGGCGCCCGGGCCGGCGGTTCCCACCATGCTCGCCGCCGCCGTCGTGGCGGCCGGGGCCGAGGACGCGCAGCGCAAGGTCCTGCTCGCCCCCATGGTCGACGGCACCCTTCCCACCGCGGTGGTGCTGCCCGGAGCCGGGACCCTCGTGGCCAGGCGCGCCGGGGACGGCTCGCTCGAGGTCCACGGCGAGGTGAGCCCCGTGCTCGGCGCCACCCTGTCCACCCGCCTCCTGGCGCCGGTGACGGTCGACGCCACGGGGACCGTGTGGTGTGTCCTCGACGTCGGGATCGGGGTCACCGCCGCGCCGCTCGCCAGCCTGGACCCGACCCGGCGCGTGGGGTCGGTGCGTGTCGAGCGCACCGTCGTGGTCCCCGAGCGCCAGCTTCCCGCCGTGTCGAGCACCACGGTGCGCGACCTGGCGCTCGTCCTCGCCGCCGCGGAGTGCGCGGGAGGGGGAAGGTGGTGTCTCGAGGTGGGGACCGCCTATGCCATCGAGCGTCGCCAGTTCGGGCGTCCCATCGGCCAGTTCCAGGCCATCAAGCACCGGCTGGCCGACATGTTGGTGGCGGTCGAGCAGGTCACGGCGTTGGCGTGGGACACCGCCCAAGCCGCCGACGCCGGCGACGCCACCCAGGCCCAGCTCTCAGCGGTGCTCGCCGGAGCTTTCGGTCTCGACGCCTATGTCGAGTGCGCCAAGGGCTGCATCCAGATCCTGGGGGGGATGGGCTTCACCTGGGAGCACGACGCCCATCTGCAGTTGCGACGGGCCCTCACGCTGCGCCAGCTCGTCGGGCCGAGCCGCGCCCTGCGGGCCGAGGCCACACGGGCCGCGCTGCACGGCAGTCGTCGTCGACTGGCGCTCGAGCTCCCCGAGGAATCCGAGAGCATCCGCGAGCGCGTCCGCGATGTGGTGGCCGAGGTGGCCGCCGCGCCCGACTCGCACGAGCGTCGTCGGCGACTGGTCGAGACGGGACTTCTCACGCCGCACTGGCCGGTCCCGTGGGGCCGTGGCGCGGGGCCCGTCGAGCAGCTCGTGATCGACGAAGAGCTGGCCGCCGCGCACGTGCACCGGCCGCATCTGGCCGTCGGGGCCTGGGCCCTGCCCACGATCATCGCCCACGGGACACCCGAGCAGCAGGAACGTTGGGTCGGGCCCACGATGCGGGGCGAGTTCGTGTGGTGTCAGCTCTTCAGCGAGCCCGGGGCGGGCAGCGACCTCGCCGCCCTGTCCATGCGGGCCACCCGCCACGACGGCGGCTGGGTGCTCAACGGGCAGAAGGTATGGACCTCGATCGCCATGCGCGCCGACTGGGGCATCTGTCTGGCCCGAAGCGACCCCGACGCCTCCAAGCACGAGGGCATCACCTACTTCATCGTCGACATGCACACCGAGGGCATCGAGGTGCGGCCGCTGCGCGAGATCACCGGGGCGGCGATGTTCAACGAGGTGTTCTTCACCGACGTGTTCGTGCCCGACGACTGCGTGGTGGGACAGGTGAACGGTGGCTGGCGACTGGCGCGCACCACCCTGGCCAACGAACGCGTGTCCATGGCCG
>JADGOL010000307.1 GCA_017882995.1 Acidimicrobiales bacterium | reverse complement strand
TTCTAGTCGGTGAGATGACGGTGCGATCCCACGTTCGTACCGCTGTCGCCGCGCAGCACTGCATCGGCGTCATCCAACGAGCCGATGGCAGCAAAGCGCCCCGTCGCCTCGGCGAACTCACAGATGGCGGCTACCTTCGGTCCCATCGACCCGGCGGGAAGGTCGAGGCGGCGTAGTTCGTCCACATTGGCACTACCGATGGGTTTGGCGTCCGGTGTACCGAATCCCGCTTCCACCCCGGCGACATCGGTCAGAAGCAGAAGCGCATCGGCTTTGACCGACACTGCCAGGATCGCCGAGGTCCGATCCTTGTCCACAACGGCCTCCACACCTCGCAATCGACCATTTGGGTCCCGGATCACGGGGGCTCCTCCACCCCCCGCACACACCACGATCACCCCCTGCGAGAGCAACAGGTCGACGAGGGGCTCCTCCACCACCGCAAGCGGCGCCGGCGAAGCAACCACGCGCCGCCATGCACTGCCGTCGACCCGGACTTGCCATCCCCGCTCGGCTGCCAGGCGCTTCGCTTCTGTCTCGTCATACACGGGACCGATGAACTTCGACGGTGCATCCCAGGCGGGATCGTCCGCCGCCACCAGGGTCTGGGTCACGATGCAGGCCACCACGCGGTCGGGCACGACGTATTGGAGAGCTTGGAGGAGCCAGTAGCCGACCATTCCCTGGGTTTGAGCACCCAGGACGTCGAGCGGATAGGGATGCGACAACGACGGGTCGCGGGCGCTCTCGAGAGCGAGCAGCCCGATCTGAGGCCCGTTGCCATGGGTGATGACCAATTCGTGCTGTCTCGCCATTGGAGCGAGCGCGTCGACCGCAGCGATGACGTGATGTGCCTGGACTTCAGAGTCAGGCGACTCGCCGCGCCGAAGCAATGCGTTGCCGCCGAGGGCGGCCACCACGCGCATCTCAAACCCCAAGCGTGGCGACCAAGATCGCCCTCATGGTGTGGAGCCTGTTCTCGGCCTGATCGAACACGATCGAACTTGGCGACTCGAATGCCTCTTCGGTCACCTCCAGCGCGCCCAAGCCGTACTGGCTCGCATACTCCCCCGATGTGAAGTCGAGCTCCTTCAAGAGATCTCGGCCTCGAAGGTCGGGCGCCGCTCCAGTCGCCTCGGTCGACGAGGCGACGGGCGAGCTCACGCCGGGTCTCGTTCGATCGGACACGTCATGCAGCGCGGACCACCTCGACCTCGGCCGAGTTCACTCCCGTTGACACTCACGACCTCGATGCCATGCTTTCGCAGCATCGTGTTGGTGGCCACGTTCCGGTCATACCCGAATACCACTCCTGGCGCGACGGCGAGGAAGTTGGTGCCGTCGTCCCACTGTTCGCGCTCGGCCGCTCGGATGTCTTCCTCGGTGGTGAGTACCTGGACAGCGTTGACTCCGAGCACCTCGGCGCACGTCTCCCACAAGTTGTGATTGCGGGCGACGCTCAGTCGGCCGGAATCGTCGACAGCGGTGACAGTCCACGACCGGAAGTTCTTCTGCATATACGGGTAGAGGACGAACGTGTCTCGGTCGAGCATTGTCATGACCGTGTCGAGGTGCATCATGGCGTGTGATTTGGGTAGTTCGACGGCGATGACGCGATCTGCCTGTCGGGTGGCGAAGAGCGCCTGGGCCAGGATCTCAACTGCCATCGGTGTGGTCCGCTCGCCCATGCCCACGAGCACGGCACCGTGACCGAGCACGTGGACATCACCGCCTTCCAGCGATGCCGGCAAGTGGTTCTCGTCGTCGTCGCCGTAGTACACGATGAGGTCGTCGGCGGCGAAGAGCGGGTGAAACCGGTAGATAGCCCGGCTGTGAAGCGTCTCGCGCTGACGAGCGGGCTTCGCCATCGGGTTGATCGACACCCCCCCGTAGATCCAGCACGAGTTGTCACGCTGGTACAAGTGGTTCGGCAGTGGCGGCAGCAGGAAGTCGTCGGCTCGCAACAAGGACCACTTCAGGCTGTGCACGCGTCCGGGATGAAGATCGGTCTTGAGGACCCCTCCGACCAGATATCCAGCCAGCGTCATCCCGTCGGTGTCCTCGAAGAGCTTGCGCAGAGGATCGACGAGAGCAGGACCCACCATCTCGGGCGTGCATACCCGGTCGAGTACGAATGCCCGGCCCTTGGGTACTTCGAGGGTCTCGGCCAACAGCTGCGCGTAGTAGTGGACGCGGACCCCCTTCTCCCGCAGGGCCTCGGCAAAGGCGTCATGCTCCTCACGGGCTCTCTTCGCCCACATCACATCGTCGAAGAGCAGATCCTCGATGTTGTCGGGTGTGAGCCTCGAGAGCTCGTTGCCGGGTCGATGCAGTATTGCCTGACGGAGCTGTCCGACTTCGGAATGCACGCCGAGGGTCATGACGGTGATCTCGACAATTCGCGCAGGCGCACCGAGAGACACGTCACACAGCCCTCGAGCTTCTGGAATTCGCTGATGTCGGCGGTCACGACTTGATAGCCGAGATCGGCGAACAATTCATGGCTTCTCGGGCAGTCCGCCGCCATCAAGATCTTGTTCCCGCCGAGATCGACGACATGGGCTCCCGATTCCTCGGGCACAGCCAGGAATTGAGGGAAGAAGCCGGGATCATCGACCAGCGGCGGGTACCCGATGACGGTTCCGTCGGGGAGCGCGGTCACCGCTGACTTCAGGTGGAGGACCTTGCGAAGCGGGCCCGGCACGGCGATCACAGTGGCGCCGAGCGGTCCGAGAATACTGCTCAGCTGGCGCAGGCCGTCCGCATTGGTCCGTCCGCCGCTACCGACGTAGATCGTGTCGCCGATCTTGAGCACGTCGCCACCGTCAAGGGTCCCCGGCGTGCGGATCCGGTTGATGGAGCAACCCAGCTCCTCCATCGTCTGCTCGACGCCGGACACCTCCGGCCAGCGGGAATCTGCGCCAGGGCGGGAGAGTACGGCGACATTTCGAAAGACCACCACGGTGTCCTCGACGAAGACCCCGTCGGGGCATTCGTCGACGGGGGGCACCTCGACGATCTCCCACCCGCTTCCTTCCATGGCCTCGAGGTAGCCCTCCCACTGCTTGAGGGCCAGGTGGTAGTCAAGTGGCTGGCGCTCGATGTGGGTGACGATGCC
>JADGOL010000306.1 GCA_017882995.1 Acidimicrobiales bacterium | reverse complement strand
GTTCCCACCCCGCCGGCCGGCGCCGTGGCGGTGATGGAGGTGGCGGAGGTGACGGTGAACGAGCTCGCCGGCACCGAACCGAAGGTGACGGCGCTGGCCCCGGTGAGGTTGGTGCCGGTGATGGTGACCGAGGTCCCCCCGGTGGTCGGGCCCGAGGTCGGCGAGACACCGGTGACGGCGGGGGCGGGCGGGAGGGAGAACGAGAATTGGTCCGCGCCGGAGGTGGTGCTCGTCCCCCCGGGTGTCGTCACCGCGACGTCGACGGTGCCGACCGGCTCGACCGGGGCCGTGGCGGTGACCGAGGTGTCGGAGGTGAGGGTGAGCGAGCTCGCCGGTGCCGAACCGAAGGTGACGGCGCTGGCCCCGGTGAGGTTGGTGCCGGTGATGGTGACCGAGGTCCCTCCGACGGTGAGGCCCGAGCCGGGGCTCACGAGGTCCACGACGGGGGGCGGCACGTAGGCGAACACGGCCGCGTTGGTGACGGCGCTCGTGCCGGTGGCGGTCGTGACCGTGACATTGACGGTGCCCGCCGTGCCGGCCGGGGCCGTGGCGGTGACAGACGTGGCGGAGTTCACGGTGAATGCGGTGGCCGGAACCGAACCGAAGTTGACGGCCGTCGCGCCGGTGAGGTTGGTGCCGGTGATCGTCACCGGCACGTTGCCGGCCAGCGGGCCCGACGAGGGGCTCAGAGCTGTCACGGTGGGAACGGGTGGGGGCTCGAAGAGCTGCTCGAACGTGGCGAGGGCGTGGGGGAACGAACCGTCGGAAAGCGAGTGTTTTCCGTCGCCCGCTTCGTCGACGGAGAAGTAGACGAAATAGCCGACATGGTTCGACGGGGTCAGTGCGAAGTTGTAGATGTTCCTGACGTAGGTCGGGTCATCGCCGAGTCCGTGGCCGTCGGTCCTGTACCAGCACCCCCACTCGGGCAGGCCCACCTGCTTGTTGTGGGCCGTTGCGAAGGCCGCGATGGCGTTCAGGCTGTCGAAGGTGTACTTCGCGTTGTTCGACGTGCCCACGATGTTGCTCCACGTCGTCGCCGTGTTCGTGGCGACGTTGTTCGGTGTGTAGGAATAGTCCTCGTCGTAAGGATCGCTGCTGACGTAGTCGACGAAGCCGTCCCCGGGATATGCGGTGGCGATGTTCCAGCCCTGGGCTTGGACAGAGCCCCAGTCGAATTGGAAGTTCGCGCCCGGGACGGCGCGCATCTGGGTCACCCACGTCTGAAAGGCGTTGGCGTAGGCCGCGGGGTTCTTCTGTGCTGACCAGGGATACCAATTGCCGTTGAATTCCCACCCCAGGCGGATGATGGCATTGCCGATGTGCGCGGCCACAAGACTCTGGGCGATCGACGTCGCCGTGCTCTTGAGGGTGGTCAGGTTGCGAGAGGACAGGTTTCCCGAAGTGGGGAACGAAGTCCCGGTGGGGATGATCCCGACCCCGAGCACCACCCGAACGCCATAGGAAGCCCACGTCGCGGCGTTGGTCTGGACACTGGTCACCATGTGCGTCCAGCTGTCGAAGGCGGCGTACTGCTCGGTCAGGGGATCGGTCGGGCTGCCGTAGGCCTGCGGGCTCTCGAGCGCGCCGGTTCCGAACGCGAACCCGAACGGTGGATAGGCGACGGGAGGCGCGGCGGTGTAGGTGAAGTAGTCCGACGACGTCGCCCCGCTGACGCCGCCGGGTGTCGTGACGGTGATGTCGACCGTCCCGGGAGAGCCGGCAGGCGCGAGCACCGTCAGCGACGTTCCGGTGGCACCGACGATGAACCCGGTCGCCGGTGTGGATCCGAAGCTCACGACCGTCGTGCCCGACAGGTCGGTGCCGTTGACGGTGACCGACGTCCCCGCCGGGCCCCAACTGGGGCTGACGCTGGTGACGGTGGGAGGGGTCGCGGCCACCGCGTCGGACACCAGCCATCCGACGCCCAGGAAGACGCTCAGCACCACGGTCAGGCACAGCGAACGACGAAGGGCGCGCCGCGCCGGTCGAGGCAGCGACCCGGCCGTCGATCGATTCACGTCACTGTTCATCTCTGCTCCCGAGATGAGCTGCCTGCGGCAGTCCCTTTGTTGAACGAAATGACCGGCTGGGGCGTGATCAGCCTGCGGTGAACTCGAGCTTGTCCTGTTCCCAGAACGATCGCAGCGACACGAGTTTGCCGTCGGTGTTCACCTTGTAGATGTTGGCGATCGGGACGATCCCGACCTGATTGCCGGGAAGGGTGATGCGGATCTCGCCGATGTTGGCCACCTCGTCACCGCACTCGATGGACTGGCGGATGGTGAACTTGAGGCTCTCGCTCTGCGAGATCACGTTGTCGTAGAAGGCGATGATGGCCTCCTTGCCGCGCTGGCCCTTGCCGTCGGCGTCGAAGAACGACGGGCCCACGGGGTCCTCCACCACGGCGTCGTCGGCGAATAGCGCCAACCACCCTTCTCGGTCCTTGGCCTCGGACATCTCCATCGACTTCTTCGACATCTCGAGTGCTGTGCCCATCGAGTCGCCTCCCCTTTGCGTGCTGAGCGGGCCCTGTGCGGGCCCCGTGCGGGCCGACCAGAGATCTGTGACTAGGACTTCAGCTTGGTGACCACCGTGTCGGCGAATCGCCGAAGGTTATCGATCTTGTCCTGCAGCGGCTCGATGTCGGGGCCCACCACATAGGGCCAGCGGAACCCGACCACGACGTCGGTCACACCCTGGTCCTCGAGGCGGCGGACGCCGTCGACACTGAAGGCGTCCATCGAGATGACGTGGGTCTCGAAGGGAGCGGCCTCGCGGCCCGCTTCGGCTCGGAGCTCGCCCAAGCGCGCCAGCAACCCGGGAAGGTCGGCCGGATCGCCCCCGCCGTGCATCCAGCCGTCGCCCATGACCGCGGCCCGGCGCAGGGCGGCCTCCCCGTGACCACCGATGAGGATCGGCACCGGTTTGGCCGGGGTCGGGGACATCTTCACGGCCGGCACGTCGAAGACCTCGCCGTGGTACTCGAAGTACCCCCCGGCGGTGAGCCCCCGGATGACCTCGATGCATTCGTCCATGCGCTTGCCCCGGCGCGCCCAGGGGACGTCGAGCAGCTCGTAGTCCTCGGGCCACGGGCTCGTCCCCACCCCGAAGAGGAACCGGTCACCGGTGAGCACCGCCACCGACGCGGCCTGCTTGGCCACCATCACGGGATGGCGGATGGGGAGCTTCACCACGAAGGTCACGAACCGCAGGGTGGTGGTCACCGCCCCCAGGGCCGGGATGAGGCTGAAGGGCTCGATGAAGGGCTTGTCCTCGAGGAACTCCCGCGACCCGTCGGGATTGAACGGATAGGTGGTGTCGGACTGACGCGGGTAGGCGATGCTGTCGGGGACGACGAAGGTGTCGTAACCGGCGTCCTCGGCCGCCCGGGCCAGCGGCGCGTAGAACGCCGGGTCGGTCATGGACTCGGCGTAGCTGAAGCGCATGTGGGGGGCCTCGGTCTCCGGGTGAGGGTCGGTGAGGGTACGGGGGTCGGTGGATGCGGTCGGGCCCGGAACGGCTCAGGCGTTGGGCTTGTCGCCCGATGTCGCCGCCTTGCGGATCTGGTCGAGACGGTCGATGAGGCCCATGCGCTCCTGGCCCACCTCGTCGAAGCGCGCCGCGATCAGTTCGGGAGTCCAGCGACCGTCGGTGCGCATCTCGCGCACCTCGACGGGCTGGTTCCACACCGCGATGCGTCCCCCCACGGCGGTATAGACCTGTCCCGTCACGTCCTTGGCCGCGTCCGAGAGCAGGAAGACGACGAGGGGTGCGACGTCCTCGGGCTCGCCCATCTCGGCGAGCTCCATGGGGACGTTGGCCGACATGCGGGTGCGAGCCACCGGGGCGACGGCATTGGCCCGCACCCCGTAGCGGTGCAGGCCGACCGCGGCCGAGCGCACCAGCGACACGATCCCACCCTTCGCCGCGGAGTAGTTGGCCTGGGCCACAGAGCCGGCGAAGGCACCCGACGTGAAGCCGACGAGCGAGCCCGACTCCTGCTTGCGCATGACGGCCGCGGCGTGGCGGAACACCGTGAAGTGTCCCTTCAGGTGTGTGGCGATGACGGCGTCGAACTCGTCCTCGGACATGTTGAACAACATCCGCTCGCGCAAGATGCCCGCCACCGCCACCACCCCGTCGATGCGGCCCCACCGCTCGACGGCGGTGTTCACGATGCGCTCGCCGCCCGCCATGGTGCTCACGTCCTGGGCGACCGCCACGGCCTCGCCGCCCGCGCCCTCGATCTCCTTCACCACCGCGTCGGCGACCTCGCTGGTGGGGTCCTCGCCGGCGAGGCCCACGCCGATGTCGGCCACCACGACCTTGGCGCCCTCGGCCGCGCACGCCAGAGCGCAGGC
>JADGOL010000048.1 GCA_017882995.1 Acidimicrobiales bacterium | reverse complement strand
GTCACGTAGCGGAGGTACCAGAGACTCAGCGACCTGAGACCGCGCTTGACCGTCGTCCCTCCGGGACGGCGCGACTCGACGGGTACGACAGGGTCGATGAAGACCGACGCGTCCACCAACCGGAGCATGTCTCGCAGTGCGGCCCCCCGACCGCCGAGCGGCGAGTGGGCCAAGAACAACTGGTCGAGCTCGCGTTCGATGTTGAGGGGGAGATCGCCAGAGGTCCGTCGCCTCCGCACCTCCTCGTCGATCTGGTGGCGAACCTCGTCGAGGTACCTCCGGGCCTCGTCGTCGTCGGGGTCGGACGGTGCTTCGCCGGGTCGACCCGGATTGTCAGTCAACACGTCGCCTCCTCGTGGCCCGGAAGCCTCTTGTCAGTGGGCGGGCTTGCGGCACAGGTAGCTCAGGAGATAGCAGTCCTCGATTTCGGCGAAGAGCCCTCGGTTGGTGGCCACTTCCTGGATGGAGAAGGTGCCGTCGGCCACCGAGCGCGCCGCGAGGTTGAGGCCTTTGGCTTCGAGGACTTCGAGCCCCGCACCGTGCAGCTTGTCCATCATCTCGCCGTGGGTGTACTCGTAGTCGTGATCGGGGTCGATGAACCCCGGCTGTTGGACCCGGCACACTCGGGCGTTGGGCGTGTCGAGGGCGAGGTGACCGCCGGGGCGGAGGATTCTCGCCGCCGCCGCCAGGACGCGCTCGGCTTCGTCGACCGGGACGTGCTCGATGCTCTGTCCGGAGTAGACGAGGTCGAACGACCCATCCGCGTACCCGGTGAGGTCAGACATCGAGTGGTACCGGTACTGGACGGGTCCGAGCTCGGTCTGGACGAGGTCGCGCGCCACGGTCTCTTTGTAGAGCTCGTTGCGGTCATCGGGAGGAAGGTCGACGACGACGAGCTCGTCGAACCGATAGGGATAGCCCATGAGGACCATCGCACCCTTGTCCGATCCCAGTGCCGTGCCACCGAGGTCGAGGATGCGACGGGCCCGAGGCAGCGACCGGATGAAGAGGCTCCGGCTGAAATGCAGAGCCGGGGCGAGCTGGGTGAAGGGGGCTACGGTCCACCACTCGCTCGACGCGTAGATCCACTCGGCGAGCTGCGACGGCGACATCGAACCGTCGCGCAGTCCGGGGAGGTACGACGCCGCACCCGACGGGTCGGGTTTGCGGCCCAGGAGGACCTCGTAGAGAACACTGAGCTGCTGTTCGGGAGGAAGGCCGGCGAGGCCCCTATCGGTGCCGAGGGCCTTGGCCTGGACTCGCCGGGCCAGGCCTTTCGCCGCGGATTGCGGAGAGCGAAGGCGGTCCATCAGGCGTCGTCGACCATGGTCGTGCCACCGTAGTCGCGGTAGTCGATCCTCAGGTGGTGGGGGTGGGCGGCGCAGCTGGTCCCGAACGCAGCCCCCGCAGGCCACGTGTGACAGACACCGCCGCCGTCAACGTCACGGTTACGACGATGACGACGGACCCGGTCGAGAAGACGGCTGATCGTGGATCGAGTCCCCCGCCCGCACGCGACAAGCTCACCAGGCACGTGACACTGACAGCCGCCTGCGCGGTGATCCCGATGGCGACCAACACCGCGAACACGGTGGACGCCGCGAGCCAGGCGACCTGGAGCCGGGCACGACGCAGCGCGACCGCCGCGCTGGCGGCACACCCGGCGACGCCCGCCACGGTCGCGACCACCCAGGCGATGAACACGGCGAGGACGAGGGCACCGCGGGGCCACGTCAATGCCAGGCCACTTCGGGGCACGTCGTGATGGGCGAACAAGGCCACCAGGCCGGTGATGCCGAGCCACGCACCCACGATGAGCGCGGGAGCGAGCGCCGGTACGACCACGTCTCGTCTCTTGGCCCGGAGCGCGGGGACGATCACCGCCAGCCAGAACACGAAGCCGGTGAGCAGCACGGCCGCCGCGGTCACCTCCACGACGATCGTGCCGCTGTCGTAGGCGGTCAAAGCGGTCCCGTGCAGCGCACGCAGCGGGGGATCGTCGACCGCCTTCGAGAAGCCGGCCGCGGCGACAACACTCGCGCACCACGCGGCGAGCACGGTGACGGTGGTGGACTGCAGACGCGAGCGCCGCTGCTCGATGGCGGCCCCGCCGAAGACCGGGGTCACCCAGGCGCGGCACACGCCGAGGGCGAGGTCGATGTTGTCGCTCCACCGGGTATCGGTGTCGGCGACCAGCGACGCCAGCTCGTCGCCGTAGCGATGGCGGAAGCTGGGGGGATAGGCGCCGACCAACGCTCGTTGCAGGCGCGTCGGGCCGTTCACGACGCGCCCCGCAGGATCGGGGTGTGGTGTGCCAGTCGCCGTCGGCCGAGGCCGGCGAAGCGCTGCATGCCCGCCAGCTGGTGTTCGAGCACCTCCACGCCGCGCGCTGTCAACCGGTAGGGGCGCCGGCGCGTGTCCTCGCTGTCGACCGCCTCGATCAGGCCCCGGGACTCGAGGCGGGCGATGGCCCCGTAGAGGGTGCCCGGGCCCAGGCGCACACCGGTCGTCTCCTCGACGTCGCGCACCATGGCATAGCCATGCCTGGGCCCGTCGGCGAGGCTTCCCATGACCAGGAGGCCGGGATCGGTCCATTTCGGGTCGTCGGCGACTCTGGGCACGGCTTCTCCCTGGCGCAGTCGGAACGTAGTACGTACAACGATATACCGACGGGCCCGGTTTCGCCACCCCGGGCTGTGCGGATCCGCGGCGGACAGGTTGCACAGCCTGCGTGGGCGTCCGCCTCCGAGGGTGTCGGCGTGGCTACCATGGGCGGTATCCAATGCACACCCCCCCGACGGCGTCGCGTCCTGGCACGCCTCGCTCCCGTCTGGTTGTCCCTGGCGGGGCTCTCCGGCGTGATCGCCCTGGCGCCCGCCGCGCCGGCGGCCGCCTATCCCTCCCAGAACGTCTCGGTGACCGGCCACGGGTTCGGCCCGGGCAGTGGCATGGGCCAGTGGGGGGCACTCGGGTACGCGCTGCAGGGCCTTTCCGCCACGCAGATCCTGTCGACGTACTACGGGTCGGTCAGCGGCGGTCTCACCACGGTCGGGACGCTCCCCAACGGGTGGAGTGACGCCAGCCCGATCACCGTGGCGTTGACCGCCAACACCGGCAACGACGTCATCGTCACCTCGAACTCGGCGTTCCTCGTCGACGGCACCGTGGTGTCGGCCCTATCGGGGGTTCGGTTCCATCAGACCGCCATGGGCAACGTCTGGGAAGTCGACACGAGCCCAGCAAGCGTGAACAGTTGCGCCGGCCCCTGGACTCCGATGGCCAGCAACGTCGCCAGTCCCACAGCCTCACCGGGCAGCGAGCCCTTCCCCTCCGACGGCAACCTGTCCAACGAATCCCTCCAGTTGTGTCAGTTGCCCCACAACATCACCGTGCGCGGCTCGTTGCAGGGGACGGTCAACACCACCGGTTCACCCCGAACGGTGAACGTGCTTCCTCTCGGGCAGTACGTGGCCGACGTGACGCCTTCGGAGTCCCCGGCTTCGTGGGGAGCACTCGGCGGTGGTGCGGGCCTTCAGGAACTCGAAGCCCAAGCCGTGGCGGTCCGGTCCTACGTGATGAGCACCTACGGGAACCTCCAGGGCTACTTCGGTTACGCGGACATCTGCGACAACGGCTGCCAGGAATACCTGGGCATCACCAACGAGAACACGGTGACCGACACGGCCGCGACCAGCACTCCGAACACGGTGGTGCTCATGCCCAATGGCACGGTGGCGCGCACGCAGTACTCGTCGTCGACGGGTGGGTACAGCGCGGGTGGCACCTTCGCCGCGGTTCCCGACCTCGGCGACTCGGTGTGCGTCCCCGGTGCATGCAACTCGCACCACACCTGGCAGGCTCAGGTACCGGTGTCGGCCATCGTCGCCGCCTATCCCCAGATCGGCATGCTGGAGTCGGTGGGGGTGTCCCAGCGCAACAACCTGGGTGACCTCGGGGGCCGCGTCCTCCAGATGACGCTGCAGGGAAGTGCTCAGAGCGTCACCATCAGCGGCGACACGTTCGCGTCCCAATTCGCCCAGTACGGGCTGCAGTCGAACTGGTTCGCCGTCACGAGCCAGGCGAGCGGTGGTGTGGGTGGCTACTGGCTGGTGGCGACCGACGGGGGCGTCTTCTCCTTCGGCGGCGCCGCCTTCCACGGCTCGGCCGGGAACATCAAGCTCGCCAAACCGGTGGTGGGTATGGCGGCGACCCCCGACGGCGGCGGCTACTGGCTGGTGGC
>JADGOL010000305.1 GCA_017882995.1 Acidimicrobiales bacterium | reverse complement strand
GTCTTCACGATCTTCCCCGACCTCGTCGAGCACTACTGCGAGGGCTCGCTCCTGGGCCGGGGCCGAGAGCAGGGACTGCTCGACATCCGGGTCCATGATCTGCGGGCCGGGGCCGGGAACCCGAGACGTTCGGTCGACGACTCGCCGTTCGGCGGCGGCGCGGGGATGGTGCTCGCCCCGGGGCCGGTCTTCGCCGCGGTCGAGGCGCTGGCGCCACCGCGGCCGCTGTATCTGCTCGCTCCGGGGGGGCGCCGGCTCGATCAGCGTCTCGTCGAGGAGTTGGCCGCCACGGGGGCGTCGGGCTCGGGTGGGTTCTCGCTGTTGTGCGGCCGCTACGAGGGAGTCGACCAACGGGTCACCGACCACCTCGTCGACGGGGAGGTGTCGATCGGGGACTACGTGCTCGGTGGGGGCGAGGTGGCCGCCCTGGCGATCATCGAAGCCGTGGGCCGACTCGTCCCTGGTGTCATGGGCAACGAGGCATCGGCGCTCGACGAGAGCTTCAGCTCGGGCCTCCTCGAGTATCCCCAGTACACCCGCCCGGCGGAGTTCCGGGGGTGGGCCGTGCCCGAGATCCTGTTGAGCGGCGACCACGGCCGGATCGCCCGGTGGCGGCGGGCAAAGGCGTTGCGACGGACCCTGGACCTGCGCCCGGACCTCGTCGAAACGGCGGGAGGTCTGGCCGAGGAGGACCTCCGCCTCCTCGAGGAGTTCTCCGACGAGGCCTCCCGGGCGCCGGGAGCGACGCCGTCGTAGTGCGGGGGTGTCCGGGGCGCGGCTAACGTGGCGTGCTCGGCAGGCTCTGCACGGCTCGGCCGCCCCTCGTTTGCGGTGGCCCCGTTGGCGCTGCCCGAGCCGCTCGGAGTTGGACCTGTGAAGGGACGCGCGTCATGAATCCCACCGACATCGTCGATCGCGAGAATCTGAGAGACGACGTCCCCGATTTCCGGCCGGGTGACACCTTGAAGGTGCACGTCCGCGTGGTCGAGGGCAATCGCGAGCGCACCCAGGTGTTCCAGGGCGCCGTCATCCGGCGCCAGGGCACCGGCGCCCGGGAGACCTTCACCGTGCGCAAGCTCAGCTTCGGTGTCGGCGTCGAGCGGACGTTCCCCGTGCATTCGCCCGTCCTGGCCAAGATCGAGGTCGTGACCCGCGGCGACGTGCGCCGGGCCAAGCTCTACTACCTGCGCGGTCGCGTGGGGAAGGCCGCGAAGATCAAAGAGAAGCGGGCTGCGCGCACCTAGTGCGCATCGTCGTGGCGTTCGGGACGACGCGGAAGTAGCCCAGGGACGATGAGCGAAGAAGACCTCGAAAGATACGAGGCCGAGATCGAGCTGGCACTCGTCCAGGAGTACCGGACCGTGCTCCCGCTGTTCAACTACGTGGTCGAGAGCGAGCGCCGGTTCTATCTGGCCAATGAGGTCAAGGTCACCGTGCGCGACGGGTCGTCCCCGACCTGTGTCGAGCTCGAGTTGGACGACGCCTGGGTGTGGGACATGTACCGCCCGGCGCGCTTCGTGCCCCACGTCCGCGTCATCACCTTCCGGGACGTGAACGTGGAACGGCTTCCCGACCGCGACAGCTGACTCGCCGTGGCCGAGACCCGCCGTGCCGCCCTGGGTGTGCGCGGCGAGGAGGCGGCCGTGGCGTGGTATCGGAGTGCTTCGTATGAAGTGCTCGATCGCAACTGGCGTTGTGCCGAGGGCGAGCTCGACATCGTGGCGCGGAGCCGCGAAGGCGAGGTCCTCGTGTTCTGCGAGGTGAAGACTCGCAACTCGTTGCGCTTCGGCTCGCCATTCGAGGCCGTCACCCCGGCCAAGCAGCGCCGTGTGCGCGCCGTGGCGAGGTCGTGGCTGCGCAGTGCGCGCCGGGCCGGAGCGCGCTACGAGCACATCCGGTTCGACGTGGCCGCGGTGACGAGCGGGGTCGGCGGGGTCCTCGCTGTCGAGGTGCTCCAAGACGCCTTCTGACCCGTTTCCCGACGGTCCCCGACGCCACGTCGTCCGGCCTGGGGTCGAGTCGGTGGCGATGGGTATGGTGTCGCCGTGAGCACCGAGACCATCATCGTGGAGCGCGACGGCGGGGTCGTGACCGTAACGCTGAACCGCCCGGAACGAAAGAACGCCGGCAACGGCCTCATGTGGCAGGAGCTGTCCGACACGTTCGCCGAGGTCGCCCGACGGCGGGAGGACCGTGTCGTGGTGGTGACGGGCGCGGGGGGAGCGTTCTGCTCGGGCGCGGATATCGCCGACCCTAGGGGCGTGAGCGGTGACCCCTCGGATCCCCATATCGTCCGCATGCAGTTCTTCGGTCAGGTGATGCTGGCGTTGCACAAGCTCCCCAAACCCACCATCGCCAAGATCCGCGGTATCGCGGCGGGGGCGGGCATGAGCCTCGCTCTGGGGTGTGACCTCACCGTGGCTTCGGACAACGCCCGGTTCTCCGAGATCTTCGCCCGGCGGGGCCTGTCGGTCGACGGTGGCTCCTCGTGGTTGCTGCCCAGGTTGGTGGGTCTGCACAAGGCGAAGGAGCTGGCCTACTTCGCCGACATCCTCTCCGCGCAGGAGGCGGCTTCCTACGGGCTTCTCAACCGCGTCGTCGCCGACGACGAGCTCGACGCCTTCGTCGAGGATTGGGCGCGGCGACTGGCCGAGGGCCCGCCCTTGGCGCTGGCCATGACCAAGAAGCTGCTCGACAACTCGATGTCGGTGACGATGGCCCAGGCACTCGAGGACGAGGCCCGGTGTCAGACCATCAACTTCTACAGCGAGGACACCGGCGAGGCCATGCGGGCCTTCGCCGAGAAGCGGGAGCCGAGGTTCAAGGGTCGTTGAGGGCGCGACTGGTCCTGTTGGCTGTGCTGCCCGTGCTCGCGTGCGCGTGCGGGCAGTCCGGCGCACACCTGATCGGCCCTCCGAGCGGCGGCGCGCCGACCACCGGGGCCGGAGGTCCGGGCTACATGGTGCAGTCGGGCACGGTGAAAGGCCTCGGGACGGTCCTCGTCGACGGGTACGGGCTCACGCTGTATCTCTTCGTCCCCGACCACGATTCGAGTAGGTCGACCTGTTTCGGGTACTGCGCCACCCAGTGGCCCCCGGCCACGTTGCCGTCAGGAGTCACCACGCCGGTGATCGGCGGCTCCGTGGACAGGGCCCTGATCGGGACGACGCGGCGCGGCCCCACGCTGCAGGTCACCTACCACGGGTGGCCGCTGTACCGCTGGATCGGGGACACCGCTTCGGGACAGGCGACCGGCCAGGGGATCCGCAATTCCGGTGGTCTGTGGTACGCGGTCAATGACGCCGGCCAACCCGTCGTGCACTAAGCGCAGCCGTGGAACGCGCTGAGACCGTGGCAACCGAGAAGACGACCGAGTCCGCCGAGCCTCCGGTCGATGCGACGGAGACGGCCCGTCACGGGGTCCGTGCGAGGTTCGTTGCCGTGGCGCTGTGGCCGGGGATCGGTCGCAAGATCTTTCGCGAGGCGGTCGAGGACCGCATCACGACCAGCGCGGCCAGTCTCGCCTTCCACTGGTTCCTGGCCATCTTTCCCGCCACCCTTGCCGCGGTCGCCCTGGTGGGGATCGTCGGACTGTCGGCCTCGCAGCTGCGGAGCCTGGTCCACGGTGTGAACGTGGTCCTCCCGGTGCAGATGTCGCAGACGATCGACGAGGCACTGCGCAACCCCACCAAGGGCGCGGGTGGGGGAGTCGAGGTCGTTCTCGGTCTCGCCGTGGCCCTCTGGAGCGCGGTGGAGGCGATGGCGGCCCTCCAGGTAGGCCTGGACGTGGCCTTCGAGGTCAGCTCCGACCGCGGCTTCGTCCGTCGGCGGTTGATTGCGGTCCCGCTCCTGGTCCTCACGATTCTCCTCGGGGGTGCAGCCTCGGGTCTGTTGGTCCTCGGCGACCCGATACGCGCCCTGCTGCCGTCGTCGGTGGCGCTGGCCCGGTCCACTTCGGACGCCGCGTGGTCGGTCATCCGTTGGGCCGGAGCCATGGCACTGGTCGTGCTGCTCTTGTCGGCGTACTACTCCTTCGGGCCGAACCGAAAGAGGAGCCGACTGCAATGGGTGAGCCCGGGTGCCGTGGTCGCCGCGGTGGGTTGGCTCGGTGCGTCGGCCGCGTTTTCCTTCTATCTCGATCACTTCGGCCATGAGTCGCGGACTTATGGCGCCTTCGCCGGTGTGGCCGCCCTGCTCCTGTGGTTGTACCTGACGGGTTTGGTCGTCATGCTCGGCGCCGAGCTCGACTGCGAGCTCAACCGCCGTCCTGCCGACCTGTTGCCCGCACCGACCGCACCGACCGTGGTCCAACCCGGGTCCTGAAACAACCGGTTCGCGACCGGGCCCGGCACCGATACAACCGGCACCTACGCTCCGAGGAGCACCTCGCGTGGCCGGTGCCTTTCTTATGGCCCGCTCCTGTCGGAACGACCCGCTCAACCCGTGTCGTCGCACTCCGGAGCCCCGCCATGCTCGCTCGTATTCCTTCCGCCACCCTGCACGGGGTCGACGGCCGCCCCGTGTCGGTCGAGGTCCACGTCTCGGCGGGGCTGCCCGGCTTCACCGTCGTCGGGCTACCCGACGCGGCCGTACGCGAGTCGCGAGACCGCGTCCGAGCCGCATTGCTGTCGAGCCAGCTGTCGTGGCCGTCTCGCCGGGTCACCGTCAATTTGGCGCCGTCCGGGGTACGCAAGACGGGGGCCGGGCTCGATCTCCCCATTGCCATCGGGCTGCTTGTGGCCGCCGAGGTGCTGCCGTCCCGATGCGTCGAGCAAACCGGCTTCGTGGGTGAGCTCGGACTCGACGGGTCGGTCCGTCCCGTTCCCGGGATCGCGTCCCTGGTGGCGTCGATCGGCGCGCAACAGATCGTCGTGCCCGTGGCCGCGTCCGCCGAGGCGGCGTTGGTGGCAGGCGAGCGCGTCCGACCCGCATCCACCGTGGCCGAGGTTGTCGCCGCCTTGCTGGGCCGGGGCACGTGGGCCGACACCCCGTGTGCCGCGGCGTCCCCGCCGGCGGTGAGCGAGCCCGACCTCCTCGAGGTTCGCGGTCAGGTGGTGGCACGGCGCGCGCTCGAGATCGCGGCCGCCGGTGGTCACCACCTCTTGTTGGTGGGGGCGCCGGGCTCGGGAAAGACCATGCTCGCTACCCGTCTGCCGGGCATCCTTCCCGACCTGACCCGGGACGAGGCGCTCGAAGTGCTGCGCATCCATTCCGCCGCCGGCGCGTCGGCCGGCGCCGGCACGTTCCCCTCGCGCCCGCCCTTTCGCGCTCCCCATCATGGCGCCACCGAGGTGGCCATCGTGGGTGGCGGGTCATCGTGGCTGCGTCCGGGGGAGATCTCCTTGGCCCATGCCGGGGTGCTCTTTCTCGACGAACTCGGCGAGTTCCCGGCGACGATCCTCGACGCCCTGCGCCAACCGCTCGAGGAGCACGTGATCCGGGTCCGCCGCGCCAGAGGTGCGATCGACTTCCCGGCTCGGTTCCTCCTGGTGGGCGCCATGAACCCGTGTCCATGTGGTGAAGGAGGCTTGCCCGGCGCCTGTCGGTGTACCGAGACGATGCGCCGCCGCTACCTCCGCCGGTTGTCTGCACCGTTGCTCGACCGTTTCGACCTTGCCATCACCCTCGGCCGTCCCGATGTGGAGGACCTCTTGGGCGGTCCGCCCGGCGACTCCTCGGCAGTGGTGGCGTCGCGTGTCGGTCAGGCCCGGGCGCTCGCCCGGGAGCGGGGCGTGCGATGCAACTCGGAGCTTCGCTTCGACGCCGTCGACAGCCCTTGCGCCTTGTCGGCCGATGCGGCGGCCCTGCTCGAGCGTAGGTTGCGATCGGGCACGCTTTCCGCCCGAGGTTTGCATCGGGTGCGCCGGGTGGCCCAGACCATCGCCGATCTCGACGGCGTTCGGGGCGTGGACGAGCGCCACGTCGCCGAAGCGTTGCAACTTCGCTCGGCGCGCACCGCGCTGGTGGCGGAGCCCGGGCAGTGACCGCCTCGTCGACGCTCACCGACGACGAGCTCTACGGCGCCGGTCTCGCCGCGTTGGGAGCGTCCCCGGGAGTGCTGCGCAAGTTCCTCGACGGGTACGACGCGCCAGAAGCATGGGAGGCGATCGCCCGGGGACGCCACCGGGCCGACCCCGATCGCCGGTACCGCACCAAGGCGGTCCCTCGAACGCTCGACGCGGTGGCCACCTCGTGTGTACAGGCAGGCGTTTCGGTCATGATCCTGGGACGTCCGGGGTATCCGCCCGCCTTGGCCGATGATCGTCAGGCTCCGGGGGTGCTGTTCGGCATGGGCGAGGTGGCGGCGCTCGAGCGCAGGCCCCGGGTGGCAGTGGTGGGAACGCGTTCGGCCACCGCCTACGGGCTGGGTGTGGCCTCCGAGCTCGGTCGCGACTTGGCGCGTTCGGGTGTGGTGGTTGTCTCGGGTGGCGCCCTCGGGATCGACTCCGCCGCGCACGGCGGCGCACTCGGCGTGGACGACGGCGCCACCACCGTCGCAGTCCTGGGTACTGCGCTCGACGCGGCCACGACGCGTTCACAGGCGGCATTGCGCGACGCGCTCGGATGCCGCGGTGCGATGCTGTCGGAGATCCCTCCCGGTGTCCACAGCGCGCGGTGGTGGTTCGCGGTGCGCAACCGGGTCATGGCCGCACTGGCCCATGTCGTGGTGGTGGTGGAGTGTCACCACCGCGGCGGATCCCTCCACACCGTGGCCGCCGCCCTGGCTCGAGGGGTCACCGTCACCGCTGTCCCCGGTTCGGTGCGCAGTCCCGCGTCGGCCGGCACCAACCGCCTGCTGGTGGAGGGTGCGGCCCCGGTCCGGGACGTGGACGACGTCCTGACCGCGGTCGAGCTCGCCATCGTGACCCGTCCCGACATCACCCCTCCCCGCCGCCCCCCGGTCGTTCGTCGCCAGGCCGGGCCCCGTCCGACGGCACCGCTGCGAGCCATGGCAAGCCGGGTGCGGGAAGCCCTCGACCAGGACCCGGCCACGCTCGACGTGGTGGTCCGCCGCAGCGGGCTTCCCCTCGGAGAGGTCTCGTTGGCGCTCGAGGAACTGTCCGACGCCGGCCTCGCCGTGGGCGAGAAGGGATGGTGGTCCCGACCGAGGAGATGACCCGACGCTGATGGAGTCGGCCGCGGTCCCCGGGTGTCGGATCGATTCGTACCCTCTGACCTGGGGCGACATGGCGAGGTGCATGCCCGTGACACGCCGGCGCGAGCGGCGGGAGACCCCGGCGGGGGCCCAGGGACTTCGGACCTCGAGGTGCGCCCGCTCCGGGAGGGTCGGACGCGGGCGAAAACCTCAAGGAGATCTGCGGGTCCGTCGATACGAATAGGCGCGAACTGGCTGCTCATAGCACTGGGGGGGTGACGAATGTCAGCTGGGGAACCGGAGGGGCCTGAGGCGCTGCTCGCTTCGAGTTGGAGGGGCCATCCCTCTGAGATCGCCGCCACGGTCCGCCCCTCCAAGCGGGCCCGGCTGAACCCCTACATCCTCGGGTACGCAATGGGGCCGGCCGCCCTGGCCACGCTCTTGTTCCTCCGGCGCTTCGGAGTGGTCGCCCACGTGCCGGTATGGCTGTGGCTGGCGGTCTTCGCGGCCATCCCGGCCGGGAGCATCGGCCTCGAAGCCCTGTGCCGCCGCCACCCGACCAAGCTGTGGCTCAACGCCAGGGTGGCCTGGCATGCGGCCGCGGTGACCGCGGTCATCTATCTGAGCGGGTGGGGCCCGGTGCTGACCGCGGCGTTCGCGTTCGTGGCGCTCGAGAACGTCTCCCACGACGGGTCCCGCACGTGGCGGCGCACCGCGCTGTGGAGCCTCACCGGCATCGTCGTGGGCCAGGTAGCCATCTGGCAGCACTGGGCGCCGTCGTTCCTCTCTGTCGGCAAGAGCGAAGCCCTCGGACTCATGGGCGCCTTCGTGCTCTTGTTCGTCATTCGCATGGCCGGGGCGGCGATCGAGCAGAAAGAGGAGGCCGAGACCTCCATGCGCGTCAGCGAGGAGCGCTTCCGCTCCCTCGTCCAGAACTCCACCGACACCACCTTCGTGATGGGTGCCGAGGGCCGCATCTTCTATGCCAGCCCCGCCACGCTGTCGCTGTTCGGTCGGAATCCCGAGGACGTCCTGGGCTTGCGCGCCACCGACCTCGTGCATCCCGAGGACCGGACTCGTGTCGAGGCGCAGCTCTCCGCGATGATCAACACGGTGACGGTGACCGAGCCGATCCAGTTCCGCGTCGACCACACCGATGGCGCCTACCGCTACGCCGAGGCGGTGGTGAGCAACCTCCGCGACAACCCCTCGGTGGCCGGATACGTGGGCAACCTGCGCGACATCACCGAACGCAAGGAGGCCGAGTCCCAGCTTCTCCACGTGGCGCTGCACGACCCGCTGACCGGGCTCCCCAACCGGACCCTGATCCTTGATCGAGCCGACCAGATGCTCGTCCGCTCGCGACGCGAGTACCGACCGGTGGCCGCGCTGTTCGTCGACCTGGACAACTTCAAGGACATCAACGACTCACTGGGCCATGACGCCGGCGACAAGGTGCTCCAGGCCGTGGCCCACCGGTTCGTGGGGATCCTGCGAGAGAGCGACACGGTGGGAAGGCTCGGCGGCGACGAATTCGTCGTCCTCGCCGAGGGGGCCTCGCTCGGTGCCGGGCCCGAGATGGTGGCCGAACGGCTCCATGACGCGCTGCGCGAGCCCTTCCGGATCGAGGGGTATGCCTCGGTGTCGCTCACGGTGACCGCCTCCATCGGGATCGCGGGCGGGCAACGCAATTCGGCATCCGAGCTCCTGCGCGACGCGGACATCGCCCTGTACCGGGCCAAGGCCCTGGGCAAGAACCGCTCGGCGCTGTTCCGGCCCGAGATGCAGACGGCAGTGCTCGACCGCATCGAGCTCGACGCCGACCTTCGCTGCGCTCTGGCCGAGGAGCAGTTCTTCCTTCTGTACCAGCCGGTGTTCGACCTCGACCACGTGAGCGTCTCGGGAGTCGAGGCCCTCATGCGTTGGCGCCATCCGGTCCGAGGTGTGGTCCCGCCCGACCAGTTCATCCCCATGCTCGAAGACTCCGGTCTCATCGTGGACGTCGGGCGCTGGGTCCTGTTCGAAGCGTGTCGGCAGGCCGCCCAGTGGCACCGACGCGGCTTCAAGCTCTCGATGTCGGTCAACGTCTCGATGCGCCAGCTCGAGATCCACGCCTTCGTGGACCACGTCAAAGAGGCGTTGGCAGAAACCGGTTTGGATCCGACCACACTCGTGATCGAGATCACCGAGAGCACGCTGATGCGCGACGCCGATGCCACGGTCCGACGACTGCGGGAGATCAAAGACCTCGGTGTCCAGGTAGCCATCGACGACTTCGGCACCGGCTATTCGTCACTGGCCTATCTCCGCCAGTTCCCCGTCGATGCTCTGAAGATCGACCGGTCGTTCATCGCGGCGATGGCCGACTCCCCGGAATCCGGCGCCCTCATCCACACCCTGGTGGAACTGGGCCGCACCCTCGGGCTCGAGACCCTGGCCGAGGGGATCGAGGACAACGACCAGCTCGCCAAGCTCCAAGCCGAGCACTGCGACCGGGGCCAGGGCTTCCTCTTCTCGAAGCCCATCGAGCCCGAGGCCATCGAGGCCTTCCTTCTCGAAGCGGCCGAGACCAGCCGCGCCGCGGCCATCGCGACGCCGACGCCTGTGCAGGTCCCGGCGGAGCTGTCCCCGTAGTCTCTGCGCGGGACGGCGCGTCCGGAGAATCGATCGGGGATGCTCGTGCACTGGGTGGTCGACGGCATGAACCTCATCGGCTCTCGCCCTGACGGGTGGTGGCGCGACCGGCCCGGGGCCCGGCGCCGACTCGTCTCCGAGCTGGCCACGCTGGTCGAGCCCGATGTCGCGGTCACGGTGGTCTTCGACGGCCGTCCCGGGCCCGGTGAGATCGACGACGCCGCGTCCGCCGGCATCACTTCGCGCTTCGCCCCGGGCGGGCCGAACGCGGCGGACCACGCCATCGTCGCTCTGCTGCCTTCGCTCGGTGACGACGCCGAGGTCACCGTCGTGACATCGGACGCGGCACTGGCCGACTCGGTGCGACGCGCCGGGGTGGCCGTCGTCGGGGTCAGGGCCTTCCGAGAACGGCTTCCGGACCCCGGTGCGCCGGGCTAGCTGTTGCCGCTAACTGTTGCTGTTAGCGGGAGCCGAGCGCCAAGGCGTCGAGCGGTGCGACAGCATCTCGGCCCAATGCCTCGGCGACTGCGGCGTTGGTGAGATGTCCCGACGCGCAGACCACGCCGCCGGCCAGCGCAGGGTCGGACTGCACCGCCGCGCGCACACCACTGTCGGCGACGGTGAGCGCATAGGGAAAGGTGGCGTTGGTGAGCGCGTAGGTAGAGGTATGAGGGACCGCGGCGGGGATGTTCCCCACGCCGTAGTGGAGCACCCCGTGGCGCACCACGACGGGATGTTCGTGGGTGGTCTCGACCGTCGTCTCGATGCAGCCGCCCTGGTCGACGGCCACGTCCACGATGACCGACCCGGGCACCATGCCCCGCACCATCTCCTCGGTGGCGACGACCGGGGCCCGGCCTCCGGGCACGAGCACGGCCCCGATCACGAGATCGGCGTCGCGCATGGACCGTTCCACCACGGCGTGACTCGACGCCAGGGTCATGATGCGGCCCCGGTGGATCTGGTCGACCACGCGCAACCGGTCGAGGTCGCGGTCGATGAGGATCACTTCGGCCTCCATGCCCTGGGCGATCCACGCCGCGTTCGTCCCCACCGTGCCGGCCCCGATCACCACGACACGACCGGGACGGACGCCGGGCGCACCGCCGAGCAGCACGCCGCGCCCTCCGTTGCCGCGTTCCAGGTAGTGGGCGCCGATCTGCGGCGCCAGACGCCCCGCCACCTCGCTCATGGGCGCCAACAGCGGCAGTGCGCCCGACGCGGCCCGTACCGTCTCGTATCCGATGGCCGTCGTCCCCGCTTCCAGCAGGGCATCGGCGACGCCGGGGTAGGCGGCGAGATGCAAGAAGGTGAACAGCACCTGATCACCGCGCAGCAGCCCGAACTCCTCGCGCTGGGGCTCTTTCACCTTGAGCACGAGATCGGCGCTCCAGGCCTCGGTGGTCGTCACGATCTCGGCGCCCGCGGCGGCGAAGTCGTCATCGGCGATAGCCGACCCCGAGCCCGCTCCAATCTCGACGAGGACGCGGTGTCCGTGGGTGGTCAGCTCACGGGCCCCGTCGGGGGTGAGGGCGACGCGATTCTCTCCGGGCTTACGCTCGGCCGGCACCCCGACGATCACGAAATCGACCCTACTGTCCACCACCTGAGGGCACTCCCACCGACCGTCCCTTGACGACCGAGGCCCCCGTCCCTATGTTTCGAGTGGAAGCGTTCAGTATCCGGATCTAGTGTTCGAAATATCGAACACCAACGTGTGACATGGGGGTGGGTGTGAAGCTCGACCTGCTGTATGAGATCGACGTGCCCAAGCCGTGGCCCGGGGAACACCCCTGGGGCCAGCGCAAGGCCGAGCAGGAGGCCTACGCCGAGGCGCTCGAGCAGATCAAGCTGGCCGACACCCTCGGATTCAACACGGTGTGGCACGTCGAGCACCACTTCCGCGAGGGCCGGTCGCACTCTCCCGCCCCCGAGGTCATCATCGGCGCGCTGTCCCAGGCGACGAAGAACCTCCGCCTCGGGTTCGGCGTGGTCCTCATGCCGCACCAGTTCTGCCACCCCGTCCATGTGGCCGAGAAGGTCGCCACCGCGGATGTCCTCTCGGGCGGCCGCGTCGAGTGGGGGACGGGCCGGTCCACCCCCATGGAGCAGACCGCCTTCCACGTGCCGGTGGAGGAGAGCCGGGCCGAGTGGCAAGAGGCCATCGAGGCCACCGTCCAGGCGTGGCGCGAGGAGTACTTCGAGTTCCACGGCAAATACCTCGACTTCCCCCGTCGCATGGTGACGCCGAAGCCCGTCCAGGTTCCTCACCCGCCGGCATGGATGGCCGCGACGTCCGAGGGATCGGCCGCAGTGGCCGGCAAGTTGGGGATGGGCCTGTTGTCGTTCTCGATCATGCAGCCGATCACCAAGATGGCCGAGCACATCAAGCAATACCGCGAGGGGGCCAAGAACCCCACGCCGCTTACCGAGGTCACCACCAACAAGGTGGCCGCCTACACGCTCGTCCACTGTGCGGACTCGATGGAGCAAGCCGAGGCCAACGGCATCTGGGACTCGGTGTGGTGGTGGTACAAGAACCTGGCGGAGTTCATATTGGAGTGGGAGGTGCCCCATCTCTCCGACGAGGAGAAGGAGAGGATGTTCCCCTTGCTCAAGCGTCAGATCGAGGGCAAGTTCGACCCCAAGTGGTTCTCCGAGGCCGACATGATCATCGTCGGTGACCCCGACACCTGCGTCGAGAAGATGGTGAAGTACGCCGAGCTCGGCGTGGACCAGCTCATCTGCTACGTCCAGTTCGGCTACCTGAGCCACGAGTCGATCATGCGCACCATCGAGCTCCTCGGTACCAAGGTCATCCCCGAGCTCGAGAAGCGCGACATCCAGGCGTCGGTCACCGTCACCGGCTGACCCCGTCTCCGGGCAGCCCGACGAGGACCCATGACGCGTTCTGACGACACTGCGGTTCCCGACTACCCGGGGATGCTCCGCATGGACGGCCGGGGCGTGGTCGTCATCGGTGCGGGCCAGGGGATCGGACGCCAAACGAGCCATGCCCTGGCCCAGGCCGGGGCCAAGGTGCTCTGTGTCGACCTCGACCCCGACCTGGCCAACGACATTTCGGCCGAGGTCGGCGGGGTGGCCTGGGTCGGCAACGCCACGGTCCGGGCCGACGCCGAGCGGCTCTTCGCCGAGGCACCGGGCCTGTTGGCCGGGATCGGGGCCACAGGACTCGGTGGCATCGTCGACATCGTGGGCATGGCCCAGTACCGCGGCCTGCTCGACATGGACGACGAGTTGTGGGACTGGCACCACGACATCGTCCTGCGCCACGCCTACCTGGCGGTCTCGGTCGGGGGCCGGGCGCTGCGCGACGCCGGCGGTGGCGTCATGGTGTTCGTGGCCTCGGCGTCGGGGCTCACCGCGGCGCCGCGCCACGCCGCCTACGGCGCGGCCAAGGCGGGACTCATCGGCCTGGTGCGCTCGGCCGCGGTCGAGCTGGGCCCGATCGGCATCCGCGTCAACGCGGTGGCGCCGGGCATCGTGTGGACACCGCGCGTGTCGGGCTATCTCGGCGACAAGGGCAAAGCGGTCAACGCTGCGAACTCACCGCTCGACCGGGTGGCGCTGCCCCAGGACATCGCGGCCGCCATCGTGTTCCTCGCCTCGGACCTGTCGGCCTACGTGAACGGTCAGGTGCTGTCGGTCGACGGCGGGGTGGGGGTGAAGTTCCCCTACCCGGTGCCCGATCACCTGTGACCGGCTCGTGACGGCCCAACCGGTGACGGCCACGACGGGTCGGTCGCCGGACGTCGAGCCGTTCTTGGCGGGTTGCGCGTGGCGCGCCGCACCCGGTGTTCCCTATCCGCGCTTCGATCCCCGAGACGCATCTCGCATTCCTGCCGACACCTGGCAGTGCGCCCAGATCCCGGCCGGGGTCCGCCTCGAGCTCGTCGGTGACGCCTCGGCCCTCACCCTCGACTACGTCACGGCCACGGACGATCTCGGTTACCGCGGCCCGGGGGCGGGGACGACGTTCGCGTTGTGGCGCGCCGGCGAGCAGGTCGACGAGCAGCCGGCGGTGCTCGGCGCCGGGACGGTGACGCTCTCGTTGGGCACGGGCCGAGCCGAGGAGCCCGCCGTGGTCTATCTCCCCGAGGGCATGCGACCCGAAGTTCTCGCCCTGCGCGCCGTGGGAGGCTCGATCGATCCCGCGCCACGCGGCCCGCGCTGGGTCGCCTACGGCGACTCGCTGCTCGAGGGCTGGGTGGCGAGCGCGCCGGCACTGGCATGGGGAGTAGTGGCGGCCCGACGCCACGGTCTCGATCTCGTCAACCTGGGCTACGCAGGCTCGGCGCGCGGCGAGATCCCCTGCGCCGAGGCCGTCGCCGCATTGGCGGCGGACGTCATCTCGATCTCGCATGGGACCAACTGCTGGACGCGCACCCCCCACAGCCCGGGCATGATGTTCGAGACGACGCGGGCCTTCCTCGACATCGTCCGCCAGGGGCACCCCGACACGCCGATGGTGGTGGCGAGCCCGGTGCTCCGTCCCGACGCCGAGACGACGCCCAACCGGTTGGGCGCGACGTTGGTCGACCTGCGTGTGGCCATGGAAGAGGCCGTCCGGGCCCGCATCGACGGGGGCGACGACGCCATCGTGCTCATCCCCGGTGCCGAGGTGATCACGGCCGAGCACCTGGCCGACGGCATCCATCCCGGCGACGAGGGCCAGGCGCGCCTGGCCGAGGTCTTCGGCTCCGCGGTCGCAGCGGCGGCACGCCCCGAGGGCGTCGCCGGTCCAGGTCGCACCGGGCGCGGGGCCTGAGCGGTGGCCGGGTCCCCGTCGGTGGAGCGGGTGGTGACGGTGATCGACTTCCTGGCGTCGCGTCCGGGGGAGTCCTTCGGCCTCTCCGAGCTCGCCCGCGCCCTGGGCATGTCGAAGGCGACGGCGCACGGGGTGTGCACCACCCTGACGGGGTCGGGCTGGCTGTTGCGCCACCCGGTGGACAAGACCTACACGCTCGGTCCGGCGCTCATCGCGGCGGGGCACGCGGCGGGGGCCCGCCAGCTCGATCTCGTCGACCACGCCCGGCCCGAGATGGAAGAGCTCGCCGCCCACCTCGGCGCGCAGGTGGTGGCGTCGAGCACCGTCGGCGACGAGATGGTCCTCCTGGCCACCGCGGGGCGTCCCGGGCCGATGTGGCTCACCTTCACCGTGGGCCAGCGCGTCCCCCTGGCCCCGCCTCTGGGCACGGTCTTCCTGGCCTGGGCCGGGCCCGACGCTGTCGAGCAGTGGCTGGACCGGCTGGGGCCCGGCGCCACGCTCGACGACAAGGAGCGGTTGCGCTCGGCCCTGGCCGTCATCCGCCAGCGCGGCTACGCGCTCAACCTCGAGGCCGTCGCCAACCTGAAGCTGAGCCGCGCCCTGTCGGGTCGCGACGCTCGACGCCGGGCGCTGGCGGTGGCAGTGGAGGAGTTCGCGCACGAGGAGTACCTCCTCCAAGAGCTCGAGGAGGGTGCGACCTACCGCCTCAGCCAGATCTCGGCTCCCGTGTTCGGGGCCGACGCGGCGGTGGCGTTGGCTCTCACCGTCGTGGGTCTGCCCGAGAAGCTGACCGGTGAGGAGATCCCGCGCTTCGGTGACGCCCTGCTCGGCGCGGCCCGACGCGTCACGGCGTCGATCCACGGGAGCGCGCCGCAGTGAACCCCGAGGCTTTGGCCGCTTTCGATCTGACCGGGCGGGTGGCCGTGGTCACCGGCGCGGCGTCGGGCATCGGTCGGGCCTCGGCCGAGTTGCTGGGCGCGGCGGGCGCGGCCGTGCTGTGCGCGGACCTCGACCTCGACGGTGCGCAGTCGACCGCGGCGCAGCTCGCAGAGGCGGGGACTCGTGCTCTCGCCCGCCGTGTCGACGTCACGGGGGCTGGTGAGCTCGACGCCCTCGTCGACGCGGCGGTGACCGACCTCGGGCGTCTCGATGTCATGGCGAATGTCGCCGGCATCATCCTCCAGGCACCGGTGGTGGACTTCGACGACGATGCCTTCGACCGCATCATGGCCGTCAACCTCACGGGCGTGTTCCGGGGATGTCGCGCCGCGGCGCGCGTCATGAGCGCGCAGGGATCGGGCTCGATCGTGAACATGGCGTCCGCGGCGATCGACACCCCGTCACCGGGCCTGGCCGGCTACGGCATGGCCAAGGCGGCGGTGGTCCAGCTCACCCGGGTGCTCGCCACCGAGATGGGCCCCCTCGGGGTGCGGGTCAACGCGGTGGCGCCGGGGTTCGTGGAGACGGCCATGACGAGTCGGCGCTTCGTCTCGACCGACGGCACCGTCGACGAGGCCCATCGCCAGGCCGTCCTCGACGCCGTGGCCCGGTCCACCCCGCTGCGCATGGTGGGACGGCCCGAGGACATCGCCCATGCCGTGTTGTACTTGGCCTCGGACGCGTCGCGTTTCGTGACCGGACAGATCGTGCGTCCCAACGGTGGGGTAGCGATGCCATGGTGAGTGAGCCAGTCCGAGAGGAGAGGTCATGCAGGTCGTAGTCGACATCGGCGCCGAGCCGGCGACGGTCACACTCGAGGAACCGGCCGACTGCACGCGGTTCCACGTCACGGTCCGGGGTGGCGGCGCCGCCGGCGCGCTCGACGGGGCGCTCCGGGCCAATGCCGTGGGCAGCCTCGACGGTGACGGCGAGGCGCAGGTCCATGTCGAGGCGGTGCGGCGCCTGGCGGCGGGCACGGTGGACGAGACGTGGGAGACCGACTTCGCGGCCATGCTCGACTACGCCGGGTCCAAGGGCTGGTTGAGCGATGACGGTGCATCGATCCGGGCGCACGTGGAGCGCGGGTAGTTTCGCAGGTGGAGGTGATCGTGTGACGGCGTCTAGAACCGAGACCGACTCGATGGGTCCCATCGAGGTGCCCGCCGACCGGTATTGGGGTGCCCAGACGGCGCGATCCCTCGTGCACTTCTCCATCGGCGACGACGTCATGCCGCGCTCGATGATCCGCGCCATCGGGATCTTGAAGGACGCGGCGGCGCGCACCAACGCCGATCTCGGCGTCTTGGACCCGAAGGTCGCCCAACTCATCTCCCAGGCGGCCGCCGAGGTCACCGCCGGCACGCTCGACGCCCACTTCCCCCTCCGGGTGTGGCAGACCGGCAGCGGGACCCAGACCAACATGAACGCCAACGAGGTCATCTCGAATCGGGCCATCGAGCTCGCCGGCGGGGTCATGGGATCGAAGAGCCCGGTCCACCCCAACGACCACGTCAACATGTCCCAGTCGTCCAACGACACCTTCCCCACGGCGATGCACATCGCTGCCGTGGAGCAGATCAGCCATGTCCTTCTTCCCTCGGTGCGAGCGCTGCGCGACGCGCTGGCGGTCAAGGTCGAGGCGTTCACCGACATCGTGAAGATCGGTCGCACCCACCTCATGGACGCCGTGCCACTCACGCTGGGGCAGGAATTCTCGGGGTACGTGGCCCAGCTCGGCGCCGATCTGAAGCGGATCGAGGCGTGTCTCCCCGACCTCTACGAGCTGGCGCTGGGCGGGACCGCGGTGGGGACGGGCCTCAACACCCACGCGGAGTTCGGTGCCCGCGTGGCGGCCCACATCGCCGAGATCACCGGGCTCCCCTTCGTGTCCGCGCCCAACAAGTTCGCGGCGCTCGCCGCGCACGATGCCCTCGTGCAGGCGAGCGCCACGTTGCGCACGTTGTCGGTGTCGCTCACCAAGATCGCCGACGACATCCGTTGGCTCGGGTCCGGGCCCAGAAGTGGGCTCGCCGAGCTGGTGTTGCCCCCGAACGAGCCGGGCTCGTCGATCATGCCGGGCAAGGTCAACCCCACCCAGTGCGAGGCGATGATCATGGTCTGCATCCAGGTGACGGGGAACGACACCGCCGTGGCAGTGGCGGGGAGTCGCGGCAATCTCGAGCTCAACGTGTGCAAGCCCGTCATCATCCACAACATCTTGCATTCGATCACGCTGCTGGCAGACTCGTGTCAAGCGTTCCGAGAGTTCGCGGTGGAGGGTCTCGAGCCCGACCGGGCCCAGATCCGTCGGCACCTCGAGCACTCGCTGATGCTCGTTACAGCCCTCAACCCGCTCATCGGTTACGACAAGGCCGCCGAGGTAGCGAAGAAGGCACACACCGAGGGCAGCACCCTGCGGGAGTCGGCGGTCTCACTCGGATACCTCACCCCCGAGGAATTCGACCAGGCTGTGCGACCCGAAGACATGACACACCCCTGACCGACCGCGTGACGACGAACTCGTGAAGGATCGGGGCCCATCTCGTGAGCCCTGACGACGAAACCGTCACTGCGATCGGCGCGCATCGGCACTTGTAGGCTGCGGACCATGGAGGTCCTCGATCACCGCACCGTGGACGCCGCCTTGGCCGACGGCATGGTATGGGAGCGTCACGGTGACGAGCTCGTGAAGACGCGTCGTGGCAGGGACTTCGCCGACGCACTGGCGTACGTGAACGCGGTGGGTGCGCTGGCCGAGGAGATGGACCACCATCCCGACATCGACATCCGCTGGAACACTGTCACCTTGCGCCTGACCACCCACTCCGAAGGTGGCCTCACCCGCCTGGATCTCGACCTCGCCGGGCGCATCGACGCCCTGCCGTAGCAGGTGGCCAAGACCCGGCCATCGCCGACACCGTTTCACTACGTCCCGGCCGGGCTCCTCGAACGCCGTCCCCATGTGATCGTGGACGGGGCGCCCCGTCCGGGCACGGTCTGCTCGTTGTCGCACTGGCCGGGTACGCCCACGCCCATGGAGCTGTGGCACGACGTCTCTGCCGGGATCGTCCGGCGTGCTCTGGTCCGTCCGGGTTCGCTCCCGCCCGGCGTCGAGGTGGCTTCGATCGACCACTACGACGCCGACGGCGTGATCGCCCTGGGATTGCTCTGCGTCGAGGGCCTGGCCGAGGAGTACGGGGCAATTCTCGTCGAGGCTGCCCGGGTGGGGGACTTCGACGTCGTCACCGATCGAGCCGCCGCGCTCGTCGCGTTCGCTCTCGGTTCTCTGGGCGACGTCGAGCACGCCGCGGCCGTGCTCGACCTGCCGGTGCCCGGCGGTGTGACCCTGGACCGCACGGCCTGGGCCGCCACCCAGGCACTGGACCTCCTGCCCGCGCTCGTCGCCGACCCCGATTCCTACCGGGCCCTCTGGAGCGACGAGGCCGACGTCTTCGAAGCCTCGACGCGCGCCTTGTCCGAAGGATGGGCCAGCATCGAGGAGCGCGCCGCCTACGACCTGGCGATCGTCCGGGTCGACGTCAGCCACCCCGACGCCACCCGGGCCGCATGGGGCGGCGCGCCGCTGCACCCGGCCGCGGTGCACTCGAGCACCGACCTCCTGCGGGTGGCCACCATCGC
>JADGOL010000304.1 GCA_017882995.1 Acidimicrobiales bacterium | reverse complement strand
GGTCAAAGTGATTCCTCATCGCGGAACCTGTCGCTACCCCGGAGGAGCGAAGAATTCGAGGGCGATGTTGTCCGGGTCACGGAATGACAGACCGGACCCGTAGGGCGCATCGACGATTCCCCCGTTCTTGACGCCGAGGTCGTTCAGGCGGGCTTCCCAGGAAGCCAACTCGGTGCGACTGGCGCAGGCGAATGCGAGGTGGTCGAGTCCCGGTCGATCCTCGGTGAACGGATCGGTGCTCGACGGGCTCGGGAACTGATGGAGGCCGACCAGGGTGCCTCCACCGAGCGCCCACACGACGTGGCGGAACGGGCCGGTGTCCTCATCGATCACCGGCTTCGTACCGAAGAGCGCTTCGTACCAGGGGACACTTCGGTCGAGATTGCTGACCGTCAAGGCGACGTGCGTGACCGCCGGGAATTCGGGCATGGCGTTTCCTCCTCTGCCGATCGAACCAACCGGAGGTTAGTTCGGACCGGGTTTCCTCGGCGTCGGATCGGGGCGTCTCGGGAACGTCGGTCATTGACCCGCCAGAGGTCAGCTCCCGAAGACGAAGTCCTCGATGAGCGCGGCGAGCTCGAGGGGCCTGTCGCCTTGGACGCTGTGACCGGCCTCCTCGACGTGGACGACGCGGCCCGAGGGCAGGCGCCGGCGTAGTTCGGCCTCGTCCTCGTCACCGAGAACCGAGTCAGGGCGCATCCCCCGGACCAAGAGGAACGGCACGGCGATGGACTCCAGCGAATCCCACAATCCTTCGAACAGCGCGTCACCACTCGTGTCACCACCCGCGTCGCCCCCGCTCAGGCCCACGCCGATCGCCTCTTCCCCAATCCGGTGGCGAGCCCAGCGCCACACCCAGGTCCCGTCATCTTGTTGTTCGGCGTTGTGGAGGATGCCGCGACGCAGCGACGAGGGGGAACGGGTGGGATTGAACAGCACGGTCCACTCCAAGAGCTCGTCGAAGCTGGCGAAGGTCGGGGGGCCGTTCACGAAGTCGACGATGTGCTTCGACCGTGCTCCTTTGAGGCCGGGCAGGACGTCGACGAGGATGACGGCGCGCGCCAGGTCGGGTGCCTGTGCGGCCAACGCGATCGTCGTGAGCCCACCCAGTGACATGCCGATCACGGCTTTGGCGGCAGGGGCGAGCTGTCGGATCGCGGCCGCAACGTCGGCAGCGTTGCCCTGTGCACTGAGATGGCCGTCGGGACGCGCGCCGGGGCCGTCGGAGTGGCCGTGTCCGGGCAGGTCGATGGCAACCAGCGGACGCCCGAGAGCCAAGGCCACGGTGTCCCAGGTGTGGGCGTTCTGGGCACCCCCGTGCAAGAACACCAACTCGGGCTCGCCTTCTCCCCACACCAGGGCACTGACCGTGCGGCCCGGCGCGACCTCGACACCGACGCGTCGGACGACGGGAGGACCGTCGAAGACCAGGCCGTGTTCCTCGGCGTTCTCGTGAAAGAGCCCGAACTCGTCGTAGTCGATGGGGTCGGTCATCGGAGTCTTTCTACTGCTCCTCGTGGGCGCCGACAACGTCGGGACGAACGATGCCAAGTCGAGGACTGCGGTCCGCGGAACATCGATTGCAGTGGGATAGCGTCGGACGTCGTGATCACGTCGGTGCAGGGTACGCCCTCCGCCTGACCGAGGGATCCCCACCGTGCAGACATTCGAGTCGAATTCCACGTTGCTCGACGATCGGCACGGGTCCACGCCGTCTGACCGCAATGTGTCGACCGTGGATCTCCTCACCCGCGTGAAGATCCGCGCCCGGAGGCGGCGGTGGCCGATCATCCTCGGCGCCGTGCAGGTCGTCACCGGCATGGCGTACTCGTTGTGGTGGGGACCGCTCACCGGGCTCTACGGCGGGCGCTACTGGCTGACGTCGGGGGACGTGTGGTTGGACTACCGGACCGCCCACTACATCGGCTGGGGGTCATTCGGCGACATCTACGGCTCAGCGGCAGGGCTCCTCACCTTCCCCGCGTACATCCTGGTGCTCGCGCCTATCGCCATGCTGACCGGTGCGTGGCATCTGTCGGAGACGTACCCGTACGTGCTGCAACATCCGACGGCGTGGTTGGTGGTCGGCCCGTACGTGATGGCGATCGGGTCGTTCAGTCTGTTCGCCTTCGACCGGCTTGCCGAACGATTGGGGGTGCCGGCACGACGGCGCATCGCGCTGTGTCTCGCCGAGGCCGCCCTGCAGTGGCCGGTCGCGGTGATCTGGGGTCACCCCGACGACCTCATCGCCGTCGGATTGGCGTGTTATGCCTTCGTGTCGATCATGGACGGCAAAGGGCGCGCCGCGGGCTGGACCTTCGGTGTGGCGGTGGCCTTCCAACCTCTTGTCCTGCTCGTCCTGCCCCTGCTGCTGGCCAAGGCGGACCGGTCCTCGATCGTGGGCATGGTGGTGCGGAGCGCGGTTCCCTCCGTCCTGCTGCTGGCCGTCCCGCTCGGCTACGACTTCCACGACACCTACCGGATCGTGCAGCAACCCTGGTACGGCCGTGTGCAATTCCCGACGCCATGGACCTCGATGGCGCCGCATGCCGCAGACGGCGAGGTTCTCTCGGGGCCGTCACATTTCCTGACCGTCGTGGCAGGTGTCGGGCTCGGGATCATCGCCTGGCGCAGGCTCTGGTCCTCGTCGACGCTGCTGGGGGCCATGACGATCGTGCTCGCGCTGCGGCCGGTGATCGAGCCCGCCATCGCGCCCTATTACCTGTGGCCGACCTTCGCGCTGGCACTGGTCCTCGTGGCCGCGCGCTCGGATCGCTTCGGCACCGTGGCCGTCGTCGTCACGGGGTCGTTCTTGGTCCTCCAGAACCATCTCGGTCCGTGGTGGGTGTGGTACGGCGCGGCTGTGGTCGGCCTCGGGATCGCCGTTGTGGCCGGGGGCGGGCTACCCCGGCGGTGGCAACAGACGTCGGCTCGGGACGGTGCGCCGAAGACCTCGATCGAAGCCGCACCCGTCGGCGGCTGAGAACCTTCGCGTCAGCGGCGGTCGACGCCGAGCACGAGCCCACTGGTGGGCACGCCGGTGCCGGCGGTGACGACAATGTGCTCGGTCCCCTCGACCTGGTTCACGGCGCTGCCCCGTACCTGGCGCACACCCTCGGCGATGCCGTTCATCCCGTGGATGTAGGCCTCGCCCAACTGACCGCCGTGGGTGTTGGTGGGCAGCTTCCCGCCGGGACCGATGTGGCCGTCGCGCAGGAACTCCTTGGCCTCGCCCCACTCACAGAAGCCGAGCTCCTCGAGCTGGTAGAGCACGAACGGCGTGAAGT
>JADGOL010000303.1 GCA_017882995.1 Acidimicrobiales bacterium | reverse complement strand
GTTCGGCCCCATCGCGCGCGCCCGGGCATTGGGCGCGTCGATCCCCAGTGCGGCGTGGACCGAGGGAATCCTCGATGCTCCCTATGACACGGCATGGCCATGGGTCACCGACCTCGAGGTCTCGATTCCGAGCTTCGACACACAGGTGCGCAAGGTTCGAGTGCTCGAGCGCGCCCCCGCGAGTGGGGCCGAACGACTCCGGATCACGGCGTCGACCTTCGGGATCGCCTTCCCCTTCGACGTGCGTCTCGAGGATGGCTTCTGCCTCATGCAGGCCCGGGCGCGCCTGTACCTGGTGCTGATGGCCGCGGAGCCCCACGACGGTGGTGCCCGAACCCGCTTTCTCCATCTCGAGGCCGTTCCACTCCCCGGCACCCGCTGGCTGCGGGGCCATCTCCAACGAGTCGTCGATGCCGACTTCCGCAATCTCGCCCGACTCGCCGCTCAAGGCTTCTGACGCGACCGCCTCGGTACCGCGGTTCGAGAGGACCCTGGTCGACCCCGGTACTGTGCGCACGTGCCTGTGATGAGTGTGACCGAGCTCCAAAGCCTTCTCGACGGGACCTTCCCCGACTCACCTCCTCCGTACTTCATCGAGGAGACCGGTCACTGGGGCGTCAGGATCCGGCTCCCGGTCACCGAGCAACACAGTCGACCGGGGGGCACGGTTGCGGGGCCGGCGCTCATGGCGCTGGCTGACGCGGCCGCGTGGTTGGCGATCCTGGCGCAGATCGGCCCGGTCCTGCTGGCTGTGACGACGAGCCTGCACATCGACTTCCTGCGCAAGCCGGCTCTCGTCGACGTGGTGGCCGAGGGACACCTCTTGAAGCTGGGAAAGCAGTTGGGTGTGGTCGATGTGGGGCTGCGCTCTGACGGGCACGAAGAACTCGTGGCCAAGGCGCAGGTCACGTACTCGATCCCGCCCCGATAGCAGGTCAGGGCCCGACGGCCCGCTGGAGGAGAAAGGCACGTCGCGGACAATCCTTGGCGGCCCGACGCGCCAGCTCGACCAGATGCGCGGGCACCGCGCTGCCGTCGACGATCGGGTATCCCCATTCGTCGAGGGTGACGAGCTCGGGGAGCAGCTCGGCGCAGTATCCGTACGCCTCGCACGCGATCGGATTCACCTTGATGACAGAGCTCATGACGTCGGGACCAGGGGCGCGATCACGGTCGGAGGAAGGACCGAAGGCTCGTTCGCAAACACGCACGGTCGCCCCGCGCCGTGCGCAGCGGCATCCGAGGCGAAGACCGACAACGCGCTACGCACCATCCGGGCGACGCCGTCGGGGTGACGACACGCACCGCGTCCGTCCACGGTGGCGACTCGCATCTCCAGTCGCCGGATGGCATCGCGATCGCGGGTCCCGATCGCCAGGTACGCGAGATCGTCGGCGACGGCCGGAAGGCCGAAGACACACGGGCCGCACTGTCCGGCACTCTCGCCCGCCATGTAGCGCGCCAGTCGCGCCGTCTCGGCGATCCCGCAGGCGCGTCGCGTAAGGACCACGAGCACCCCGGGGCCCACCACCCCGCCCACCTCGGCCAGAGGACGTGGCGCGTAGGGGGTGTCGAGCGCAGCCGCTGAGACCCAGCTGCCGCCGAAGCCACCTGTGAGTACGGCGGCGACGTCGGCGGTGGGTCGGGTTCGCTCAATGACCGAGCCCAAGGTCGTTCCCATGGCGACCTCGTACACGCCGGGATGTTCGACGCCACCGGACACCGTCACGAGAGCGGTCCCCGGTGCATCGGTCGTGCCCACTGCTCGGAACGCGGACGCACCGTACCGGGCGACGAGCGCCATGTGCGCGAGCGTCTCGGCGTTGTGCACGAGGACGGGCCTCCGACCGATGGTCAGGGGGGTTCTCTTGTCCGGCCGCCAACTCGGCGCGCCGGGACCGCTGTTCAGCCACGACACCAATGCCGACTCTTCACCGGCGACGTAGCGTGCCGGAGGCTGCTGCACCTCGACGGGCACCGGAGCGAGCGAGCTGCCCGCTCGTTCCTTCACGGCCCGGACGACACCGGCCAAGATGTCGGGCCGATCGGCGGCGACACACACCACGATCCTGGTGGCCCCCAGGGCGCTCGCGGCCAGCTCGGCGCCGTCGAGCACAAGGTGGGGCACGCACGACAGGAGCACCTTGTCCTTGGCGCTGGCCGGCTCACCCTCCATGGCATTGACGACGAGGGTGGGGTTCCCTCTCGCCGACCCGACGAGCCTGAGCTTGGTCGCCGAAGGGAACGACGCCCCGCCGCGACCGGTGAGACCGGACTCCTCGATCGCAGCTGCGAAGCGCTCGGGCCAGGTGCGGTCGCCGCGTTGTGGCAGGGGAGGCGACCCGTGGTACGCGAGGTGGGTCGTGAGCTCGGCATTGCGGTGCGCCCGCCAGGCGCCGAGAAGCGTGGCGCGGTCGGCGGCGGCACTGTTGTGGGCGGCACTGTTGTGGGCGGCGCTCTCGTGGACGTCAGTGGCGGTGGCGGTGGGCATGAGATCGTTCCTCGTGGGTTAGGCGGAGAGATGCTTGACAGGGACACCGGGGGGACGTTGGTGAACCGGGACGAACGCCAGCGCGTGACTCTTGCGCCTGGCCGCCAACGACACCCTCCACATGGCCCCGCCGGCGACAGCTGCGATGCAGGCGACGCTCAGGACGGTCACCCATCTTTGGCCCATGTCGGTTCCCATTCCGAACGCATGCGAGAGCGCCACGGGCCAGCTGAGGTAGGCGAGCCAGTGCACGGCCCTCCAGGTCCCGGGGCGCATCTTGTGGCGGAGGTGGCTGGTGACCGCCACGGCGAGCAACAGGTCGATGCCGATCGAGCCGAATCCCACCCAAAGTCGCTTGTACGACGACGCGAAGGGGACGACGATCGCCGTCCATCCGATGTGCACGTAGGTGTCGATGACCCCCGTGAGGATGTGACAGGCCAGGAACGCCATCGTGATCACCGAGATCCGGCGGTGGAGGTCCTGGACCGAGAATGCCGGCCAGCGCGAGCTGACGGCCCGGTTGGCGGTGAGGATGCCGAGCAGCGTCGTGGCGGTCAGAAGGACCAACGCCACCAGACCGGTCGTCCGGGTCGCGTACCAAAGGACCGGGGAACTCATGATGCCTGCTCGGCGATCCGGCCGGATGCGAACTCCGGTCCGCGGTCGGGGGGCCAGCCGTTGAGAACGAAGACCTGGCCGTCGTGGCGGACCAGACGAACGGGGAGACCGAGCTCCACGAGCTTCGGCACCGCCCTTCGGCCCCAGACGACAGCGGCGGTGCTCGCCGCGTTGGCGTCGACGCAGCTGTCACCGCAGGCGGACACGAGCGACCAATACGACGATGCGCAGTTGCCGGTGGTGGGGTCGACGATGTGGTGGAGGCGTCGTGCGCCCCGTCGCCACGTTCGCACCTCCGTGCTCGAGGACGCCATCCCACCTCTCTCGATCGAGACCACCTGCTCGACGGCCTCGACCGGCGTCGCGGAGTCCGCGGCGATGCCGACGGCCCAACCACCGTGGGGGGCGGTCCCGGCGGTGGCGATGTCTCCGCCGATGCTCACGAGGACCCCCGTGTGCACGCCGTGCGCGATTCGCCGCGCCGCACGATCGGCGACGAGCGCCTTGGCCGACGACCCGAGGTCGATGTGTACGCCGGGGGGTACTCGTACGGTGTGCTTGTGCGGGTCGAGCTCGATCTGCCACCAACCCGGGGCAGGCCGTGGCGCATCGCCGAGCTCCGTGCCGAACACGTCGAGCTCCGCGTAGTCCCGGTCGTATCCCAGGGCCTCGATGGCGCTCCCCACGGTGGGGTCCACGGCCCCATCAGTCCGGCGTGCCACGTCGCACGCCACCGTGATGGCGTCGAAGAGCAGGGGGGTCACCTCGACTCGGGCGCCGTCGGCCCGGTGCAGCGCCGACAACTCCGAGTCCGCCCGAAATCGGCTGCAGGCGACGTCGATGGCGACCAGTTCGTCGCGCAGGATCCTCGCGGCTCTCTCGACCTTGGCGGGTTCGGTGACTGCCACGATCGCCGTCGTTCCTATGGCCTGCATGCTTCGCAGCGCAGGCTCGGTTGTCGACTCGTCGTTGACAACGAAGCCGGTGTTGTCGCGGTGGGAATGGGGAGCTCGCATGTCAGTGCCCGGACCCACCCGATACCACGGTTGTCGACTTGGTCGTCGAGCTCGGCGTGGTGGTCGTGGTTGTCGCAGCCGTCGAGGCGACTGTTGACGAGGAGTTGCCGGAGGTGGTCGACGTGACTTGCTCGGCCGTGCTCGACGGCGTGGGGCGGCCCCCCGATGTCGTCGATGACGTCGAGCTCGTGGTGGCGTCGGCAGAGGCGGTGGTGCCCGGGATCTGCTTGGAGACCACAAGACCAAGGACTGCTGCAGCCGCAGTGGCGAGGATGGCTACCGCCCTCGAGGTCCGGTGGACTCTGGTCCGGGCGATGCTTCGCCGCCTGGCTCCGAGCGACGCGAGTCGACCTGATGGTCTCGCTGGGGGTCCGGCCGAAGGTCCCGGGGGAGGAAGCGTGATCGGGGGTTCGCTCATGTCGTGCATGTCACCATGCGAACCTCGCGACCCTCGCACAGCCGGCTATGAGTCGGCTGTGAATCCGCCTCGGG
>JADGOL010000302.1 GCA_017882995.1 Acidimicrobiales bacterium | reverse complement strand
GTGAAGGGCCGGCCGGCACTGGGCATCTCGGCGGATCCGGGCTCGGTGGCGTACACGTTCTGGTATGTCGAGATGGGCCAGCTGCCACGCACGTACCCGTAGCGGATGGGATGGCCGTGCACCGCCAGATAGGTGCGCAATGGCTCGGGGGTCGTCACCGACGTGACCCACAGGCGGACCCCTTGGGTATGCGCCGCGTACGACGTCAGCAGCTCGACCCGCCCACCGCCGTCGAGCGCGACCACCTCCCCGGGCTCGGCCCCGAACCACGGCTCGTCACCACGACGCAGCTCGACGGTCCACAGATCAGCAGGAAGACACGTGGAGAAGTGCACCTCGATGCGGCGCCCGGCCCGGTCGACCCCGGGGACCGCGGCGGCCAGTGTTCCCGAGGTGTTGATGACGATGAGATCGCCTTCGTCGAGAAAGCGCGGCAGCTCGGAGAAGTGCGAGTGCACGAGCGTGTCCGCGCTGCGGCGCGCCACGAGCATCCTGACGGCGTCTCTGGTCATCCCCCGGGCTTCGGGCGGCGAGCTCGCTTCGAGCTCGGGCGGCAACACGAAGACGGGCAGGCCCCCGAGGGCGCGACGCTCGCCAACGGGGAGGCCGGTGGTGGGGGTGAGGGTGCTCACGGGTGCGGGGTCCCCAACGCGAGCTCCGGCGCCGATCGCAGGTCGGACAGGCGGTACCGTCCACTCGGCATGCCGGCCTCGACGAGCCGCACGAGGTCGGACACGACCTCCTCCGGCAGCGGGCGATCGGAGATGTCCTCGCCCGGGAAGGCGTCTTGGTGCATCTGGGTGCGCAGGTCGCCGGGATCGACAGCCCACACGAGCAGTGACGGCTCCTCGACCGCCATCACCGCGCTCAGGTGATCGAGTGCGGCCTTGGAGAGCCCGTAACCTCCCCACCCCTCGTACGCCTCGACCGACGCGTCCGACGTGATGTTGAGGACGGCGGGTCGTGCCGAGCGTCGCAACAGCGCCATCGCTTCTTGGACGAGGGCGAGCGGTGCCACCACGTTGACCCGCAGGGCCCGTTCGAGCTCGTCGAGGGGATAGGTCACGAGACTCGGCAACGGCGTGGCGCCGAGCGTGCTGGCGTTGTTGACAAGCAGATCGAGACCACCGAGCGCGTGGGCGGCGGCCACCAAGGCCCGTCGATGGTCGGCGTCGGCGACGTCGCCGGCGACGGCCACGAGCGAGGCGCCCGGCGCCACGAGGGGGAGGATGGCCCGCTCCGCCTCGGCGAGGGCATCGCCGTGTCGAGCGTCGACCACGAGGGTCCAGCCCCGCTCGGCCAGCTCCTGGGCGATGGCCCGGCCCAATCCCCTCGAGGCTCCTGTCACCACTGCGTTGCCCATCGGTGCACCCTCCTCCGAGCCGTCCCCAACCCCACCTATATAAAGATAGTTTTATCTATCTTTATTTCCCTGGCAAGGGGATTCTTCTCGGTGGCAGGGGAGGAGGTGGACCTGACCGGGCCTTCGCGCGGGCCACGGCGTGCCCGGGTGGGAGTCCGAGCGCTCAGTGCCGGGCGGCGGGTGAGGCGGTGTCGAGGGTGGGATCGAGCAGAGCCCGCAGATGATCGACGAGGTCCCCGACGGTGGCGGGGTCGAGGGTCAACTGCCGCCGCGATCCGATACGGACGTCGGTGACGAGCCCGGCGTCACGCAGCAGCTTGACGTGGTTCGACGCCGTGGGTTGGGCGATCCCGAAGTGCCGAGCCAATTCGGACACCGTGCTGGGGCCCTTCACCAGATGGTCGACGATGCCCAGACGAGTGGGATCGGCGAGGGTCTTGAGCCGGCGCGCCAGCGATTCGGTCCGGGCGCGGCTCTCGGCACCCGACGGATCGGCCCGCACACCCACCACCACGAGCCCGGGCAGGTCGAAGAGCAGGCTCTTGTGGGTGAAGTAGGCGGGAATGACCGTCAGCTCTTCCTCCTCGCCGAGCCCGCCGACCAGTCGCGACAACAGATCACCGATGTCGCACTCGATGCGGGTGATCTCGGGCCACTGCGCGCCGCTGGAGAGCTGCTCGCGCTTGTCGGCGCAGACCGTCTCGACGGCTCGTCGTCCCCACTGCTGCCAGGTGGGGCCGATCGCGCTCCACACCGACTGGAGGAGATCGCAATAGCTCTGACGCAGCCGGCGCGACCGTCGGAGCCGGGCGAGCCGGTCGATCACGACCTGGCGGTCGGTGGCGCTCTCCGATGCCAACGACAGGTGGGGTTGTGCCCTGGAGGCGAGCGCATCGAGCTTGGAGAACAGCCCCCCGAGGTCGACGGCAAAGAGCTCCTCGCCTTCGTGGGCGAGCACGAGCAGCTCGAGGAAACCGAGGCCCGGCGACGCGTCGTCGTCCCAGAACGTGGCCGCCCGCTCGAGCAGCTCGGGATGCTCGGCGTACAGCGCCGTCAGCGCCGGGTGCGCGTCGCGGAACTCCTTCTTCTGGGCGGCGTGCAGGGTCCAGCACAGCTCGACGGGGGCCGAGGAGTGCACCGTCACCCGGGGCCCGTGTCGGGCCACGGCGTCGTCCAGAGAGGGCATAGTTAGTTGACTATATACATATATATGGGTACGATGCAAGGGCATTGCGGTCGTGTCGTGGACCCGGCCCACCCCCCAGAGTCCTTCGTTGTTCAGGAGACAGAGATGCACCCGTGGACGATGCAGCGCCTGGCCGAGGAGCGGCGCCACGAGCTCAACCGGTCCGCGGCCTGTGCCAGGGCTGCCCACGAAGCCCGACGGGTCGGGTCGGCGACGTCGACGCTGACCACGCGCCGGGCGACTCGCTTCCTCGGCGAGCTGCTCATCAGGACCGGGTGGCGACTGGTCGGGCCCGACGCACCGGCGAGCGGTGTCCGCCCCCGCCTGGCATTACGGGGCTCGGCGGGCGCGATCGTCGACTCCTGCTGAGGGGCGAGTCCGGTCCGGCCCCCGCCAGCAAATAGCATGCACCTGGGGGGTAGGGCACGGGACGGTCAATGGCACAGGGATTGCGCTCATGGTGAAGGCGGTGATGCTGGCTCTCGCCGCGAGCTTCTGCACGGCCACCTCGTCGGTGTGCCAGCGCCTGGGTGCAGCCACTGCCCCCGGTGGTGAGCGTCTGAGCCCGAAGCTTCTGCTCTACCTCGTGCGCCAACCCATCTGGGTCGCCGGCATCGCCAGCATGATCCTGGGGTTCATCTTCCAGGTCGCCGCGCTGCACTACGGCGACCTTGCCCTCGTCCAACCCATCCTCGCCACCGAGCTGCTCTTCGTCTTCGCCTATATGGCCATCATCGGGACGCGCCGGGTGGCTCGCCACGACTGGTTGGCCGCCGCGGCCATGGCGGCGGGCCTGGGCGTCTTTCTCTTCACCGCCAGCCCCTCGGGCGGCCATCTCCATGCTCAGGCCGCGTCGTGGTGGTTCGCGGGGATCTCGGCAATCGGGCTGACCGTGCTGGCCACGGTCATCGCCTTCACTCCCATGCGTCGGGGCACGTCGCCCTCGCCGGCGCGCAAGGCGGCGACGCTCGGGGTGGCGACGGGGATCTCGTGGGGATTCGTGGCCGCGGTCATCAAAGAGCTCAGCTCGCACACCAATGCGGGCCTGGGCATCTTCCTCACGTGGTCGCCCTATGCCCTGGTGGGGGTGGGCGCAGCGTCGATGCTGTTGTCGGCGCACGCCTTCCAAGCCGGGCCCCTGGCCGCGTCGCAACCGGGATTCACGATCGTCGACCCTCTCGTCGCCAGCCTGCTCGGAGTGTTCATCTTCGAGGAACACCTCCAGCTCGCCCCGCTCGCCGTCATCGTGGAAGCAGCCGCACTCGGCGCGTTGGTGGCCGGCGTCGTGGCCATCAGCCGCAGCCAGCTCGTCCAGGGTCAGACCCATGAGGACGAGGCCGGTCTGCGCCCCATGCCCGCTGCCCTCGACGTGCGGGACGCCGCGGGCTGACCCGCGTCGTTCGGCCTGGTTCAGCGTCCCCCGTAACGATCCCGCAGACGCGTCCCCAGATGGGCGAGATGGTTGCGCACGGCCTCGGGCGCCGTCACCTCGACGTGGTCGGCGAACCCGGCGAGCTCGGCCGCCACGATCTGGGCGGAGTGGCCCCGCACCTCGATGGTGACCCGACCGTCGTCCTCGGTGTGGCCGACGGTGAGCCGCGTGCCCAGCACGCCGCGCAGGACACCGACGATGCCCGCATCGGCGCGCGCGCTGACCTTGCACGGGGCGCGGCGTTCATCGAGCGTCGACAACACCGTCTGCCACGTGGCGGCCAGATCGAATCCGTCGGGTCGCCGCACCGGTTGATCGGTGAGCACGACGGCTCGCACCCGGCTCACCCGGAAGGTCCGTAACCCGGCATCGGTGTCCGCGATCAGGTACCACGTCTGGCGCTTGGCCACGAGGCCGAGAGGGTGGACAGTGCGCTCGCCGGGCTCGCGGTCGCGACCCGCGTAGTCCAGTTGGACCTGGACCCCGTCCACCACGGCCTGCTGCAACGCGCCGAGGTGCTCGGGCGGCTCGACGGGAAGGCGGTCCCAGTCCGAGGCGTCGATGATGACCGCGCCACCGGCGGACTCGGCGCTGGCCCGGAAGGTCTCGGGGAGGGCACGCACCAGCTTGCGCAGCGCCGCCTTCACGTCGGGGGTGGCGGCGCCGGGGCCGGCCACGAGGAACAGGGCCCGGGCCTCTGGCGCGGTCAGCCCGCTGAGGTCGGTGCGGGCCCCTCCCACCAGCGACCAGCCGCCGCCGCGCCCCGACTGCGAGTACACCGGGACACCGGCGATGGCCAGGGCCTCGAGGTCGCGCCGCGCCGTCCGGGTCGAGATCTCGAGTTCCTGCGCGACCTCGGCCACCGTGGCCCGGCCGCGCGCCTGGAGGAACAGGAGGGTGGCTACGAGACGATCGGCCCGCACAGCCCCAGCATGGCACCGAACATGGTCATCTTCTGGCCATATTGCGAGAAGATGCCGGGACGGGGCTCACGGTGCTACGTATGACGGGCCCGCCGAACGAGAGGTGATCCCGTGTCCGAAGCGCCGCGTGATGTCGTCACGAGGTTCTGTGCCGCATGGTCGAAGCTCGACATCGACGAGATGATGGGGTACTTCCATCCCGACGCCGTCTACCACAACATTCCCGTCGACCCCCTGGTCGGGCACGACGCCATCCGCGAGCTCATCGTCAGCTTCACCGCCGGGTGGGACCGGGTCGATTTCGAGGTGCGCCACATCGTGGCCGACGGCGACGTGGTACTCACCGAGAGGGTGGACCACTTCATCTCCCCGGAGCGCACCATCAGCCTTCCCGTCATGGGGACCTTCGAGCTCGAGGGCGGGCTCATCAAGGCGTGGCGCGACTACTTCGACCTCAACCAGTTCATGAACCAGATGACGAACTGACCCCGAGGGGGTTGCGTCGCCCGCCTAGACGAAGTCGTGGCCGAAGGCGGCCTCGGAATTGGGGAACTGGGTGATGTCTGAGTTGACGACCCCGTCGTAGGAGAAATACGAGCTGTAACCGACGTCATTGCTCGTATTGGTGATGAAGCCGTACATGTCGTTGATGAAGGCGGCGTCGTCGGAACCGTTGAGGCCCCACTCGGGAACGCTGGCGAACTTTCCGTGCGCCTTGGCGAAGTTGACCGTGTACGACAGCCCGCCCACGGTGTCGAGCGTGGCGCTCCAACTCGACCCGGGGTTGTCGTACTGGTCGGTGCCGATGTAATCGACGAATTGGTCACCCGGGTACGACGCTGCGTACGAGCCGTTGGTGGGGGTGATGTCCGCGGCTGCACACCAGTCGAAGAGGAAGTGTTGTCCCGGGACACTTCGCATGGTCGTCACGATGTCGTCGAAGGCGGTCACGTACTGGGCGGGGGTGGTGTTCTGCACCCCCCACGAGAAGTAGGTCGTGGACCACTCCCATCCGATGCGCAGGATGGCGTAGGGCTGGCCGCCGTTGACGAGGTTCTGCGCCAACTGCTGGTAGACGCCGAGGTTGGCGGGGGTCTGGGCCGGGCTCGAGTTGCTCGGCGACATGCTCACCCCCAGGTAGAGGCGCAGCCCGGTGGCGGGAGGCTGGTAGGTGCCGATGGCGGCCCACGACGACTGACTGGTGTAGCCCGAGATTCCTTCGACCGGCACGCCGAGGTGGTTGGCGAGGGCGTCGACGTCATTCGGGCTCTGCGAGGACACGAAGAAGCCCAGCGCGTTGGCCGAGTTGACGGGCAATGAGCACCCCGTGACCACGGACAAGGCGAGCGCCACCAGCCCCACCCCGATTGCCCCCCTCCGCATGAAGCATCTCCCCCGCGGCCGCCACCTCTCCGGGGTGTCGGCGCACCACCAGCCTAACGCCTACCGGCTGTGTTCTCGAGGCCGCGGCAGGTGGTCGTCGGGTCGGGTCGGGGCACCGGCCCGATTGCCTGGGAGGATACGGGGGTGTTGGAGTTGCGGCCGGCCCAACCCGACGATGCCGCGGCGGTGGCGGGCGTCCATGTCCGTTCCTGGCAGGTGGGGTACCGGGGACTGCTCGCCGAGGACTATCTCGACGGGCTCCGTCCCGAGGATCGCATGGGTCGCTACACCTTCGCTTCGACCGACCCCACCGAGCCCTCCACGATCGTGGCTGTCGACGACGGCCTCGTCTGCGGGTTCGCCACCACGGGCCCCTCTCGGGACGTGGACGTCGCCGACGGGGGAGAGCTCCTCGCTCTCTATGTCGATCCCGGGACATGGGGGCTCGGCGTGGGGCGGCGCCTGATGGCCGAAGCCCGCGGTCGGCTGGAACGATGCGGCTTCACCGACGCCGTGCTGTGGGTCTTGGTCGGAAACGATCGCGCCCAGCGCTTCTACCGCGCCGACGGCTGGGTGCCCGACGGACAGCGCCGCTCGGTCGAGATCTGGGAGGTCGCGGTGGACGAGGTCCGGTACCGCCGTCGCCTTTCCTGATCACGACGGCGGCGACGGGGCCGCCTCGTTCTCGAGGGCGAGAGCGGTGGCGCACCGGCTTCGGATGCGACCCACGGCCAAGAAGCCGACGCCGGCAAGGATCAAGGCGCCCACGAGTTGTCCCCCGAAGGAGATCCACTGCTTCCACGGGAAGGGCGAGGCCTCGAGGCCTCGCCCGACCATCGCCCCGACGACGGCCACCGAGGTGACGAGTAGTGACACACCCGCCCATGTCGACAATGCCCGGTTTCGCCCGATGTGGCTCACGGCGTCGTCGGCTTCGCTCTTTTCGCCGGGAGCCGCTCGGTCTCGATCTTCGCCGTCGTCGTGGTCTTCCAGGACTTCGGCCCATCCGTCCACTTGCCACCAGACAAGGCCCAGTGCGCAGAGGATCAGGAAGGTCGGCAAGACTCCCGCCCACTGGGTCGACTCGAGGAGCACCTGAGCCACGGACTCTCCAATGGCGAACCCATCGACCTGTGAGGTGCTCCCGATGATCGCCGATGCCACGCCCGCCCCGGCGAGGACGGCAATGACGAGCAGGAGCGCGGCGGCGACTATCTCTTGGATCTCCCAAGATGCCTGGATCGTCGATAAGAGACGACGCGCCATAGTAGAAGCGCCGTCGTTGGGCCAGAGGTCCTCGTCGGGGGGATCGCCGCTCGAGGACATGGCTCGAGACTACTCACGAGGACCCCGACGCACCGGCCCCGTCCGTCATGAAGACTGCGATGGCCTATCCCGTCACGGACTGAGCGGAGGCGACGACGTCGGCGCAGTGGGGATGACGCCCGGTGGGGGCGGCCCAGGGGGAGGAGACTGGTTCGAGGTCTGTCCTGCCAGCGCCACCAGGTGCAGTGCGTGTTCCTTGTCGAGGCTCGTCGATACCCCGCACAAGGTGCAGGTGGAGAAGTACTTGCTCCCGAGGGGAATGACCGGGATGAAGAAGAGCGAGAACCACGTGCTCCGACGAGCGACGACCTGCGCGGCGGGCGAGCCACACTGACCGCACATGGCGAACACAGTGGCGAGACGGTGCACCATTCGTTTGATCCCGAAGATGATGAACATGGCATCCACTTCTCTGGGGCCTGGGGCGCGGCGACGGGGCGGGAGCAGGCCGTCGCCGACCTGGCGCGTGGCTCTGTCTCGGCAGGTCCTATCACGATGGTGTGGCGCCCGCGCCGTCGCCCTGCACGTGGCCGTGGGTGCGTGACAGGATGTCGAGATGACCGTCGAGCGTTTGGAAGTGCAGCGGGCCATCGCGGCGGACCCGGCCCGGATCTTCGAGCTCTTGTGCGACCCGAAGGGCCACGTGGCGATCGACAGTTCGGGCATGCTCATGGACGCCACGGGCGAGCCGGTGACCGCCGTCGGCGACAGCTTCGTCGTCCACATGGACCGTGAGTCGCTCAACGACTACCCGATGGGTCGCTATGACGTGACCGTCACGATCGCCACCCTGGTGCCCGACCGCGAGATCGCGTGGACGATCCTGGGTGTGGTCCGCCCCGCGCTGGGCCATGTCTACGGCTATCAACTGGTGCCCATCGACGGCGGCACTCTCGTCACGTCCTATTACGACTGGTCGTCGGTCGATCCGAAAATGAAGGAGGCGGGGATCTTCCCCGTCATCTCCGAAGCGGCCCTCCGGGCCACGCTCGGGATCCTGGCCCGGACGGTGGCGCCGGGCGGTTTCGACGCTTCAGGGGCTACCGACAGGGCTTCCTGACGCCGGTGAGGCCCAGATTGAACTTGGCGCCGTTGAATCCGCGTGCGTCGTCCCTAGGACAGAACGACGCCGGAGTGGCGCGGTATTCCGCATTGAAGACCGCCTTGTGCCCGACGTATGCGGACAACGAACCACACGTCGAGAATTGGTTGCACTGCTCCGTGAGTGCCGCGTCGGCGAGCGGGAACATATCGGTCGCGTAACTGTCCCCGGTGTCGTCAGGGTTCTTGATCCACCATCCCAATCCGAGGCCGTGCATGTCGTTGGCAAGTGTCGTCATATATGACTCCTCGACGGCCTTCGTCAACGCGAACCCACTGACGTCGGTGTACTCCTCGTCGATGTCGGTCTCCACGGCATCGAATCCCTTTGCCGCGCATTGCTTGGCAATCATCGACTCGATGATCGAGACCGTGGCCGGAGATTGGATGTTCAGGTAGTACTCGGGGTAGCCGGGCACCTTTGTCCCGAAAGCTCCGGCGGCGTGAAGCTGCTGGTAGTACGACGTCGCGATCCCTTCTTGTCCGGCCGAGTAGTAGTTTCCGGCGGCGCCCACCTCGACGTAACAGACGACGTTCTTGCCCCATGCGTGCAATGCTGTCACCGTCGACTTCGGGTTGATGATGCCGTCGATGTCGAAGATGACGGGGTCAGGTGCGTGCTTGGCGTTGGGGAGCTTGTCGTTTGTCCCCATGTCGCGCGCATTGGTCGGCCTCAACGGGTGGCTGAGCTCCCATTGCCAGGGCTGATTCCCGAGTGGCGGACTCCACCATGACGATGCTCCGGCCCGAGGGATCGACTGGAAGCCGAGACATGCCGAGGCGAGGACAAGGCCGATGACGAATCTCGACGACAATCGCATTGTCACGCTCCTCACTCGGCGAGTGCACGACTGATCTTGATGTCCGTAGCGGCGCATTGAGCATACCGTCCGACAGCTGAGAGACCTCAGGGCTCCGAGGGAGCGTCCGGGTCTTGGCTGTGTCGCAAGGGGAACCGACGGCGGGAGCGGGGGCGAACCTCGAGGAACCTCATGTGTCGATGTGAAGGAGACAGCGATGTCCATTGCGGCGGTGTTCGAGTTCCCCAACGACTCGCTAGAGAAGTACGAGAAGGTCATTGCGCTCGGAGGGCCCATCGTCGATCAACCCCGGCGAATCTCACACGTCTGGTACCGCACCGGTGATGGGTTCACCGTCGTCGACGTGTGGAAAGACGAGGCATCGTTCGCCGCCTTCGGAGCGGTGATCGGGCCGGCCCTGCAAGGAGCCGGGCTGGACGGCAAACCCGCCGTTCACCCGGTGCAGGGCACGAACAGCCAGGACGGTCGCGTGGGAAGCTCAGCTGGTGTGGCGTGGCGCCGAGACCACCGCTCACGCGTGATTGCGTATGCCCCGCCACACATCCCAGCCCGCCAGTCCGAGGCACAGCCCGGCACCGCCCGAAAGAGCGAAGACCGCCCACGCCTCGGAGACGACGACGGCCGCTGCCACGAGCCCGGCCGCGAGGCCGAGGGCCCCGAGGTCGCGAAGTTGCACGAATGAAGTCTACGTCCAAGATCGCGGCGAGATGGCGGCGCCGAAGAGACGCGCCGTACGTCAGCTCAGTTCGAGAGATCCGGTCCCATCGGTGGTTGGTACTCCTCGTCGGGGGAGCGATCCGCCTTCGGTTGCACGGGGCGCAGCTGCTCCATCTCCGCCTCGGCGACCTCAGCAGCTTCTCGGAGATCCTGCACGTGCCGGGACCACTGTTCGGGCGACTCGTCGGGAGGTTGCTCCCTGTTCTTCGCCTCTTGGTACTCCCGGCGTGTGTGCTGTTGCTTTCTCAGTGCTTGGCGCAGCGTCTCGGCCGGGTCCACGTCAGGAATCCTACGCCTCGATGTCCTCCCCGGTCGCCCGCATGACGACCGCGACGCATGCTCATAGACTCCGGGCGTACCCGGAGCGAGAAGTGGGAGGCCATCAATGGCGTTCATTCAGATCATCGAGTTTCAGACCAGTCGCATCGATGAGTTCGACGCCCTGCTCGACCAGTGGCTTACGCAGTCGAAGGATTGGCGGACCGCCACTCGGTCGGTGCGCACCAAGGATCGAGACCGGCCCAACACCTACGTCCAGATCGTGGAGTTCCCGAGCTATGAGAAGGCTCAGGAAAACTCGAACCGGCCGGAGACGGCGACGTTTGCCGAGAGTCTGGGCAAGCTCTGTGACGCCCCTCCGGCGTTCCGCAACCTGGATGTGACCAGAGAAGAATTGATGTAGCCGGTCCCGCCGTCCGCTCGAGTCGTCAGCACCGCGGCGGGAGTCTTGGCTTCGTGTGGCCTCAACCGGGCACCGACATCTCTGCCAGCTTGGACCATTCGGTCCCGGGGACCTCCACGTTGACGATTTCGGGGGTCTTGGCCAGCGTGGCCGGCAGCTGCTTCAGGGCGGCCTTGAAGTGTTCGGTCTTGACGTGTTCTGCGCCGGCCTCGCTGTTGCGGAATGCTTCGACCAACACGAACTCATCGGGGTTGTCGACACTTCGCGACCAGTCGAACCAGAGGTTGCCGGGCTCAGCGCGTGTGCCCTCGGTGAACTCGCTGACGCGATCGAGCCACGTGTCGCTGTACTCGGGACGAACCGTGAATTTCACGACGATGAAGATCATGAAGACATCCTTTGGGTCTGGCGCACGATCAGCCTGGACACGCCCGCTGCTGTCACGTCGCCCTTACCGTATCTGTTGACACGCCAACGATCCGGGCCGTCTCTGCAAGAAGACTCGGACTCTCGAAGGTGAGTGCACGGTGAGGACCACCCGCGCTACCCTGCGACCCATGGCTGAACAGGTGAGTGTGACCCAGGAGATCAATGCCCCACCGGACAAGGTGTGGGCGATGGTGTCCGACTTGACTCGCATGGGGGAGTGGTCGCCCGAGAACGAAGGGGCGACGTGGTTGCGCGGAGCCACAGGCCCAACGGTCGGAGCGACATTCCGAGGATCAAACCGCCACGGCAAGAAGAAATGGAACACGTTGGGAACGATCATCGAGATCGAGCCTGGCCGCCTGCTTGCCTTCCGCACCACCGCAGCGGGTTTCAAGGTCGCCGAATGGCGTTATGCATTCGAAACGACTTCGAGTGGCTGTCGCGTCACCGAGACCTGGATCGACCAGCGGGGCGCCGTCGCCAAGGCGCTGGGCAAGCCGGTGAGCGGGGTCGCCGATCGCGCCGCTCACAACCGGGGCACGATGGAGAAGACCCTCGAGCGCCTGAAGTCAGCAGCGGAGTCCTCTTCCACCTGAACCACTGGAGCGGCTCACCGCGTCCATCGTGGGCAGACGGCGGATCGCGCCCTCGCGTCCGCGTCCCGCCGGGCACCCCACGCGTCGGATATAAGCGTGCGGGGATCACGACGATCGGGCTGGCGCGGGAAACCTTCCCAGATCCCAGCTGAACCACTACTCCGTCGGCGTGTGTCGCTGCCTTGCGTCCTAGAGTGCGCCCCGAGTGGAGTCCCCGAGCTGTGGAGGTGGGTCGTGCTCCGTTGGGAGAGCGGTGAGGGTTTGCGCCGAGAGGCGCGTGGGAGCGAGATGTGGTTCAAAGCCACCGCCGCCAGCACTCAGGGTCGTCTCTCC
>JADGOL010000301.1 GCA_017882995.1 Acidimicrobiales bacterium | reverse complement strand
GACGGTCAGCTACGTCGTGAGGCTGACTACGACGTCGACACCAAGCTCTTCGGCGGCGTGGAGGCCGCTCCCGTGTACTTGGTGACTGGACCCGATCCCACATCGGTCACCTCGACCGGAGTGACCGATGTGCTGCCGATCCAGCTTCCGGTGGGTGTCACGGCCGGGGGTGCAGTGCTGCTGAGCTTGATGACCTCGGAGCCCTCGAAGCCGAAGTGCACCGTGCTCGAATACGACAGTGGTACGAACCCGGGGGTGACAAAGTTCTTCCCAGAGGTGGCAATGGCCGCCAACAACCCTGCCCGTGTGAGGTTCTTCCCGGCGGTCTGCAGTGCCTGGACGAATGTGTAGGCCAACGCGATGCCGTACTGCGTATTGCCGTCAAGTCCTGACTTGGCATACAAGCTCGGCGCGTAGTCCTGCAGCAGTTTCTTCTCGACCTGGACCCAGGGGTTGGACACATCGGCCTCTGGAGCGAAGTACGCGTCGGTGATGACCCCGTTCAAGAGTCCCGCCGCCGCCTTGGCTTGGGCCGCGCTTCCCCCGCCCTTCTGGGTGAACGCTGAAAGCAGTGGTCCGACGGTCGGACTGTCTGCGCCGACGTTGGAGATGACGTACTGCGGCAGGTATCCGATGGCCGCGGCGGGGAGCATGGCCAGTGCGGTTGCCGCCGGAATCGTTGCCATGGCGATGACCTGCGCTCCGGCCGCTTTGAGCGCTGCCATCTGGTTCGACAGAGGCCCAGCCAGCGTGGCCGCGTCATAGTTCTGGCGGGAAACGACCGATGACGAAGGGATCTCCATGTCGAGTCCCTTCACGAAGTCGTTGCCGAACTCGTCTCCTTGGTACAGGTAGCCGATCTTCTTGCCCGCGAAGTTGGCCTTGATGTAGGCGCCGAGGATCTTGCCTTCGATGGTGTACGGGGGCTGCCATCCCGAGCTGTATGGGTACTTGGGATCGCTCCAACAATTGCACCCCGATTCGATGAAGAGCTGAGGGACCTTCTGGGTGTTCAAGAACCCTTGGACCGCGGCTTGGGTCGGTGTTCCGAGCGACCCGACGTCTGCGAAGATGTTGTCTTGGAGAACGAGCTTGCGGGTCAATGTGGCGGTGTTGGCGGGGTTGTACCCGTCGTCGAGATAGGAGTAGTGGATCTTTCGGCCATCGACCCCTCCATGGGCATTGACCCAGCCGAATACGGCGTTCATGGCCGGAGCGATCTCGTCATAACCCGGGGCGGCGGGTCCGGTGAGGGGCACAGTTGCACCGATGGTGATGCTGTTCGAGGTGACACCCGGCACGTTCGCCGGAGTCGGCGTTGCCTTCGGCGACGAGCTGCAGGCTGCCAGAAGCGTCGCCCCCAGCGTGACCCCCAAGGCGCCGGTCACGAGCACGCGCCCGTACCTGGCCATGGAAGTGTGATTGCTATGTCTCATCGCTGCTCCTTTTCTCATGGGCGTATTTCACGACCATCGGGTTGTCTCTCACCTGGTTGAGGTGGCCACGCTTCAGGCCGGGTGTCGTGACACCGTCGGGGTGCCATCACCTGGTCCGGACCTGAGGCTCCAGACCCGTCGCCACGCCCACCGTAGGCCGCCTTGGATCCCGGTGGGTGCCGCGATCATCACGACGATCAGGACGACTCCGAAGATGATGGTGGCGAGGTAGGCGCTCGCCCCGCTCCCGAGGTTGAAATCGCCCGAGAGCGATGTCGACCACTGCGGGAGGTACACCAAGAGGACTGCCCCCCACCACATGCCCATCAGCGTCCCCGTCCCTCCGAGCACCATGGCCGCCAGCAACTGGATGGACAAGGTCAGGGGGAATTCGCCGGTGTTCACGACTCCTGTGGACAAACCCAAGAACGCGCCGGCGAGTCCGGCGCAGGCCGCGCTGATCACGAATGCGATCACCTTCGTTCGCGCCACGTGGATCCCGGCGAGCGATGCGGCGATCTCGTCGTCGCGAACCGCTCGAAACGAGCGTCCGTAGCGACTTCGAAGGAGATTGGCCAACAACACGAGGGTGATCAAGGCCCCGACGATCTGTATCCACGCCAGCCATTCTTCGGGGTTGATAGATCCCGGGGCGCTCGGGACTGTCGTGGTGAGCCCCTGATCACCACCGAAGGTCGTGCTCCATTTGTCGGCGATCGGTGGAAGGGCAAGTGCGAGGAGCAGGGTCATACCGGCCAGGTACGGACCTTTCAATCGAGTGGCCGGGATGCCGATCACGAGGCCCAGAAGCCCGGCTGCCCCGATGGCCGCCACCAACTCGATGAGGAGATTGAGATGGGTATGGGTCATGAGAAGGGCGGCGCTGTACGCACCGACGGCCATGAAGGCCCCGTGACCGAGAGAGATCTGGCCGTTCAACCCCGTCAGAAGACTGAGGCCCGCAAGAGCGATGACGTAGAGGGCGATCTCACCGACTTCGAAGTCGTTGTAGGGGCTGAGCGAGGAGGTGACGGCATACAGGATGGCGGCACCACAGAGCGCGAGGACGAGGTGCCGCGCCAGAGGTTGGGTAGGCAGCCGCAGACGCCTCACCCACGGTGCGCGGGGCCAGGACCCCGACGGGACCGGCGGAGTCATCTCACACCCTCCGGGCGGGAGGTCTGGCGAATATCCCTTCGGGGCGAGCCATGAGGGCGACCATGAGCAGGACCAATGCCCCCAGGGGTTGCAGTCCCGATCCGAGGTATCCACCGACGTACGAGATGCTCAGTCCGGTGATCAGACCACCGATCAGCGCGCCGACGGGACTCTCGAGGCCCCCGATCACGGCTGCGGTGAACGCGTAGACCAGGACGAGGTCCATGAAATAGGGACCAAAGGAGCTCGTCGGCGCGACCAGGAGACCCGACAAGGACCCGGCCACACCCGCCAGAGCCCAACCGAGGGTGAGAAGCACCCCGACGCGGACGCCGAGCAGTCTCGAGATCTCTCCGGCAAAGGCGGACGCCCGCATGCGCAGCCCGAGACTGGTGGCTCGGAACAGCACGAGAGTGCCGGTCATGAGGACCAGGACCGCCACCAGGATGAAGACGTCAAAGTGGGAGAAGGCGATCTTGGTGTGGCCCACCGTGAGCCCGCTCTGGGAGTACGCGGCGGGAAAACCGCGACTGGAGTTGCCGTAGATGGTCCCGGCGAGACCCTCAAGGACGACGAGCAGCCCGATGGTCACGATGACGGGATTGAGCTCGGACTTCCCCTGGAGCGGGCGAATGAGGACGCGCTCGACGAGCGCCCCCAACACGAACCCGATCACCAGGACCGCCAGGAACGCCCACCAGTACCCGACGCCCCGCCCCAGGAGGCTCGAGGCGATGAACGTCGTCATCATGCCCATGGCCCCCTGGGCGAAGTTGACGATCCGCGTGGCTCGGAAGATCAGGACGAGCGCCAGGGCCAACGCCGCGAAGATCATCCCGTTGGCTAGGCCGTTGAGCGTGACGTTGACGAAGAGACTCATGTCGATCTCTCAGAACCCGAGATAATGATGTCGGAGTCCACTGTCGGCGGCGATCACCGCAGCTTCGTCACTCATCACCACCTCGCCGAGATTGAGCACCACGGCATCTTGGGAGACCGACAGGGCGCTGCGCGCGTTCTGTTCTACCAGGACGACGGTCAGATCCGTACCTTGGGTGTGATCTCGAAGCAGGGCCATGAGCTGCGCCGTCACAAGCGGCGCCAACCCCAGCGACGGCTCGTCGAGCAGGAGCAACCTCGGGCGCGAGATGAGGGCGCGGCCCAGGACCAACATCTGACGCTCGCCGCCCGAGAGTGTCGATGCGTGACGTCGACGAAAGCCGCTGAGCCGGGGAAAGAGTTCGAACGTCGCTTCGATTGCCTTCTGACGTTCCCGACGGCCCATGCACCACAGCGTGGCCAGCCGGAGATTGTCCTCTACCGTCAATTCGGCGATGACCCCACGCCCCTCCGGGACATGGGAGACACCAAGGCGAGCGATGTCCTCCGCCGCCCTTCCGAGGAGCTCATCTCCGTCAAATCGGACGGCGCCGGCACGAGGCTTCACCAGGCCGCTGATCGTGCGAAGCAGCGTGGTCTTCCCGGCTCCGTTTGCACCGAGGATCGCCGTGATCGCTCCGGGCCGAGCCGAGAGGGTCACCGATTTGAGAGCATCCACAGCCCCGTAGGAGACCGAGAGGCCTTGGATCTCAAGCATTCTCGGACATCCCCGACGTCGTGACGGAATCGTGGACCTCGTCCCCCAGGTACGCGGTGGCGACTTCTGGGTTCGATTGGACCGATTCAGGAGTTCCATCGGCGATCACCTGGCCGAAATTCAGCACGACGATTCTGTCGCACACCGCCATCACGAGGTCCATGTGGTGTTCGACGAGCAGCACACCCATTCGAGGACTCAAGCCCCGGATGAGGGTTCCCAACTCGTCCATCTCGTCGTTCGACAGGCCACTGGCCGGCTCGTCGAGCAAGAGGAGGCTTGGTTGGGCTATGAGCGCACGAGCCAGTGCCGTTCGCTTCTGAATGGAATAGGGCAGCGTGGCGGGGAAGTGTCGGGCGTAGGCGGAGACGCCCAGCTCCTCGAGCAGCTCACCGGCACGTGAGGCCAGCCGTCGCTCCTCCCTGCTCGACCGCCACAGACCGAGCATCGCGGACCCGAAGTCGCTGCGTAGCCCGTTCTGGGCTCCGATCATTACGTTCTCGAGGACGCTCAGGCCGGCAAAGAGCCCGACTCCCTGAAGGGTCCGGGCGATCCCGAGCTCGGTCAGATCATGCGCGTGGTGGTGCTCGAGCAACGAGGACCCGTCATAGGTGATGACTCCCGAATCGGCGCGCACGAACCCGCAGATGACGTTGAACAGGGTGGTCTTCCCGGCACCATTGGGCCCGATGACACCGACGATCTCTCCTTGCGTCGCAGACATCGAGATGCGGTCGAGGGCGACGACCCCCCCGAATCCCACACGGAGCTCGTCAACGCGCAGTGTCCTGCCGTCTCGCTCGGAGAGGGTGGAGGGCGCGCTCACCACGAGCTACTTGTGACTCATCGACCGGATCGGCGAACAGGCGCGAATTCACGTGCGTCCCCGCGACATCCCACCGCAGCCCCCTGCATTGACGGGAATAGTACTGACGATGCCAAACGCACACAGGAATGGGGTCCGAGCGACCCCGGCGCGTCACTTCAGCTGCACCCACGCACAGTGGGCGCGTCAGTCAGGTCCCGCTGCGCACGCTCCCGGACAGGGCCCCGTCGGCATTGCCGGTCCTTTGGACCGCCTTCACCGGCTGTCCTCGACGGAGCCTGTCGCGCCAGAGGTCGGGTTCGAATCTCGACGGAGCAGTCTCGTCGAGGAAGGCGCGGACGACGGCGGTGAAGCGTTCAGGGTCGGAATGATGCGGGAAGTGCCCGGCGTCTTCGAAGACCTCCAGCCGGCTCCCGGGCATCGACGCAGCCGCAAGGTACGCATGCTCGACCGGGATGATGGCATCGTGGGCACCCCACAACAGCAACGTGG
>JADGOL010000300.1 GCA_017882995.1 Acidimicrobiales bacterium | reverse complement strand
TCCTGGAACGAGCACGCCAGGCTGAGCGCTCCGCCGAAGCGCTCGACGGCCCAGCCCATGACCTTGCCCGCCGGCGCCGTCTCGAAGTCGGCGGCACGCGAGGCGAGCTCCTCGAGATCGACCCTGGTCTCGGTCCCTGCACCCATGGTCCACGCTCCTCGTCCGAGTGTGTCGTGCCTCTGCGCTGGCTGTGGCGACCCGAGCCGGCGCATCGCGGCCGGTGACACGACTTGTCCGGCCAGCCGGCCACTACTATATATGACTAATCAGATCGGGTTTTATCCCTTTCCAGATCGGTTTGATCGCTTTCAGATGGCAAAGATCAGCGGCGCCACCCGAAACGACATCGGAGCTGCCCATATGACCACCACGATTGACGCCCAGGCCGGCGGGACGGGCCGCCCCAATGCGCCGCCGAGCCCCGACCACCTCGACCTGCTCGAGGCCCACGCGGTGTTCGTGATGCGGGAGGTGGCCGCCGAATGCGAGCGCCCCGTCCTGCTGTTCAGCGGCGGCAAGGACTCCGCCGTCCTGCTTCGGCTGGCGGAGAAGGCGTTCCGGCCCGGTCGCTTCCCCTTCCCCGTCATGCACGTGGACACGGGCCACAACTTCGACGAGGTCCTGGAATTCCGGGACAAAGCGATGGCCGGTCTGGGTGAGGAATTGCTCGTCGCCTCGGTGCAGGACTCCATCGATCGAGGGCGCGTCCCGGACCCCGGCCCTGGGGGGTCGCGCAACCGGCTCCAGAGCGTGACGCTCCTCGATGCCATTGCCGCGCACGGTTTCGACGCCTGCATCGGCGGTGCGCGCCGTGACGAGGACAAGGCCAGGGCCAAAGAGCGAGTGCTCTCCTTTCGCGACGTCTTCGGCCAATGGGACCCGCGCCACCAACGACCGGAGTTGTGGCACCTCTACCACGGCCGGGTCCGGACCGGTGAGCACCTGCGCGCCTTCCCTCTCTCGGACTGGACCGAGCTCGACGTCTGGCAGTACATCGGGCGCGAGCACATCGCCCTCCCCTCGATCTACTTCGCCCATCAACGCCCCGTCGTCGAGCGCGACGACATGCTTCTGGCGGTGTCGGAGTGGGTCGTCCCGAATCCCGATGAGGTCGTCGAGGATCTCACGGTCCGGTTCCGGACGGTGGGCGACGCCACGGGCACCGGCGCCGTGCGCTCCCACGCCCACACCGTCGACGACGTGATCGCCGAGATCGCTTCGTCGCGGGTGAGCGAAAGGGGTGCCACCCGAGCCGACGACCGCTTCTCGGAGACCTCCATGGAGGACCGAAAGCGAGAGGGCTACTTCTGAGATGACCTCCACCCCCGGCGCCGAGCCGGCGTCGGGCTCGTCACTCCTACGGTTCGCCACCATCGGCTCCGTCGACGACGGCAAATCGACGCTCATCGGTCGCCTCCTGCATGACACCAAGCAGCTCTTCGACGATCAGCTCGAAGCGGTGGCTTCCGCCAGTCGGCGACACGGTGTGGAGGGCGTGGACCTTGCCTTCGTCACCGACGGGCTGCGAGCCGAACGCGAGCAGGGCATCACCATCGACGTCGCCTATCGATACGCATCGACGCCGCGACGCAAGTTCGTCATCGCCGATTGCCCCGGGCACGTGCAGTACACGCGGAACATGGCCACCGGGGCGTCCACGGCCGACCTGGCCGTCGTCGTCGTCGACGCCACGACGGGCCTTCGCGAGCAGACTCGACGCCACACCTGCATCGCCGCCCTCCTGGGAGTGCGCCATCTACTGGTGGCCGCCAACAAGATGGACCTGGCCGGCTGGGACGAGGCGACGTACCGATCGGTCGGCGACGAGGTCGACGCGCTGGCGCGACGCCTGGGCATGGCGACGGTCACGGTCGTGCCCGTCTCGGCGCTCCTCGGGGACAACGTGGCCGTGGCATCGACCCGGATGCCCTGGTACCGCGGACCGACCCTCTTGCACGCCCTCGAGGAAGCCCCGGCGGGGGCGTGGGCGCACGAGGGTGACGGGGGCGCCCGCCTGCCCGTGCAATGGGTCGTGCGCCATCCGGGGGGTGGGCGGAGCTACGCGGGCATGGTCAGCGGAGGCACGTTCCGACCTGGCGATGACGTCGTGGTGCTCCCCGGGGGCCAGCGCAGCCGGCTCACCTCGGTGGAGACCTTCGACGGACCTCTCGACGAGGCTCCCGCTTCGCTGTCGGTGACGGTCCGCCTCGACGACGAACTCGACGTCTCGCGCGGCGATCTCATCGCCCCGGCGGGGAGCTCAGCCGAGGTCGTGCGCGAGTTCGATGCCACGCTGTGCTGGTTCGCCGATCCGCCTGTCGAAGCAGGACGCCGCTTCCGGATCAAGCACACCACGCGACTCACCCCCGCGCAGACGGTGTCCGTCCTCTCCCGCCTGGACGTGGGGTCGCTGGAGCTCGAGTCGACGAGCGCGTTGGGCCCCAACGAGATCGGCGTCGTGAGACTCGCCGTGGGAACGCCGCTGGCCGTCGATCCCTATCGAGCCAACCGCGTGACCGGGAGCTTCGTGATGATCGACGAACAGACCAATGCCACGGTGGCGGCGGGCATGGTGGGTGTCCCCGAGTTTGCGGCTGTTCCCCAGAGGTGACGGTGGGCGTCGGCGCACCGATCTATCCCGTCGGCCTCGTGGTGAAAGGTCGACGTTGTCTCGTCGTCGGAGGTGGCCGGGTGGCGGCGCGCAAGATCTCCGGCCTGCTGGCATGCGGCGCGGCGGTGACGGTGGTGGCTCCGGAGGTGCACGTGGCCATCGCCGAGCTGAGCGACTCGGGAGTCATCGCCGCCATCGACGAGTCACCACTCGAGGTCCACATCCGGCCCTACGCCTCGGGCGAGGCGGCCGACTACGTCTTGGTGATCTCGGCGACCGGGGACCCTGCTGTGGACGAGACCGTCCGTCTGGACGCGCAGTCGGCAGGAGTCTGGGTCAACGTCGCCGACGACCCGTCTCGTTGCAGCTTTGTCCTGCCCGCGGTGGCGCGAGACGGCGCCGTCTCCATCGCCGTGTCGACGGCCGGTGCCAGTCCCGCCCTGGCGGGATGGCTGCGCGACCTCGTCGCGGCGGCACTGGGGCCCGGAATGGGCGATCTGGCCGCGCTCCTCGACGAGGGACGCCGGCGTATCCACGATCAGGGTGAGAGCACCGAGAGCATCGATTGGCGCAGCTTGCTCGACGGGCCCCTGCCGGACATGGTCCGCCGGGGCGACATGGACCAAGCGCGCTCCGAGCTCGATGCGTTCCTCCGGAGCCAGAGCGCGCCACCCTCGTGAACCCGAACGCGGCTCGAGAGCAGTCACCCGGGCGCGAAATGCGCTGATCGGCAATACTCTGCCCGTGGCTCCCACCGAAACCACTGCGGCCACCCGGCCCCGGAAACGATCCGCTCCTGAGACGTCGGTCCCCGATGCACCACCGGCGGAGGTTCCCAACGACGAAGAGGTGATCGGAGCGATCCTCCTCGCCAGCCGCGTCATGGTCGCCATCGCCGTCCGGTCACTGGCCGGAAACCCCGACGACGTCACCCTGCCGCAATACCGGACGTTGGTCGAGCTCACTTTCGGGGGGCCGCGACGACTTGCCGACCTCGCCGAGGCACTGGGTGTCAGCCCGTCGACCGCCACGCGCATGTGCGACCGGTTGGTGCGCAAGGAACTCGTGTCACGGACCCGCGACGAGCTCGACCGGCGCGAAGTGAAGCTGGCCATCACGGTCTTGGGGCGCAGCGTGGTGTCCGACGTGATCGAGCGACGCCGGGCCGAGGTGCGCGACCTCTTGCAGGCGATCCCCGTCCCCCTCCGACGTCAATTGGTGAGCTCCCTCACCTTGCTCGCAACCGCCGCGGGCGAGGCTCCCGAGCTCCACTGGGGACCGGGCTGGTATTAGGCCGGGCACGAGCTGCTCATCGCGTCGGGGTTGGCCCGACCCTCGCTCACAACATTGGTTGACGCTGGTCGGCGCTCTCGGTCATGAATTGCTGGCGCTTGATCACTTCCAGGGTGTCTTCGAGTAGTGACCTATTGACCCGAATGAGGTTTGCCACAATTCCCAACGTCACTGAGACGAAGGAAGCGTTGAGCAACACCGCGCCGATAACAAGCGACTGCAAGTGATGGGCTCCGTTGGGATTCTTCACCGTGAGCACCAGATAGAGATAGTGGATGAAGGGTATCAATCCGACGACGAAGAACAGTCCCCCGATGCTGAGGAACACTGTGTAGGGCTTGTACATCGTGAAGGCATTGAGCATTGCCACCATGCTCTTGCGGACGTGCTCCCATGACGACTTGAAGAGCCGTGACTCACGAGTCTTGGGATTGGTCTCGATGGTGATCGTCGCCAGCGCGAGTCGCTTGTTCGCCGCTTGGATGGTCGTCTCCGCCGCGAAGTTGAAGCGGCCGATCAGATTGAGTTTGATGGCGGCCTCTTTCGAGTAGGCCCGAAAACCACTCGTTCCGTCCGGCAGGTTCGTTCCGGCCGCCAGATTCATCACGCCGGTCCCGAGCTTTTGCAAGACCTTCTTCGTAGGCGAGAAGTGCTCGATCGTCTGGACCTGTCGATCCGCGATGACCGTGTCCGCTTCTCCTTCGAGAATGGGGCGGATCAGATCTGGTATCCGCTCTTGGGGATACTGATTGTCTCCGTCGGTGAGGACCAAGATATCTGCACCGAGCTCGAGGGCGCGCTGGATCCCGTCGCGTAGCGAGTGTGCGATTCCCCGGTTCCCGGGATGGTGGACGAACTCTGTCACACCGAGGGATTTGGCCACCTCGACCGTCTTGTCTGTTGACCCATCATCGATGATGAGCACATCCAGCTCGTCGATGCCGTCGATCGCTTTCGGGATCGTGCTCAGGACTAACGGAAGAGTTGCCTCTTCGTTGAGGCACGGAATCATGATGACGAGTTTCATTCGGTCGAGGCTATCCCAGCGCCTTGACGCGACGGTTGAACCGCTGAAGTTCTGACGAGATCCTGACCGCAATCCCCAGAATCCTCATGGCTGTCGAGGCCATTGATTCGTCACGCCACCCAGACCGTCTTGGCCTCGCAGAATTCCTTGATCCCGAGCGTCGACAGCTCCCGGCCGTACCCCGAGCGCTTCATCCCCCCGAAGGGCAACTCGACCGTCGACGCCACCATGGCATTCACGAAGACCATTCCGGCCTCGAGCCCGGCGACGAACATCGCCCGTTCATCGGCGTCGCCCGTCCACACGCTGGCGCCGAGACCGAACGGAGAGTCATTGGCCATATGCAGCGCATGGGCTGCGTCTTGCGCCTCGTAGAGCAGGGCGACCGGTGCGAACACCTCCTCGGTGTCCACCCGCATCGACGGCGTGATGCGGGCCAGCACGGTCGGCAAGTAGAAGAACCCGGCTCCCTCTCCGGGTCGACCTCCGCACAGCACGGCCGCACCCTGGGCGCGGGCGTCCTCGACCTGCTCGTGCGCATCGTCGCGACCCTGCGCCGTCGCCAATGGCCCGACATCGGTCCCCGGTTCCATGGGATCCCCCACGACGAGCCCCCCCATCGCTTCGGAGAACGCCGCCTCGAACTCTCCGTAGACGGCACGGTGCACGATGAATCGTTTGGCCGCGATGCAGCTCTGGCCGTTGTTCTGCACCCGGGCCTGAACACCGACCGCCACGGCTCGATCGAGGTCGGCAGACGGCAGCACGATGAAGGGGTCACTGCCGCCGAGCTCCAACACGGACTTCTTGATGGCCCGTCCGGCCGCTTCTGCCACCGACCGACCCGCACCCTCGGACCCGGTGAGGGTCACGGCTCGGACGCGGTCATCTTCGATCAGCCCCGCCACACGTTGGGAGGGGACGAGCAGGGTCTGGAAGGCACCGGCCGGATACCCCGCCCGACGGAAGACGTCCTCGATGAGCAACGCTGTCTGCGGCACGTTCGACGAATGCTTCAGCAGACCGACGTTGCCGGCCATGAGGCCTGGAGCCGCGAATCGCATCACCTGCCACATCGGGAAATTCCAGGGCATGACCGCCAACACCGGGCCCATGGGCTCGTAGCGGACGCTGCTCTCACTGGCGCTCGTATCGACGCGCTCTTCGGCGAGCAGGGCCTCGGCATGTGCTGCGAACCAGCGCAACGCGGCCGCGCATTTGGCCACCTCGCCCTTGGCCGACGCGAAAGTCTTTCCCATCTCGCCGGTGAGGACGCGGGCGATGTCGGGAAGCTCACCTTCGAGGAGATCCGCGGCGCCGATGGCCAGGCGAGAGCGTTCCTCGAACGATGTCGTGCGATAGGCGGCAAAAGCCCGCTCGGCGAGGTCCAGCTTGGCCTCCACCTGCTCGTCGGAATCGGGCTCGAAGACCTTCTCGGTCTCGCCTGTGGTGGGGTTGACGCTCGCGATGGGCATGACCAGATCATCGCCCACGGTCGAGGGTCTCGGCACACCACCCTTGGTCACAAGCACGGCGGGCCGGGCGCCGCAACGCCGGCAGGCCGGTCAACTCCCGGTGTCGGGGTCCGGTGAGACCCTTCCCAAGGTGCCGGGGAGGTCGCGCCGGCGCAGCTTGCCCGTCGCCGTGTGGGGCAGGTCGCCGACGAGGAAGTACTCCTTCGGGCGCTTATAGGGCGCCAGACGCGCCATGGCATGACGGCGAAGCGCATCCTCGTCGCGGAGACCCACCACCGCCGCGCACACACGCTCACCCCACTCGTCGTCGTCGACGCCGAAGACGGCGACCTCGATGACACCGGGGACCTCGGCGAGCACGGACTCGACCTCGGCGGGATACACGTTCACACCGCCGCTGATGATGAGGTCGTCTCGGCGGCCGTCCAAGAAGAGATACCCGTCCTCGTCGAGACGCCCCATGTCACCGACGGTAAAGGCGTCGCCTCGCCAGGCCCGTGCTGTGGCCTCGGGGTCACGCCAGTACTCGAACCGGGCGAAGCCCGGGGCGTGGCACCACACCAAGCCGTCCTCGTCGATCTCGAGGCGTCTTCCCGGCCGGGCCCGGCCCACGGTGCCGGGACGTTCCGACCATTCCTGGGGTGAGCACACGGTGAACTGCCCCTCGGTCGAGCCGTAGAACTCCCAGAGCACTCCCGACCCGACCCGCGCCAGGACAGAGCGCTTCAGCGCGACAGGACACGGCGAGCCGGCATGCACCAGAAGTCGCAACGTGGCGAAATGGTCCGAGCGCCCCGACTCGCTCATGACCCGCTGCAGGGCCGTCGGAGCCATGAAGGTGGTCGTGGGCTCGAATTGATCGAGTGCCGCCACCGCCACAGCCGCGTCGAAACGCGGCACCACGACGACACGGCCGCCCCGCAGGAGCGCAGCGCCGGCGAGGCGGACAGAGACGGAGTGGTACATCGGAGAGCACACGAGGTGCGTATCTCGGTCGCTGAACCCCCACAGGTCGGCCTCGTCCTCGAACAGGGCCCGGGCGTCGGAGTCGTCGAGCACGCCGGACCACACCCCCTTGGGGCGCCCGGTCGTGCCCGAGGTGTAATGCATCGGACGCACAAGCGGATACGGCGCCAGATCGACGGCCGGGCCCGAAAGCAGGGGGGTCAACGCCGAAGGCTCGGTGACGACGAGGGCAGGGTCGGCGTCGGCGATGAGCGCGTCGCGCTCGGCCTGGAGCAAGGTGGCGTTGAGCAGGACCGGGACGACGCCGCGGCGGGCGGCGGCCAGGACACACAGGAGAAGGCTTGAAGAGGACGGCAGGCAGAACACCACCCGGTCTCCCGGTCCGACTCCGTGACGTTCGAGCGCGCCCGCAATTCGTCGTTGCGCATCCTCGGCGGGCCCCGGCTCGACCGTTTCGACAGCTGCGGGATCGGCGCTCACCGTGAGGGCGGAGCGGTCTGGTCCAACCGCGTCGGGCCATCGTCGGCTCCGGAGCCGAGGGTCTCGACGGTGGCGGGTAGGGCGGGATCGCCGAGGTCGGCGAAGAGGTGCCCGCGCCAGAGCCCGATGGCGACCATGATGGCGAACAGCACGACTCCCGACACCACCGTCACCGCTCGGATGCCCACGACATGGGCGATGGCCCCCTCGACCAACGCACCCACGGGGTAGATCACCCCCAGGACCATCATGTAGAGCCCCAGCACCCGGCCCCGGAATTCCGTCGGGGCACGTCGCTGCACGACGGTGTTGAGTCCTGTGAGCACGCCGATGTAGCACGACCCCACCACCAAGATGGCGAGCGCCGCCGACCACAGCGACGGCGCCACTCCGTAGCAGACGAGGGCCAGGGGGAACGCCACCAGGGCGCCGACGACGAGTCGACGACCGAGGACCCGTGCCATGGGAGCGAGCACCAGGGCGGCGCCCACGGCTCCGATGCCGTGGGCCGCCACCAGCGCCGTGTAGCCACCCGCACCTCGACCGAGGCCGTTGATCGCCATGGCGGGAACGAGCGCGATGAACGGTGAGCCGATGAGGGCGACGATGCCGATGAGGATGATGGCACTCCGACAACCCGGCTCGGCCGCCGCCACCCGGGCGCCCTCGGCGATGCGACGCAGGGTTCTGCCACCCCGGTCGATGACCGGCTCCCTGGCCGGGAGGCGCACGACCGCCAGCGCCGCCACCACGGCACCGAAGGACACGGCGTTCACGGCGAAGACCCATGCGGCGGAGCCCGCCACGAGCACGATGCCGGCGAGCGCGGGCCCGATGACTCGGCCCAGGTTGAACTGCGCCGACGACAACGACACCGCCCCCAGCAGATCGTCGGCCGGCACCAGGTCGGGGATCATGGCCTGGTACGTCGGGAAGCCCACCGCAGCAGCCACGCCCCCGAGGAAGGCCATCGCCAACAACGCCCACGACGGCGCGTGCCCGGTGCCGGACAACACCGCCAACAGCGCCGCGAACACCGTCTCCGCCAAGGTGGTGATGATCAGCCAGCGGCGCCGGTCGAGCCGGTCGGCAAGTGCGCCACCCAGAGGCGAGAGCACACCGATGGGGATGAACGCCGCCGCCGCCACCGCACCGGCCCACAGAGGGTCGTGCGACCGGTGGGTCACGACGTAGCCCAGCGCGACCGTCTGCATCCAGGAGCCGACGTTGGACACCAACGCCGAGCTCCAGACCAGGGCGAAATTCTTCGAACGCAGCGGCCGCAGCGAGGTCAACACCGTCCGTCGAGGCTACTGCCGTGCCGTCGATGTCGAACCGCCGGTGCGGTGCTCCTGTCGAAACGGCCGCTTCGAGAAGGCGCGAAACTCCTCCCATGGACCAGAGCATCGACAGGGCGCGCCAGCTAGTGGCGCAGAGCAGACGAGTCGTCGTCCTCACGGGCGCGGGCATCTCGACGGACTCGGGGATCCCCGACTTCCGTGGGCCCAACGGGGTGTGGACCAAGGATCCCGCGGCGGAGAAGATGGCAACCCTCCAGACCTACATGTCAGAACCCGACGTCCGGCGACGAGCGTGGCGCAACCGCTTGGAGTCGCCGACGTGGGACGCGAAACCCAATGCGGGACACCGTGCGCTCGTGGACCTCGAGCGCCGCGGTGTCCTTCACACCTTGGTCACCCAGAACATCGACGGCCTTCACCACGCGGCGGGCAGTGACCCGGATCGGGTGGTGGAGATCCACGGCACGATGAGAGCGGTCATGTGCATGTCGTGCGGCCGGCGCAATCCCATGCCCGACGTGCTGGAGCGTGTGCGCGCCGGAGACGAGGATCCCGCTTGCACCGAGACCGTGGCCGGCACACCATGTGGAGGCATCTTGAAGTCGGCCACCATCAGCTTCGGCCAGGACCTCGTGGTCGAGGACCTGGTGCGGGCCGAGCAGGCGGCACGAGCATGCGACCTCTTGTTGGCGATCGGTTCGACCTTGTCGGTCTACCCCGCCGCCGGGCTCGTCCCCAGTGCGCATCTTGCCGGAGCCAACGTCGTCATCGTCAACGCCGATCCCACCGAATACGACTCCATCGCCGACGTGGTGGTCCGAGGCCCGATCAGCGTCGTTCTGCCGACCATCGTCGGGCCCTGATCCCCACGCGAGGTGGGTCCGAAGAGGTGCAGAACCTCAGAGAGACGGCGCGTTGGAGGTCGAGATGTAGTTCACGAGCGCCAGGCACATCTCGTCCGACGAGCCGTCTCCCCACGTGACGTAACGGGGCGCGAGCTTCCGCAACTGCGGGAGCTGCTGACGAAGCGTCGGATCGTAGGTGCAGGTGACAGAGATCGTGTCGCCGGACTTGGTGTTGACCGGAGTGGCCAGGTTGTACGAGCGCTGGTAGTCGAAGTTGTAATTCGTGACGTCGAGCAGCGTCTTCTCATTCGGGGTGCCGGCGTCGAGCACGATCTTCATCCCCCGCCCGAGCAGGTGCATGTGGGCGGTCAACCGGACGATCGTCCCCGTCGGCGCCGGCCACGTGCACGACGTGGTGTCGCCACCGGGCGGGTCGGCCACGTTGCGCCCGCAGAACTGCTCCAGGAAGTTGACGAACTGGATTGCGTCGTGCCCGAACCGTTGGCCCGTGTCGGCGAGCGAGGCGGCGCGGTCACACAGCGGCCCGGTCACTCCCGTCGGGCACGGGATGTCCGGCGCTGCAGGCAGGAGGTCCAGGTGCAGAGGAGTCAGGTTGGTCGAGGCGGGCACGGTGTGCAGGACGAGCTTGCTCCGCACCGGCTTGTCCCCGACGAGCAGGTTGTAATGGATCTGCATGACGACCAGGCTGCCCGCCGGGAACGGCACACCGGTCCCGGCCGGGACGGTGTCGAGTCCGTGCCCCGGTGCCCAGGCCGAGAGCCACGGAGTGTTGGAGACCTGGGCGAACGAGGTCCCCGGCAACGGCGACTCCCCGAAGCACGTCCAACCCTTGCCGACGTCATTGGCCAAGTTGGCCTGGCTGGCCAGGCTCGGTGGGACCAAGAACAGGATGGCGTGGTGGACTTCAGGGCTCTCGGGGAAGAACTGGCTCGAGACGATGGTGGAGTCCGTGGTCACATGGGGGTCGACGAGCGTGCAGTGATAGTCGTCGGTGCCCCCCGCCTGCGCCGACGGCGTGTAGGGGTTCGGTGACTGCAGGGAGACCATCTTCACCGGAGGGCTCGATGCACTCGCCGTGGTAGCGGCTTTGGCGACATGGCCCGGGCTCGAGCCACATGCGGCGAGTCCCATGGCAATAGTTGCAGAGACAAAGAGAACACGAGCGGTGGGGGAGATGGAGCTCCGTCGACGTTTCACGTCGCAAACGGTAGTCCATCGGGGCTCGAAACGACTGGGCGCTTTCCCCGGCGCTTTCCGAAGCGTCTTGGCTGGGTCCCGGCCGACTGGCGACGGTGGGAACCCGAAGGGAGACTCGCATCCCGTGACCAGCCGAGGGCCTCGCCGAAACCGATCCCGCCTCGGCCGGCGATGCGGGGTCGCTCTGAGCGCCCTGGCGCTGGCTGTCTCGGCGTGCGGCTCCGGCACACCCGGGGCCCCGGGGGCAAACGTGGGCATCGTCCAGAGCCGGCTGATCCCGGAGGCGATCAGCCATCTGGCCTTCACGGATCAGCGCGGTCGAATCGTCGAGCTGGCCTCGTTCCGGGGCAAGACGGTGCTGGTGGTGCCCTTCCTCACCCTCTGCACCGACATCTGTCCCCTCGATACCGGGAACCTGCTGCAGGTCGAGCGTTCCCTCGTACGCGACGGGAGCGCCTCGCAGGTG
>JADGOL010000299.1 GCA_017882995.1 Acidimicrobiales bacterium | reverse complement strand
TGGCGCAGAAGCTCGTGTCACCGGGCCAGTGCTGGCCGGACTGGATGGTCGCCGCCGAGCTCGCCGATCGCCTCAGTGGAGGGCTCGGTGTCTCGAGCGCGGCCGAGCTCTGGGACGAGATCGAGCGCCTGGCGCCTTCGCACGCCGGGATCACCCGGGTCGTGCTCGACACCCCGGCGGCACGCGACGGGATCGTCGCCCCGCTGCCGGCGTCCCCGGTGCGGATCGCCACGCGCCGCGTCCTGGCGCCGTTCGACCCCATGGCCACCCCGGGCATCGACGCCGTCGAGGCCCAAGGAGCCCCGCCGCGCGCTGGGCAGGCCGAGCCTCCCGGCGGCGACGAGCTGCTCGGTCTCGGGAACGGATCGTCGTCCGACGGCGACGCCCCGGCCCGCCCCCGTCCCCTGCGCTGGCCGGTGCCGGTCGAGGCCACCGCACTTCCCGCCCCCGACAGCTACTCGCTCCGACTGGTGTCGTCGCGTCGGCTCTACGACCACGGCGTGTTGCTCGAGGCGTGCAGCTCCCTCGCCCCCCTGGCGTCTCGGGCCACGGTGCGGGCCAATCCCTATGACCTCGGACGCCTCGGGGTCACAGAAGGGGCGCGGGTGAGGGTCCGCTCGTCGCGTGCCGCCCTCGAATTCGAGGCCGTCGCCGATGACGGCGTGCCGCGCGGCGTGGTGAGCATCGACTACAACCTCCACACCGACGACCCCGGTGCCGAGCGGGCCGGCGCGTCGGCGTTGATCGACGCCGGCCAGCCCGTCATCGACGTGCGGTTGGAGACGTTGTGATGGGTAGCCTCCTCGGTCTCGGCGACCCGCTCTACGCGCATGGCGTGCACTGGGTGGAGCTCCTGATCGTCGTCATCAAGGTGCTCGTGGCCTTCGGGGCGCTGTTGGTGTCGGTCATGCTCATGATCTGGTTCGAGCGCAAGGTGATCTCGGACATGCAGGCGCGGGTCGGCCCCAACCGGGCGGGCCCGTGGGGACTGCTCCAGACCCTGGCGGACGGGATCAAGCTGTTCTTCAAAGAGGACCTGCTTCCCGAGCGCGCCGATCGGACCGTCTTCAAGCTGGCGCCGTACCTGTCGATCCTGCCCGCCTTCTTGTCCTTCGCCATCGTGCCGGTGGGCGGCTTGGTGACGGTCTTCGGGCACAGGTTCGAGCTCCAGGTGGCCGACCCTCCCGTCGGCATTCTGTTCCTGCTGGCCATGTCATCGATCTCGGTCTACGGCGTGATGCTGGCGGGGTGGTCGTCGGGGTCGAAGTACCCGCTGCTCGGCTCGGTGCGGGCCTCGGCACAGATGATCTCCTACGAGGCCGCCCTCGGTCTGACCGTGACGATGGTGGTGTTGCTGGCGGGCTCGTTGTCGACCCGGGCCATCGTCGAGCACCAGTCCCACACGTTCTTCGGGAGCTGGTACCTCATCCACACCGGCATCCTTCCCTTCTTCTTGTTCATGATCGCCATCACCGCCGAGCTCACCCGCCCGCCCTTCGACCTCGTCGAAGCCGAACAGGAGCTCGTGGGCGGCTTCAACACCGAGTACTCGTCGATCCGGTTCGCACTGTTCTTCATGGCCGAGTTCATGAACACGATCACGATGTCGGCCATCGTGGTGACCCTGTTCCTGGGCGGACCGGACGGGCCCACGCCGCACGTGTTCATCCTGTCGTGGGTGGTCCCCGTGCTCTGGTTCTTGGGCAAGACCCTCGTCTTCCTCTTCATCTACGTGTGGTTGCGCGCCGCGCTGCCCCGGCTCCGCTACGACCAGCTCATGGACCTGGGGTGGAAGGTCCTCATCCCGCTGTCGCTCGGGTGGGTCCTCGTCCTGGCCGCCTTCTTGGTGGGACGGTGGTGGGGCGTCGGCGTGATGCTGGCCCTGTTCGCCGCGGCGGGACTTCTCTTCCGCTCGGTCATGGTCGGGTCCGAGCGTGATGAGGCCATCGAGGCGCCCGGCGCCCCCGAGCCCGGCGCCACCCCCGAACTCGGCGCGCCCGGGATGGTGCGCTGATGGGCCTGTTCTCCGGATTCAGAGACGACCTGCACTTCTTCGGCGGTTTCCGGGTCACGCTCGAGCAGATGACGCGCCAGCGGGTCACCCGGCAGTACCCGCGTGAGAAGAAGCCCAAGCAGGTCCGCAACCACGGTCGGCACGTCCTCAACCGCTACGAGGACGGCATGGAGAAGTGCATCGGCTGTGAGTTGTGCGCCGGGGTGTGTCCTGCCGACTGCATCTACGTGCGTGGCGCCGACAACCCCGCCGCTGACCCGGTCTCACCGGGCGAGCGCTACGGGTTCGTCTACGAGATCAACTACCTGCGGTGCATCCACTGCGACCTGTGCGTCGAGGCGTGCCCCACCGAAGCCATCACCGAGACCAAGCTCTTCGAGTTCTCCTTCACCAACCGGGCCGACGCCATCTACACCAAGGACGAGTTGCTCGTCGACGACGACGGCCGGCCGAAGAGACTCCCCTGGGAGGACTGGCGCGAAGGCGACGACCTGCACACCTCGGGTTGGATGCGGGCCACGTCACCGTCGGGGGTGGCGGCCTACGAGGGAACGGTGCAGTGGTCGGGCGAGCTGGGATACGGGGTCCGACCCCCAGAAGGTGGGCAGTCCGAGCAGCGCGACGACGCCCGCACCGGCAGTCGCCCGCTGCGCGAGACGTTCTCGTCCCATCTCGACGACATCGACCGTCTGCCCGATCAGCAGGGGATGCGGGGCATCGCCAACCGGATGCGGGCCCGGATGGAGCAGCGCATCCCGCCCCCGGTGCGGGCCCGCATGGAGCAGCGCGCCGCGGCGCGGCGGGGCCCGACCGACCCGCCCGCACCCACGGTGTGGGTGGAGAATCCCACCACGAAGAGCGAGAGCTGATGCTCACTTCTCTTCTCGCCGCCACCACGACCGTCGACGCTCTGACCTTCGCCATCGCCGCGGCTGTCGTGCTGAGTGGATCCGTCGGCGTCGTGGTGGCCCGCAATCCGGTGCACTCGGCCCTGATGCTCGTCATGACGCTGTTCGGGGTGGCCGTGCTCTTCGTCGAGCAGCAGGCCAACTTCCTGGCCGCGGTGCAGGTCATCGTCTACGCCGGTGCCATCGTCGTCCTGTTCCTGTTCGTGATCATGTTCCTGGGCGTCGACCGCGAGGAGAGCCTCGAGAAAGAGCCCTTGCGGGCCCAGCGTCCCCTGGCCGCGGGCCTCATCGTCCTGGGCCTCGCCGGACTACTGCTCATGGGATTCGGCGCGCACTGGTCGGTGGGGGCGAAGTCGGTCGCCGGCCCTTCCCGGAACCAGGCGGGTGGCGACGTGGCCGCGCTCGGCAAGTCGGTGTTCACGACGTACCTGTTCGCCTTCGAGATCACCTCGGCCCTGCTCGTGATCGCGGTGGTGGGCGCGGTGGTGTTGGCGCGGCGCCCTGGCGGCGTGCTCGGTGGAGCCGACAGTGACCCCGACGAGCCCGCCGACGACGCCCCGTCGCCAACCGAGGAGGTCTCGCCATGAGCCTGAGCGGGGTGTGGTACCTGGGCCTGGCCGCGGTCGTGTTCTCGATCGGCGCCCTGGGCCTGCTCGTCCGGCGCAACGTGCTGGTCATGTTCATGTGCGTCGAGCTCATGCTGAACGCCGCCAACCTGACCTTCGTGACCTTCTCCCGCATGCTCAACGACATCGGCGGCCAGGCGCTCGTGTTCTTCACGCTCGTGGTCGCCGCCGCCGAAGTGGTGGTGGGCCTCGGCATCGTTGTGGCGATCTTCCGGCGCCGCCGTACCGCCACCGCCGACGACTTCCACATCATGCGGGGCTGACCCTGACGCCCATACGCCTGACGCCCATACGCCTGACGCCAACCGATCCGGGACTCCGAACCACATGATCCACGCCGCCTATCTGATGCCGCTGCTGCCGCTCGCCGGCTTCGTCGTGCTCGCCGCCCTCGGGCGCCGGCTCGGCGATCCCTGGGCGGGCTGGCTCGGCACGGCCACGGTGGCCGGCTCCTTCGTCGTGGCCTGCGTCGTCTACGCCGGGCTCCTCGCCAAGGTGGCTCCGACGAGGTCGTTCACCCAGGACCTGTTCACGTGGATCCCCGTCGGCGGGCTCCAGGTGCACGCCGCACTGCTCATCGACCCCCTGTCGATGACGATGGCGCTGTTCGTCACAGGTGTGAGCTCGCTCATCCACCTCTATTCGATCGGGTACATGAAGGGCGATCGCGACTACCCCAAGTTCTTCTTGTACCTGAACCTCTTCGTCGCCTCGATGCTGCTCTTGGTGCTCGCCAACAACCTGCTCTTCACCTTCGTGGGCTGGGAGGGCGTGGGGGTGTGCTCGTACTGGCTCATCTCGTTCTGGTTCGGGCGCGACAGCGCGGCCAGCGCGGGGAAGAAGGCCTTCCTCTACAACCGGCTCGCGGACGTGGGATTCCTCGTCGCGGTGTTCCTGGTGTTCTCCAAGACCGGCACGCTCAACTACACGGGGATCTTCGCCCACCTGTCGCTCATCGGCGGCGGCACGGGAACGGCCATCTGTCTTCTGCTCTTCGTCGCCGCGGTGGGGAAGTCCGCGCAGCTCCCCCTGTTCCCCTGGCTGGCCGACGCCATGGAGGGCCCCACCCCGGTCTCCGCGCTCATCCACGCCGCGACCATGGTCACCGCCGGTGTGTACCTGATGTGTCGCATCAGCCCGGTGCTGTCGGAGCACCACGTCGCCCAGCTGGTGGTGGCGTCGGTGGGGGCCGCCACCGCCTTCGTGGCCGCCACCATCGGGTGCGCGCAACAGGACATCAAGAAGGTGCTCGCCTACTCCACGGTCTCGCAACTGGGCTACATGTTCCTGGCCGTGGGCACCGGCGCCTACGAGGCCGCCATCTTCCTCATGGTGGCGCACGCCTTCTTCAAGGCCCTGTTGTTCCTGGGTGCGGGGTCGGTCATCCATGGCCTGCACGACGAGCAGGACCTCAAGCGGATGGGCAACCTGCGCCGCTACATGAAGCTGACGTTCTTCACCTTCGGCGTCGGCACGCTGGCCATTGCCGGGATCCCCCCGCTGTCGGGCTTCTTCGCCAAGGGTGACATCCTCGACAACGCCTATGCGCGCTACCCGGTGCTGTGGGCCATCGGCCTCGTGACCGCCGCGCTCACCGCCTACTACATGACCCGGTTGGTGTCTTTGGCGTTCTACGGCGACGACCGGTGGCGTCACGGTGAGGCCGGTGCCGACTCGGTCCATGGAGGGGGTGCCGAACCGCATGAGTCGCCCTGGGTGATGGCACTCCCGTTGGTGGTGCTGGCGGTGCTGGCCTTCTTCGGCGGGCTCTTGCATCTTCCGTGGCACTCGAGCTGGAATCCCCTCAGCTGGTTGGGTCCGGTGTTCGGGGCGGCGCAATACGACGCGCACCAGTCGGCGGGGACGCAGTGGGCGCTCGGCATCGTCGACTCGGTGGTGGCCCTGGTCGGCCTCGGTGTCGCCTTCTCCTTGTGGTCGCGCCGAGCGCAGCGCCCCGAGCTCGAGCCGGCGGTGCTGCAGCGGGCCTATTTCCTCGACGACGTCTACGACACGGTGATCGCCCGGCCCGGCCAGGCCTTCGCCCGGTTCTGCGCCACGGTGGTCGAGGTCAGGGTCATCGACGGTGCGGTGAACGGCGTGGGCCGGCTGACCCGCGCCGCAGGGGGAAGTCTGCGCCGTGTCCAGACCGGCTACGTCCGGCAGTACGCGCTCGGCATCGTGTTGGGCACGGTCGTCCTCCTGGCCTGGATGATCTCGAGGGCGGTGTCATGACCCACGACACCGCGTTCCCCTTCCTCACCGTGCTGGTGCTGCTGCCCGCGGGCGCGGCCCTCGTCGCCGCGCTCATACCGTCGTCGCTGGGCGAGCGGGCCCAGCGCCGAGCGGTGTTCGGCGTCGGGCTGGCCGGGTCGATCGCCACCTTGGCCCTGGCGATCACCATCGCCGTGCGCTACCACGCCGGCAACGGCGGGTACCGGCTCGTGAGCCAGCACGTCTGGGCGCAGTCGCTGGGAATCTCGTGGCACCTCGGCGTGGACGGGATCTCGGTCTTCCTCTTGCTCATGGCCGCGGTCCTGTTCCCGCTGGCGATCGTGGCCGGCACGGTGCCGAGCCGCCCCCGGTCCTTCGTGGCCTGGATGCTGCTGCTCGAGGCGGGATGCCTGGGGAGCTTCGTATCGCTGGACCTGATCATGTTCTTCTTGTTCTTCGAGCTGACGCTCGTGCCGGTGTACTTCGTCATGACGGGATGGGGCTTCGCGGGACGGGCCAATGCGGCCATCAAGTTCTTCGTCTACACGTTCCTGGGCTCGGCCTTTCTGTTGGTGGGGATCGTGGCCGTCGCCTTCATCCACCAGCGCCAGACCGGTCATCTCACCTTCGATCTGGTGGCGCTCGCCACCACCCATCTGGGCCTGGCGTCGCAGGTGCTGCTGTTCCTCGCCTTCACCGCCGCCTTCGCCGTGAAGGCGCCGATCTTCCCCTTCCACACGTGGTCGCCCGGTGCCTATGCCGAGTCACCAACCGGGGGGGCGGTCATCCTGGCCGCGGTCATGGCCAAGATGGGCACCTATGGCATCATCCGTTTCGATCTCAACCTGTTCCCCCGGGCCGTGGTCGACCTCGCCCCGCTGCTGCTCACCCTGGGTGTGATCGGCATCCTCTACGGAGCCATCGTGGCCTGTGTGACGCGCGACTTGAAGCGCCTGGTGGCGTACTCCTCGCTCAGCCACCTCGGGTTCGTGGTGCTCGGGACCTTCGCGCTCACCACCCAAGGGGTCACCGGCGGCGTGCTGCAGATGGTCAACCACGGGCTCATCATCGCCGTGCTGTTCATCGTGATCGGCTGGATCTACGAGCGCCGCAAGACATGGCAGGTCAACGAACTGCGGGGGTTGCAGCGCGCCGCCCCGGTGCTGGCGGGGGTGTTCACCGTGGCCATGCTGGCCGCCATCGGGCTGCCCGGGCTCAACGGCTTCGTGGGCGAGTTCCTGGTGCTGGCCGGAACGTTCCTCTCCCATCGGTGGTGGGCGGTGGTGGCCACCGGCGGGGTGGTGTTGGCCGCGCTCTATCTCCTGTGGGCGTACCAGCAGGCGTTCCATCACGAGCCTGACGAGGACACCGCGTCGGTGCGGGATCTGTCCTGGCGAGAGATCGCCGTCGTGGCCCCGCTCATCGCCCTGATCCTGGTGCTCGGCGTCTATCCCAAGCCCGTGCTCGACCGGATCACCCCGTCGGTGACGCGCCTCGTGCAGCACGTCGAGACGAGCACGGGCACCCACCAGCCG
>JADGOL010000298.1 GCA_017882995.1 Acidimicrobiales bacterium | reverse complement strand
TCAGCGACCCGAATCAGCGCGGGAGTGTCCACGACCGCCCCCGCGGAGAAGCGCCGGTCGACAAGCTCGCCGTAGTGTGCCTTGAGGGTCTGGATGGCGAGCACGCTTTCGCTCGACGCGACCCGCAGTCGAAGTGAGGCGACTTCGGCCGCAAGCTCCGCAACAGTGATCATGTCGACCCTCTACTTTCCGCATCGGCTGACCGGTCGGCCCATTATGGGCGAGGGGCGCATAACGCGCTCCGATCCGCGCCTGACTTGATCTGAACCCGTCGGAGTCATGTCTGTAGCCGATGGCGCAGAACCAGCGTCGGACGATCCCGGTGGCGCCAGGCACCTCCACTCACGAGGTCGTCACCATTGCCTCACCAAGGCGGCGGTATCGACATCGAAGTCGATCAGATATCTTCGCCGTATGCGGATCTTGGTGCTGGGTGCGGGCTTCGGGGGCTTGGAGTTGTCGACCAGGCTGTCGGAGGAGTTTGGTGAGGAAGTTGATGTCGTTCTGATCGACCAGGGCGAGGGGTTCGTCTTCGGTTTTTCGAAACTTGACGTGATGTTCGGACGAGCCCTTCCTTCGTCGGTCGTCCATCCCTATCACGCACTGGCCAAGCCAGGGCTTCGATTCGTCCAGACCACCATCACCGCCATCGATCCCGCCAACAAATGTGTCGAGACCGAGTCGGGCGTCTTCGAGGGGGACATAGTGGTCGTCGCACTGGGAGCCGATCTGGACCCGGCCGCAACCCCAGGGCTCGTCGAGGTCGGCCACGAGTTCTACACAGTGCCCGGCGCGTTCGAACTACGCGAGGTCTTGTCGAGGTTCGAGGGGGGAAACGTCATCGTCGGTGTGACCTCGACTCCGTTCAAATGCCCTCCGGCGCCGAGCGAGACGGCCTTGTTGATGCACGACTTCCTCACCGAGCGGGGGATCCGTCATGCGTCTCGCATCTCGCTGGTCATGCCGCTGGGTGTCCCCATCCCACCCTCACCGGCTGCATCGGAAGCGCTGCTCGTGGCCTTTGCCGCCCGTGACATCGATTGGTGCCCGGAGCGCATCGTGCGCAGTCTCGACCCTGACCGGAAGGTCGTCGTGCTCAACGACGGGTCCGAGATGGCCTTTGACCTGTTCCTCGGCGTTCCGGTCCACAAGGCTCCCGCCGTGGTCGTGGAGTCGGGGATGACCGTGGACGGGTGGATCCCGGTGAACCCGTTGACCCTGGAGACCGCGTTTGCCGATGTCTACGCCGTTGGCGACGTGACCAGTGTCGGAACACCCAAGGCAGGCGTCTTCGCCGAAGGCCAGGCGTCGGTCGTGGCCGAACAGATCATCTCTCGCGTGCGCGGCGGAACGGCCGACCGGACATATGACGGCCACGGGACTTGCTATCTCGAATTCGGCGACGACCTGGTCGCTCGCGTGGACGTCACGTTCTTGAGTGGGGAAGCTCCGATCGGTGCCCTGGAAGGGCCCTCGCGCGTGATCGCCACCGATAAGGGTGAGTTCGGGACGAGTCGCATCCGACGCTGGTTCGATCGCACTTGGACGAGTGGCGCACCCGAGCCTGTCTGACATGCATGAACAACTCCGCATTGCGGGTGCGGAGGCGCGTGAGATCAGGGCCCGAGGAGTTCGAGCGCCACAGCAGAGCGGCGTTCGACGACCGTGTACCCATTCGTCGCGGCGGCCGCATGCGCCTTGGCGAGAAGGTCGCGAGCCCGCAGAGAATCGCCCGGTGCGCCCCGATCGGAGAGCGTCTTTCCCCACAGCAGGTCGGTCCGGGCAGCAAAGAATTCGGCGCCCATTCGATTGTTCATGTGGGCGGCGCGAGCGAAATATGCGTCCGCCTCGTCGTATCGTCCGAGGACGGCAGCGAGACCACCCAGGTAGTGACTGACCGGGCCCAACGCGGAAGCCCCGGTGGCGGGCAACTGTTCGGACCACGGCTCGAGCTGTTCGAACAAGGGGCCGGCAAACTTGGGGTCCCCGCATTCGATAGCGGCGTCGGCGTAGTCGACCATTCCTGTAAGCCAGATCTGATCCAGAGGCAGATCGAAGCCTGCGGCCGCGAATCCCTCCAGGAGGTGCCTCGCCTCCTCGGTGTGGCCTCCCTCGACGTGGGCCTTGGCGAGCATTGACCCGAACAACCATCGGGGGATGTCGGGGGTTTCGGTGGCCATCTGCTCGATGAGCGGAACCAGTTCGTTCATGGTGCCTCGTTGGCCGCACACGATCATGAGCTGTGCGCCGAAGATGAGAGTGGCATCCGGTTGACCACCGTCGGTGCCGATCTGGAGGGCCGCCGTCGCCAACTGTTCCGCTCGATCAGTGTCCCCGGCGATCTGCGCCTGCAGGGATCGGACGAACGTGTGGCCCCACGTGAAGATGGGCTGATCGAGCTGGTCTGCCATCGACCCCTGGATCTCGATGCAGCGGTTCATCTCGGGGATGTCCCCGGCGCGAGCGGCAGTCTCGGCGCGCCACCCTGCGGCCCAGAACAACTGGACCGGGTCGCCGACCCGCTCGGCTCTGATCAGGGCGTCGGTGGTTCGAGCCAGACCCGATTCGAGCAGGGACGGCACTTGGAGCGGGACATGGAGGTGGTTGAGAACCCGGACAATCACGGCATCGTCGCCAGACCGCTGGGCGATGGCGACGGCCTCGTCGGCCAGGGCCCGACGTCGCTCGAGTGAGCTGCCGTGGGCGAGTTCCGAGCACAGGGTCGCAAGGACGAGCGCCCGATCAGGACTCCCTTCGGACAACCGATCGAGGGCCTTCTCGAGGATCTCGACCTTGTCGGCGTCGATGGCACCGACGGCGCTGTAGAAGCCACGATCGTTGGCCAGGGCGGCGGCCACCAATCGCTCGGTGTCGCCGACCTCGGCCGCTCGACGGGCGGCGTTCAGGAGGGTGTCGCGAAAGACGGGGGCTCCGGTCTGGCGCTGGGCGGTGCCGAGGCCGATGGCGAGGTCGAGCGACAGCACGGGATCGGGGTTGTTGACCTGAGCCAACAGGTCCAGAGCTTGTGCGTAGTAGTGAAGAGCGTCGTCCGGAGCGAGCGCCTCGAGCGCAACATCAGCCGCAGCTCGCGAGTAGCCGATGGCCTTGGCAAGATCGATCGGCTGTGTGGCGTTCATCCAGTGACGAGCGAGCTCTCCCACCCTGTTCCCGGGGCGATCGCCGCAGAGGTCCTCCAGGGCGTCGGCCACCTGCTGATGCGCCCTGGCTCGTCGGGCCGGGCCGAGATCCTCGTACAGAGTGTGCTGAATAAGGGAGTGAGCGAAGCTGTACCGGCCCGGGGTGTCCACCAGTTCGCGAACAAGGGCCACCGCGGCGGCGGAATCAAGGATGTCGAGAAGCTCGTCCTCGGTCGTCATGGCGGCTCTCGTCAACAGATCGAGGTCGAAGTCCCGCCCGATTACTGCGGCGATCGACAGGACGCGTCCGGCATCGTTCCCAAGTCGCACGACGCGGCCACCAATGACGTCACGAATGCTGTCAGGGAGGGTGATCTGCTCCAGCGAGCCCTCCGACACCCACCGCCCCGTCGCGTCCTGATAGATGACTCCTACCTCCGAAAGGTGACGGAGCACCTCACTGACGAAGAACGGGTTGCCGTCGGTCTCGAGGTACACCGCATGGGCGAGGCCAACGCCAGCCGCGTCGAGGCTGTGACCGGCGGCGGCCTCCATGAACGACACGACTCCCCTGTCGTCCAGTCCGGCCAATTCGATGCGGGACACCGCACTGTTGCGTCTCAGAACTCCGAGTGTTTCTCGAAGGGCATGGGCGTGTGGCAACTCGCTGTCGCGATAGGTTCCGAGAACAAGGACCCTCGACGGCGTCTCCACCGCTGCGATATGACGAAGCAGGAGGAGGCTCCCTCTGTCCGCCCACTGGAGGTCGTCGAGAACGATGACAACCGGCTGGTGTGCCGAGATCATGCCC
>JADGOL010000297.1 GCA_017882995.1 Acidimicrobiales bacterium | reverse complement strand
GTGACGATGCCGCTGAACGAGAGATACGCGCCGATGTCGAGGCAACGTCGAGCCTCGTCGGGTCCTCCCGTGAAGCAGTGCAACACCGTCCGCGGCGCAGGGCCCGCGGCGCGCAACACGTCGAGAGTGTCGTCCCAGGCATCGCGCGAATGGACTACGAGCGTGAGGTCGTGGCGACGCGCCAACTCGATTTGCGCGGCGAACGCATCGCGCTGCGCCGCTCGAGGCGAGTGCTCGTAGTGGTAGTCGAACCCACACTCCCCTACCGCAACGACGAGGCCGCGCCCGGTGTCGATCTCGGCTTCGAGCGCGAGAGCGAGCTCCTCGACGCCGTGGGCGGCGTCATGGGGATGGAGTCCCATGGTCGCCCACACTCCGAAATCGCCCGGCAGCACGCCTTCGGTGCCACCCTGGCCCGGCGCGATGGCCCTGCGCACGCTCCTGACCAGATCCACGGCTTGGCGCGACGTCACGGCGTCGGTGCCGACACACACCACTCCCCCGACCCCGGCGCCCGATGCTTCGGCCAGCACGGAGAACAGCTCGTCCTCCTCGGGCCGGTACCGGTCCTGGATGTGACAATGCGAGTCGATCCAACGGGCGATCGGTGCCGATCCGCCGTCCACCGGGGTCATTCGCTTCGTCGAGGGAACAACGGGGCCGCCTTCTCGACCGCCCGCCCACCGGGATACCCGCCCCACGTCGCGTCCTGGGGAAGACGGCGGTCCTCGGGACGCCCGTCGAGGCCCAACCGGCGCCAGATCTCCGCGCTCGTGTCGGGCATGGCCGGCGACACCAGCAGCGCCACGATCCGTAGGGCTTCGAGTGCGCTGCCGAGAACCGCCGAGACCGCGGGACCGGGCTCGGCCTTCCAGGGCTCAGCTGTCTCGAGCTCGGCGTTGGTCTCGCGAATGAGGCGCCACGTCGCCTCGAGCGCGAGGTGCGGCTGCCCCTCGCCCCACGCGGCGATGGCGTCGGCGACGACCGTGGCGCTCACTGCGGCGAGCCGGCTGTCGGGATCCGCGCCAGGGCCCATCCCGTCGCACTTCGATCCGACCACCGTCGCCACGCGCGCCAGGAGGTTGCCCAGATTGTTGGCCAGATCGGCGTTGTAGCGGGCGGTGATGCCCTCGTAGGAGAAATCGCCGTCGGTCCCGAACGGCGTGTCGCGCAGCAGGAAGTAGCGCACGGCGTCGACACCGAAGTCGTCAGTGAGGTCGCTCGGCGCGATCTGGTTGGCCCTCGACTTCGACATCTTCTCGCCCGACACGAGCAACCACCCGTGCACCAGCAGGTGGGCGGGGGGATCGATGCCCGCAGCCATGCACATCGCCGGCCACCACACGCAGTGGAACCTGATGATGTCCTTGCCCAGGATGTGATGGACCGCCGGCCACCAGGAATCGAACCGGGCCGGGTCGTCGGCGTACCCGATGGCGGTGAGGTAGTTGACCAGCGCGTCGTACCAGACGTAGAAGACATGGGCCGAATCCCATGGCACCTCGACCCCCCAGCGGGTGGAGGTGCGGGTGATCGAGATGTCCTCGAGACCGCCCCTGATGATGCCGAGTGCCTCGTTGCGCTTCGACGACGGTCGAACGGCGTCGGGGTTGGCCTCGTACCACTCGAGGAGGCGCCCCTCGAAGGCGCTCAACTTGAAGAAGTAGTTCTCTTCCTCGAGCAGCTCCACCGGCGTGCCGTGAATCGGGCAATTGCCGTCGATGAGCTCGGACTCCTTCTTGTAGTCCTCGCACGACACGCAGTACAGCCCGCTGTAGACGCCCAACTCGGTGAAGCCGTTGTCGTGGATCTTCTGCAGGAACTGCTGGACGGCAATGTGATGGCGGGGCTCGGTGGTCCTGATGAAGTCGTCGTTTGAGATGTCGAGCCCCTCCCACGCCTCGACGAATCGTCGCGACGTGGCGTCGACCCACTCCTGGGGAGACACCCCGTGGGCTTCCGCGGCGCGAGCGATCTTGTCACCGTGCTCGTCGGTTCCCGTAAGGAAGAAGACGTCGTCACCCTGGAGTCGATGCCACCGAGCCAGCGCGTCGGCGATCACCATCGTGTAGGCGTGGCCGATATGGGGCACGTCGTTCACGTAATAGATCGGCGTCGTCACGTAGAAGCGGGGCACCGACGTAGCGTACCGACCGCGCGCCGCGCCCCGGTCCGGCCCCACGGGAGGCCGCGGCGCGTTCCCGACCCTTACCAGTTGGCCACGTGGCACGCCCCGTGCCCGGTGCGCTCCACATAGCGCTGGTGGTACGCCTCGGCCGGCCAGAACGTCGTGGCGGGCGATACCTCGGTGACGATCGGACGCCGGAAACGCTCCTGGAATTGTGCGAGTGACTCCTTGGCGAGGCGTTCCTGCTCGGCGTCATGGACGAAGACCGCCGACCGGTACTGCGTGCCGACATCGGGGCCCTGCCGGTTCGGCGTCGTGGGGTCGTGATGACGCCAGAACTCCTCGAGCAGGTGCTCGTACGACACCTGGGTCGGGTCGAAGGTGACGAGAACGGCCTCGGCGTGGCCCGTGGCCCCCGAGCACACCTGCTCATAGGTCGGCTGGGGCCGCGCCCCACCCGTGTAGCCCGAAACGACATCGACCACCCCCGGAACGGCGAGGAAGAACTCCTCGACTCCCCAGAAACACCCCGCGGCAAAGGTCGCCAGGGCCAGGCCAACGGGTGCGTCACCGGGCTCCACCGGCGGTGCCTGGGTCTTGTCCATTCCGAATCTCGCCACCGTCACATTCCTCTCGTTCATGGTCGCCACGCCGGAGAACCGGCTGAGCTCGTCAGGATCAACCGCCGTTCACGGCTTCGCATTCCGGCGCAGCTCGAGCGCCAGGTCGTAGGCGCGCCGGCGGGACACCCCGAGCTCTCCGGCCACCGTTCCCGCCGCGTCACGCAGGGTGTCACCGGCCTCGAGCCGCCCCCGCAACGCGCCCACCACATCGTCGTCGTCAGGGGCACGACCGGCGGCGGGGTCTCCGGCCAACACCACCACGACCTCGCCGCGCACCTCACGCTCGGTGAACGTGGTCGCCGCGTCGGCCAAGGTCCCGCGCCAGACCTCTTCGTGAAGCTTGGTGAGCTCGCGGGCCACGACCACTCTGCGGTCCGGTCCACACGCTCCGAGCAGGTCCTGCAGTGTCGCTCCCAGCCGGCCCGGCGCTTCGAAGAGGATCATCGTGCGAGCGTCGCGCGCCACGACGTCGATGCGACGACGGCGGTCTCCGCCGCGCCGGGGAAGGAAACCCTCGAAGCTGAACCGGTCGGTGGGCAGACCGCTCACCACGAGGGCCGCCAGCGCCGCGCTCGGGCCCGGGACCGTCGTCACGGTGAAACCGGCTTCGACGGCGGCCGAGACCAGACGGACGCCGGGGTCCGAGACCGCCGGGGTGCCGGCATCGCTCACGACGGCCACGGTCCGGCCTTGGGTCAGATGGGCGAGGATCACCTCGACCCGCGCCATCTCGTTGTGGGCGTGCAGCGACAACAACCTGATGCCCTTCAGGCCCGCGTGCGTCAGCAATCCCCGCGTGCGGCGAGTGTCCTCGCAACACACGATGTCCGCCGCCGCCAAGGTCTCGAGGGCACGCGGCGAGAGATCGCCCAGGTTCCCGATCGGGGTGGACACGAGGACCAACGTGCCCGCGGCGATGTCAGCGGTCACCGGGATCGTGGAGCTCGAGCTTGTCGCCGATCCGAAGCCCCCAGCGCTCGAACGCGCCGGCCTGGGCCTCGAGCACCATCCGCGCCCGCCAGCGCGGCAGTGCCATGCGCCACGGCGCCAGGCTGACGACATCGACGACGCACATCTGACGGTCCAGGAAGGCCACGTCGATGGTGAATCGCATTCCCAAGCTGTGGACCGATCGGGTCCGAGGGAGGATGAAAGCCCCTTCGTATTCCGTTCGACCCAACAAGCCGCGCAGTCGCTCGGAGTAGGTGCTCGCCATGTCGGCGTTGGCCAACACCACTCCCTCTCGCAGCAACCACGTCGTCGACGTCACCGTGGATCGGGCTCGCTCACACGTTGAAACGGATCTCGAGCACGTCGCCGTCGGCGACCTCGTAGTCCTTACCCTCGAGACGGATGCGACCCGCCGACTTCGCCTTGGCCCACGAACCCAGGTCCAACAGCTCGTCCCAGTGGATGACCTCGGCGCGGATGAAGCCACGTTGGAGGTCCGAATGGATCACGCCCGCGCACTCTGCCGCGTTGGCGCCGGCCCGGAAACTCCAGGCGCGCGACTCCTTGTCTCCGGTGGTGAGAAAGACGCGTCGCCCCAGCAACTGGTACGCGCTCTGGGCCACCCGGGTCAGCGCACCGGCTCCGAGGCCGAGCCCTTCGAGGAGCTCGGCCCGCTCCTCGGGTGTCAGCCGAGCCGCTTCGGCCTCGAGCTGGAGACAGACCCCGAGCGCCTCGCCGTGACCCTCGAGCGCGGCCGTCACCGCCCCCGCCAGCTCGTCGGAGCGCTCGAGTTGGTCCTCGCCCAGATTGACCACGGCGAGGACGGGCTTGTCGGTGAGCAGGAACAGGCTCTTGAGTGCAACACGGTGGTCAGGGTCGAGCCCCGCCCGGTACAGCGGGACCCCGGCAGACAGGTGCTTGGACGCGATCTCCATGGCGGCGATCTCGCCGGCCAGGCTCTTGTCCGACTTGGCGGCCCGGCGCCGCTTGTCGAGCTGGGTCTCGACCGTCGCCATGTCGGCCAGGACCAGCTCGAGCTCGAGCGTGGCCAGAGCCTCGAGTGGGCTCGTCTCGCCCGGCACCTCGGGGTCCTCGAAGGCCCGGAGAACCACGCACAGGGCGTCGACCTCACGGATGCCCGCCAGGAACCGGTTCCCCAGTCCCTCACCGGT
>JADGOL010000296.1 GCA_017882995.1 Acidimicrobiales bacterium | reverse complement strand
TCTTCTCCGGCCGACCCGGAGTTCCCACCGTCGTCGTCCACGACGACACCAACGGGTGTGGTGGCATCTCGTTCAGCATCGACGGGCGCGCCCAGGCGCCGCTCACCGACAGCGGGCTGTTCCATCGTGTCGACCAGCTTCTCGGCCTGGACCTTCCCCGGGTCGACGACGACGCCTGACACTCCGGTCGTCGGCACCACCCGGGACCCTCGCCATACCGAGGGGCTCGAGAACCCGTATGCGAGCGGATAGACGCTTCCAGCGCCATCATGGTGATGATGCCCGACACCCCTGTCTCGGATCCCGAGTCCCGTTGGGCCCGCTGGATGCGGGACAACCGGTTGGCCGCGTCGATCACGCTGGGCGTCAGCATCGGCCTGGTATGGGGGATCACCACCGGCGTGGGCTTCGCCGTGTTGGTCGGTGATGGCGTCATCGGGACATGGGAAGCGTTCGTCCCCGGGGGCATCGTCATCGGCTCGGTGGTGGGGGTCGCCATCTACAAGGGGGCCCGGTCGGTCACCCGCTCGGGGTCACGGGCGAGGTAGTCGACCCGAGACGGGGGTACGCCGCCACGGAGATCTGGTCCCGCGCGAGTCAGTCGGTGGCGTAGGCGGCCTTGGCGGGGGAGAGGTCGAAGTACTCGCGCCACGCCTTGATGCGGCCACCCTCGATCTCGAACACGCCACAGATGGGCAACACGACGGGGGACCCGTTGAGGGTGATGTAGTCGGTCCGTTCGTTCATCACCACGTCGGCGGAGGCGATCTGGTGGCGGATCTCGAGCCGTCCGGGCGGCACGTCGGCGAACTTCGTCACGAACGCACCGATCGCCTCTCTGCCTACGATGGGTGTGAGCGGAATGCTGTGGTACACGGCGTCATCGGTGAAGCAGTCGAGGATGTAAGGCGTGTCGCGTCGTTCCCAGGCGGCCAGGAAAGCCCGGACCAAGGCGTTGTTGGACGCCTCGGGTGTGCCCTCGGTCATGACCCCCTCCTCCGCCCTCGTCGCCGTCGTTGCGTCAGCCCTGGGCGCGGCAGTTCCAGAGGCAACCTAGCGTCGCCGACGCGACGGCCCGGGTACGCTCCCCTGGAGTTCGGCGCCCGGAAAACAACCTGACGAGAAGGAGTCCAAGGCCGTGACCTCCCCCGAGATGCCCAACCTCGAGATCCCCGACGAGGTGCTCGCCGCGGTCCCCGAGTACGGGGCCGATCAGGGGGCGGTGGTGATCGTGGATTTCCAGGGTGTCGTGCTGGGTTTGAACAAGCCGGCCGAAGAGCTCTTCAAGATGGAGAGTGCGGATATCGCCGGCGAGTTCGTCGAGATGCTCGTGCCGACCAAGAAGCGCTGGGGGCACCAGGCCTATCGGCGCGGCTACCTGGTTGAGCCGAGGGACCGTGAGATGGACCCGGGCCTCTACCCCGAGGCCGAGACCTCGGAAGGCGAGGTCGTGCCCATCACGGGACGGCTCCAGCCCGTGACCGTGCACGGGAAGCTCTTCGTGGCCGCCCACATGGCTCGCGACGACTCCCCCCGCCCCGAGGACTGATCACTCGCCCGTCGGATTGACGGACCGACTCCGACCAGCCAGCTGGCAGCCGCAGGGGCCTGACCAGCGGTTGGACCGCCGGGGAATCCCGGTACCCTCCCTCTTGTTGTTGCTAAGGCAATGATTTCCGGACGAGCTCGCACGGAGCGGGTCCGGGGCGGGAGAGGGACCAGAAGATGACCGAGCTGAACCAGACATTGCCATTGCTACCCCTGAGCTCCGGGGTCGTGCTCCCGGGCATGGTCTTCACCATGGCCCTGGAGACCGAAGAGGCCAGGACCGCCGTGGACGCGGCCGGGTCGGTGGGCGGCGAGCTCGTCCTCGTGCCCCACATCGACGGCCGATACGCATCGGTGGGAGTCATCTCCAAGATCCTCGAGACCGGCGAGCTGCCGGGCGGCCCTGTCGCCGTCGTGGTGAGCGGCCTGCGCCGGGCCACCATCGGCACGGCCGTGCCCGGGACCGGGCAAGCCCTGTGGGTCCAGGTCGACCCCGTCGCCGAGGACCCCGAGACGCCGCGCGCCCTAGAGCTCGGGCGTGAGTACCGCGCCGTGCTCGAGAACATCCTCCTCACCCGAGGGGCACGCCGCATGGCCGAGCGCCTGCGCGACATCACCGACGCGTCGCAGATCGCGGATTTGTCGGGATACTCGCCCGACCTCAGCCTGGCCCAAAAAGTCGAGGTGCTCGAGACCATCGACCTCGAGGCGCGCCTGCGTCTCGTCCTCGGTTGGGCGCGTGAGACATTGGCCGACCTGACCCTGCGTGAGCAGATCAAGACCAATGTCGAAGAGGGCATGGAGAAGACCCAGCGCGAGTTCCTCCTGCGCCGCCAGCTCGAGGCCATCCGCAAGGAGCTCAACGAGCTCGACGGCACCGCGGACGAGGGATCGGTCGATGACTACCGCGCCAAGTTGGAAGGGCGCGACCTGCCCGAGGCGGTGAGGACCGCGGTGTTGCGCGAGGTCGACAAGCTCGAGCGGACCAGTGAGCAGAGCCCGGAGCACGGGTGGATCAGGACCTGGCTCGACACCGTCTTCGAGTTGCCGTGGGGCGTGCAGTCCGACGACAACCTCGAAGTGAGCGCCGCGGCGGAGATCCTCGACGAGGACCACGACGGGCTCAACGACGTCAAAGAGCGCATCCTCGAGCACCTGGCCGTGCGCAAGCTGCGCAGCGACCGCGGGCTCGTGTCCACGGGCCGGCGCGGCTCGGGCGCCATCCTGGCGCTCGTCGGGCCTCCGGGTGTGGGCAAGACCTCGCTTGGCGAGTCGGTGGCGCGCGCCCTGGGTCGCAAGTTCGTGCGCGTCGCTCTGGGCGGTGTGCGTGACGAGGCCGAGATCCGGGGACACCGCCGCACCTATGTCGGCGCCCAGCCCGGGCGTCTGGTGCGGGCCCTGCGTGAGGCGGGGACCATGAACCCTGTGATCGTGCTCGACGAGGTCGACAAACTGGGCTCGGATTACCGGGGCGACCCGTCGTCGGCCCTGCTCGAGGTCCTCGACCCGGCCCAGAACCACACCTTCAGGGACCATTACCTCGAGGTGGAACTCGACCTGTCCAAGGTGCTGTTCCTGGCGACTGCGAACGTGGCCGAGACCATCCCCGGACCGCTGCTGGACCGCATGGAGGTCATCAGGCTCGACGGCTACACCGAGGACGAGAAGGTCACCATCGCGCGGCATCACCTGTTGCGCCGTCAACTGGAGCGCACCGGTCTACGGTCCGACGAAGTCGTGGTGTCTGACGACGCGCTGCGCTCGATCTCGGCCGACTACACGCGCGAGGCCGGTGTCCGGAACCTCGAGCGTGAGATCGGACGCCTACTGCGCAAAGTCGCCACGAAACTGGCGTCGGGGGCGGTGACCGCACCGGTGGTGGTTGAGGCGCAAGACGTTCGGAGCTGGCTGGGACGGGCGCGTTTCTTCTTCGAGGCGGCGGATCGTACGAGCGTCCCCGGAGTGGCGACGGGCCTGGCCGTTACCGGTACCGGCGGCGACGTGTTGTTCGTCGAAGCCACGGTGATGGACGGGACCGAAGGCCTCACCCTGACCGGCCAGCTCGGTGACGTCATGAAGGAGTCCGCGGAGATCGCGCTCTCCTACGTGCGCTCGCACGCGGTGGAGCTCGGCATCGAACCGGGCGCCTTCGCCGGCAAGCGCTTTCATCTGCACGTCCCCGCAGGAGCCGTTCCCAAAGACGGCCCCTCGGCCGGAGTCACCATGACGACGGCTCTCGTGAGCCTGCTCCTCGACAAGGCGGTGCGACCTGTCGTCGGCATGACCGGCGAGGTCACGCTGCAGGGTCGGGTGTTGCCCATCGGCGGCGTGAAGCAGAAAGTGCTCGCCGCCCATCGGGCCGGACTGACAGATGTCGTCCTGCCCGCCCGCAACGGACCGGACCTCGAGGACGTGCCCGAGAGCGTGCGTGAGGAGATGACGTTCCATCTCGCCGAGACCGTGGCCGATGTGCTCACCGCCGCGTTGGACAGCGCGGCGGCGGGCGGGGCTGTTTCGAGTCCTGTGGCGGCGTAGGTCGTTCCCGGGAGTGTTCGCGGCCGCACAAGCGCGGTCGTCACGGTCCGTCGTCCGTCACGCAACGTTCAGCGTGATTTCACCTCTGGGCACGAGCCATCCTGAATTGTTCACGCACCCCATCCACAGTGCTGTGGATGGGGTGCGGATATCTCGGTGATGTCGTGGGTCCCGGCGGCGTCTCCGCGCCTGCGAGGACCGGTCAGCGGAAGTCGAATGCCACCTTGATGGCGCCGCTGGTCTGTTGATCAGCGAGGACCGTGAAGGCTTCGCGCCACTGCTCGAGCCGGAACGTGTGGGTGAGCATGCCCTCGAGGTCGACCATTCCCTGATCGGCCAGATCCAAGAAATGCGCGATCCCGTGCTTTCGCACCCCGTCGATCTCTTCGACGCCGAAGGCGTTGGAACCCACCCACGTGATCTCTTTGAAGTAGAGCGGCGAGTACTCCCAGCGGCCGGGGCCGTGCACACCGCTCTTCACGAGCGTCCCGCGCGCCTTCAAGAGTCGCACCCCGACTTCGAAGGTCTCGGGCTTCCCAATGGTGTCGTAGACGACGTCGATCCCGCCCGGATGCGCCATGGGCAGTGCTTCGCCCACGCGCTGGAGGACGCCCCCGGACCACGCCGCCGCTTGCTCGATCAGCTCGTCGCGAGGCTCGGGCGCCACCACGGTGGCCCCGAGGCGCCGCGCCAGCTCGGCTTGGGCCGGAAAGCGCGCTACCACCATGACTTCGACATCGGGGTACAAGGCGCGCAGGATTGCAGTTGCCGTGGTGCCAAGCGCACCGCCGCCGTACACGAGCGCACGCCCCCCGGGGGGTGGTGGATGGCGTGTGACCGAATGCAGCGACACCGCGAACGGATCCGCGAACACGGCCAACTCGTCGGGGACGCTGTCGGGCACGGGGAAGAGCATCGTGTGGTGCGCGGGGAAGTAGTCGGCGAAGCCGCCCGGCGCGTCCTTGCACGTGCCGGTGTGGATGCCCGCGGCCAAAGGTCCTTCGGTGAAGTGCCAGCACAGGCTGTAGTCGCCGGCCTCGCACGACGGGCACACCGGGTCGATCCCGCGCGGCGCACACGACAGCCATGGATTGAGGACCACGCGCTGGCCCACCTCGAGGCCCGGGACTCCCGGGCCCACGTCTGCCACGTCGCCCACTACCTCGTGGCCGAGGACGGTCGGAAACGTGAACAGGTTCGCCAGTGGGCTGTCGGCGTTTGCTTCGCCGAAGTCCATGAAGACCTGCTTGGCCTCGGATCCGCAGATTCCGGTCAGCCGGGTCTTGGCCATGACCCACCCGGGTCGCGTCGGGCGCGGCTCGTCGAGGTCGACGAGCTTCATCGGAGTGCGCGCCAAGCCCATCAGCAACGGGTTCGACGCATCGGGTGCGTCCCAATGTTCGGGCCGGACCCCGTAGAGCAGTCCCTTCATCGGCCAACCCCTTTCTAGATCGTGTCCGCGAGCATCTCCCACCCCGGAGGGGGAGGCTCGAGCCGCCAATACTGCTCGGGAACGTTCGCGTCCAGGCGTTCGTCGAGCACATGGTCACGTTGCAGCGGCGGCAACTGGCTCTTGTAGAACTCGATGGCGGCCCGCTTGCGCACCATGTCCGGATCGATGGGCACAACCGCAGGCGTCGGCCACAGTCCACTTTTCAACAGCTTGGCCACTCGCCACGCCAGGATGCCCGGGATGTGCTTGTAACCGTGATCCTCGTAGCAGAACCATGCCGGCGGGCTGTCGGTCTCCGCCAGAGCGGTGCGCGCCAGCAGGCCGGCGTCATGGGTGAGTGCGTGGTCGGGGTTGGCGAGGCCCATGGGCAAGAACACCGCGGTCGGCGCCACCGCCGCGATGGCCTTCTCGAGTGCGGGAGCCACCTCGGCCGGACCGGGACGCTCGGATTTGGCGAGGTATTGGTGGTCCGGGAACTCCAGCCACACCGGCGTGGCGTCGAGAAACGCCATGGCGGCTCGGTCCTCCTCGCGCCGCAGTGCGACCACATCGTCACCGGCGCGGAATCCTCCGCACGCGTCCCACGAGGTGGGCTCGTCGGGGTACTTCGGAGGTCGTCCCCCGAGCACGGTGATGACCGTCGTACCGGGATGGCCGGCGATGAGATGGGTGGCACCGAGCACGGCGTCGTCAAAATGTGGAGAGACCACCACGACCCGCGCCAGCGTGCCGGGGTTGACGAGGCCCCAGGTGACTTCGACCGTGGCCCCTGTGTCTGCCCCCACGGGTCCGGACCGTATCGCGTCGAGCCGGGTCTACGCCTGCCCGGGGCGCGCCCGGCGCGGCACCACCACTCGCCGCTCGATGCGCCAACCCTCCGGTGTGTGCACCACGTCGTCGTGGTACTCGCCGGTGCGGGCCCTGCCATCGTCGGAGACGACGAGGTACTTGCAACGGACGCGCGCCCGTTGCACACCGTCGGGCTCGATCGTCACGTTCGTGGTGTGGTGGGCGAGGGGGTGGTCGAGTCCGGCGAAACAGACCTGTAGCTCCTCCATGCCCTGGGCGCGGCCTCGACCGATGGCCTCGAGGTCGAACTCCCCGTCGTCGCAGAAGACCTCGGACAGGCGTGGCCAGTCGGCGTCGTCGACGACGTGGCCGTACCGAGCCAACAGGTCGTGAATGGCGAACAGGTCCGAGCTCTGCATCAACGGGCCGTCACCCTTCTTCGGAACAGCACACGCAGAACTCGTTCCCTTCGGGGTCTGCCATCACGATCCAGCAGCAGTTGTGCTCTTCAAGGACCTCCTCGTGGAGGCGGGTGGCGCCGAGAAACGTGAGCTTCGATGCCGTTTCTTGGAGGTCGGCGACCTCCATGTCGAGGTGCATCCGGTTCTTGACGGTCTTTCCCTCGGGTACTCGTTGGATCAGGAGTTTGGGGCCTTCGCCACCGTCAGGTAACAACAAGACGTAGTTCTCGACCGAGCCAACCACGACGTAGCCGAGGGCTGCGGCCCAGAACGGGGCCAGTGCCTCGGGATCGCGGCTGTCGAGGACGAAACCGATCTGCACCACTCCATCATGCCCCCGCCGGTGACCCCCGGTCAGGCGCTCGGGTCAGGCGCTCAGGTCCGGCGTTCAGTCACGCGCACGGGTCAGGTGCTCAGGTGGGGTGCTCGGAGGGGTGGTTGCCCGCACTGGGAGGGGCAGCAAAGCGCGTGGCGTCAGCGCGAGCCGGTGTGGAGGAACGCGGAACGCCACAGGTCGACAAGATCCCACCAGAGGAAGTAGCCGCGGTGATGCAGGCGCTGAGCCATCATCCTCGGCTCTCGAGCTGCGCCAGTGCGAATGGTCGATCGGGCGAGGGACCAGGGTGCGGGCGAATCGGGTTGGTGCCGCGTTCGGCGTTCAAAGCGGCTTCGAGCACCTCATCGATCATCCTGATGATCTCGTCACACCGCTGGGCTGGAGTCATGGTCGCTCGCTTGTTGTTCAGCCGGTCTCGTAACGATGCTCCTCGTGACGGGTCGGGTCCTAGGGCCGTTGGTGGACACTGATCAGGGTCTTTGGTCACTCGCGACGGGCGTTGGTTCTTTGTGGCACGGTGTGGGCATGTGCAGAAGCATCGTGACCCTGCGGAGCCCCGAGACCGTTCCCGATGAGGACGTGCGGGCTGCCGCCCTGCAGTACGTCAGGAAGGTGAGTGGTTACCGCGCTCCCTCCGAAGCCAATCGGGCTACCTTCGAGCGTGCCGTCGACGACATCGCTCGCTCGACGCGTGCCCTGCTCGACGGGCTCGTGTCGGGGCGGCCTGCGAAGGTCAGCCGGTAGCGGGACGCAGTCCCCGCACCAGGGCGCGCACCTGCTCCTCGATGGCGCGCTGTCCGAGGGTTTGTGTTGCGGCGATGATGTCGAACCCGTGGCAGGCGCCGGGCACGGTATGAAGCTCCGTCGGCACCCCGGCCTCCATGAGGCGGGTCGCATACTCGATGCCCTCGTCGCGCAGGGGATCGATCTCCGCGGTGAGGACATACGCAGGAGGAAGACCGGTCAGGTCGGTGGCACGCCCGGGTGCCGCATAGACAGACACCGCTCCTCGCTTCTCGGGGTCACCGAGATAGTGCTGCCACATGTCCGCGTTGGACCCACTCGTCCACATCGGCGTGGAATCAAAGGCTCGCATCGATGCGCTCTGCATGCGGTCGTCTATCACCGGGTAGTTCAGGATCTGGACCGTGAGGGCGGGCCCGCCCCGGTCGCGCGCCATCAGGGCGATGGCCGCCGCCAGCGCTCCACCGGCACTGCTCCCACCGACGCCAACCCGGCCCGGGTCGATGTCCAATTCCGCAGCGTGCGACACCGTCCACTCGAGCCCCGCATAGCAGTCGTCGACCGCAGCAGGGAAGGGGTGCTCGGGGGCGAGCCGGTAGTCCACCGACACCACCACGCATGCCGCCTCGGCCGCGTACCGAAGACACCGCAGCTCTTCGGTGTACCGGTCGCCCAGGACGAAAGCGCCACCGTGGAAGAACACCAGCGCTGGAGCCGGGCCGGCTTCGCGAGTGACCGGCGCATAGATGCGGAGCGGGATCTCAGTGCCCGGTCCGAGGCCGGGCATGGACCTGTCCGCGACCACGACACGATCGTCGGTCGGCAGGCTGGCGCCCATGGCGCCGAGCAGATCGAGCGTCGAGCGCAGCATGCGGATGACGTCCATGTCCCGGAGATTCCCACCGGGGTCGACGCCGTTGGGGAACCCGGCCAGAACTTGGGCGAGCTCGGGGTCCAGGGGTGGAAGCGTCTGGGTCATCGCCGGTGGATCAGTGACGGAAGTGGGGGATGACCTCGGTCCCCATGAGCTCGATGGTCTGCATGACGACCTCGTGCGGAATCTTGTAAGGGTTCACCAGACACAAGAGGAGGTCGATGCCTGCCTCTTCGTAGAGCTTGACCGTCTTGATGCAGTCCTCGGGTGTCCCCAGAACACACGCGTTGGCCTCCACCAGGTACTCGAGTGTGAGCAGGTCCAGCGCGCCCTCGTCGTCGATCTTCTTCATGTCCGCCGCGTACGCATACGAGCCCAGGTCCTGATTGCGCTCGATCATCCAGTCGGTCATCGACCCGATGTGCCGGGCGCCCGCCTTCGGGTACCACTCGAAGGACTCCCGGGCCATGTCCTGCGCGGCCGCACGGTCCGGACCACACAGGGCCATCGTGAAAGTGGCGGCCTGGTTGTTCACGAACGCACCGATGGGGTTGGTGCAATTCCCTACCGCTTCGCGGTAGATGTCGACTTTGGCCTTGACCTCTTGCGGTGAGACCCCGACCGCGAACGAGCACAGTCCCAGACCCAGCGCACCGACCTGGCGGTGACCGTCCTCGCTGCTCGTCGCGCCCCAGATGGGGGGGTGCGGGCTCTGGCGTGGCTTGGGATGGACGCGCCGCTTAGGCATCTGCCAGTGCTTGCCGGCGAACTCGTACTCGTCGTTGGTCCAGCACCCCACCACGTGGCCGATGGCTTCCTGCCACATGGCACGGGTCTCGGCCGGGTCAACCCCGAATCCCTCGAGCTCAGCTCTCGTCGAGGACCGGCCCGTTCCGAGGTCGACCCGACCGTCGGACAACAAGTCGAGCACGGCCACCGACTCGGCCGTCCGCACCGGGTGGTTGTAGGGCCCGGGCATGAGCCGCACCCCGTAGCCGATCCGGATGCGCTCGGTGAGTGCGGCGATGGCCCCGTAGAGGACCTCGGGGTTCGAGCAGTGCGAGAACTCCGAGAGGAAGTGGTGCTCGACGGTCCAAAAGGCGTCCCACCCGTAGCGCTCGCCCGCCACGGCTTGGGCGAGGACGTTCTTATACGCGGTGTGCTCGCTGTCGGGGCCCCATGGCTGGGGGACGGGGATCTCGTAGAACAAGGCGAACTGCACGGTGCAGGGTCCTATCATCCAGCCCACCCGCCGACAAACCGTCGGCAGGGGAATGACACCGAGGGGGTCCCATGCGTGGGCTGGCCGGCAAGAACGTGATCGTCACCGGAGCGGCCTCGGGCATCGGTCGGGCGTGTGCGGCGCGTCTTCTCGAAGAGGGCGCCAGCGTCATGGGCGCGGACCTCGCTCCCGGAGGTGACCCCCCGGCTGCGCCCGCCGGCGACGGCGCGTGGGCCTTCACCGCCGTCGACGTCACCGACGAGGCCTCGGTCATCGCTCTCGTGGACGAGGCCGCTCGTGCTTTCGGGCGCGTCGACGGTCTCGTGAACGCGGCGGGCGTGGCCGGGGGAGGTGCGGTCCATATGGTCGACACTGCCGAGTGGAACCGAGTCGTCGGCGTGAACCTCTACGGCACGTTCCTCACGGCCAAGTACGCCATCACCCGCATGCTGGAACAACCTCTGGTTGACGCGGCGCGAGGCGCGGTGGTGACGATCGCCAGTATCGAGGGTATCGAGGGCACCGCCGGCGGCAGCGCCTACAGCGCGTCGAAGGGGGGTGTCGTCATCCTCACGAAGAACATGGCCATCGACTACGCGGGGCGCGGCATTCGCGTCAACACGATCTGCCCCGGGTTCATCGAAACGCCGATGACCGAGGCCATCTTCGGCATGGAGGGCATGGAGCGGGCCAAGCGGGAGATCACCAAGGAGCACAAGCTCGGGCGCTACGGCCAGCCCGAGGAAATCGCCGCCGCGGCCGCCTTCCTGCTCTCGGCTGATGCGTCGTTCGTGACGGGCCACGCCTTGGTCGTCGATGGCGGCTACACGGCTGGGCGCGACCACGGTGTCACCCAGATGCTGGGGCTCTCCGCCGACGCCACATAGCCGGGATCCCGAGCGGATCCGGACGCAGCCAGGAGCCGTATTCCTCCCGACGCAGTCGGGGAACGGGGCGGCTCTCAGGTGGCGCATGGACCGGAAGTGGCCGTCCCAGCAACCGCGGGGTGAAGAAGGCGTCTGGGAGCACGGGCGGTGCTGAGGCACTCGGGCG
>JADGOL010000295.1 GCA_017882995.1 Acidimicrobiales bacterium | reverse complement strand
CGCCCCTCCCGGTGCAAAGCCTGCAACGACCCCGGCACAATCAGACAGCCAGGACGACGGCGGTCTACGGCCTCATCCTCACCTATATCCTGCTCACCCAATTCGGCACGTGGCTCCTCATCGGTGTCGTGGAGGAGAAGTCGTCACGCGTCATCGAGGTCCTGCTCTCGACCCTGCGGCCGGGACAGCTTCTCGCCGGGAAGGTCATCGGCATCGGAGCGGTGGCGCTGCTCCAGGCGACGCTCATCGTGGCCGTCGCGCTCGGGCTCGGTGCCGCCGAAGGCTCGACCCTGATCCACGGGACCGCCTCACTCGAGATCATGAGCGCGCTTCTGTGGGTGGTGCTGGGATATGCCTTCTACTGCTGGGTCTATGCCGCCGGTGGCTCGTTGGCCGACCGCCAAGAACAGGTCCAGAGCCTGGCGTTCCCGCTCCAACTCCCGATCCTCTTCGGCTACATCGTCTCGTTCACCGCGTTGGGCTCGGGCCAACCTTCGGAGCTCGTGAAGGTCCTCGCCTACGTGCCGCCGACCGCTCCCTTCGCCATGCCGGTACTCGTGGGCCTGGGCGACGTCTCGTGGTGGGGGTTCACGTTGTCGGTGGTCGTCATGCTCGTCGCCATCGTGGGCGTGGCGCGACTCGCCTCGGCCGTGTACCGACGCGCCATCCTTCGTACCGGGGGCCGCGTCCACCTGCGCCAGATCTTCGCGTCTCGGGCCGCGTAGTCAGGAGTGGTCGGGGACGAGTCACCGTGGGCCAGAATGGTGTCATGACCGCGACCGGGACCGGAGCTCGGCCCGACGACTTCGTCCCGGTGACCGACGCCCGGCCGACCGACGTGGTGTGGCCGAAGATGACGTGGCCACCGCCTCTCGACACCGTGCTGATGGGACGCGTCGTGGAAGTCTCCCCCGCGCACCTCGAGGAGGACGGGAAGGAACTCTTCCGAGCTCTCGATGATGAGGCGGTGTGGGAGCACCTTCCGTTCCGACCGCCCGACCCCGACGCGCTGATCGAGGTCCTGGAAGGACGACTGACATCGGGCATGTTCCCCTGGATCGTGCGACTGCGCGCACCCTACGCCGGTTTGCCCGCCCGATCCGTGGTCGGGATGTCCAGCTTCCTCGATGTGTCGGTCCACGACGCCCGACTCGAGATCGGCGCCACCGCCTACCGCCCCTCGGTGTGGGCCTCGGCTGTCAATCCCGACACCAAATTGTTGCTCCTCGGCTACGCGTTCGACGAGCTTCACGTCGGTCGGGTCCAGCTCAAGACCGATGTCCGCAACACACGCTCACAACGCGCCATCGCCCGACTCGGTGCCCGCTACGAAGGCACGCTGGGACGGTTCCAACGTCGGGCCGACGGCACCGTCCGCGACACGGTGCAGTTCTCGATCCTGGCCGAAGACTGGCCACGCGTCCGAGACGGCCTACAGAGCCGACTGCCGGGACCTTCGAGCTAAGCGTCGTGGACGGGGCCGAAGCCGACGGCGGAGATCCCCATCTCGCGCGTCGAGGACAGGAGCTCGGACTCGATGTCGGCCGACTCGCTGTCCTCGATCGCAGCACAGCCGTCGGGTGAATCGCTGTCGTCCGTCGCGACCGGTCCACTGGCCTGATCGACCAATCGGTCCATCGGGCCCTCCTTCCGTGGAGGGGCACCCGCCTCGGGGGTGAGCGGGATCTCCCTCACCCAGTCCTACTCCTCAGCGGCGCGCTTGGGAAGGACCCGATCCGACCCCGACCATGCGAGGCGTGGCATTCGGTGCTGAAAACGCCGGGTGTGATGGCCCGGAGGCCGCGCTCAGTGCTTCTTGGCGCCGTGTCCGAGGCCGAGGTGCACGTTGTGTAGGAGCCCACCCAAGACGTTGGTGATGACCGAGAGTGGGATGGCCCGCACCTGCGAGGAGGGCGGGACGGTGATGGTGACCGGTGCGTCGTAGCCGGTCACGTCCACGACGGCCGAGATGCCGATGTGATGCCCGGCGCCGACCGCCGCGTTCACCTTGGCCTGGACCAATTGGTCCGACGAGTTCGCCCACAAGATGGCCGAGATGTTCAGGCCTTTCACGTGCGCACTGATCTGACTGCCCGTCACCGACGTGCCGTCGACGGTCGAGGACCCCAGTGAGTGGACCGACGCGTGATGTGACTGCGCGAACGTGAGGATCTCGTTGACGTCGCCCAGGGCCCCCCCGACGGTGGTGAAGATCCCGGGGATGGCCGTGGTCGCGCTCGACGGCAGGGCCACGGATATCCACGGCTCACCGAGCAGGGTGGCGAGCGACGGGATCTGGACGTAGACGGTGCCGCCCGAGAGCACGGCGTTGACTGTCTCGGACCCGCCCGAGCCGCCGGGGATCAGCTTGGCCACCGACGCCGGCAGGGTCACCGACACCGAGACGGCGTCATTGACGAGGTCAGCCTGACCGGAACCGCTCAGGCTGATCGTCCCCAGGCTCTTGCCGATGCCGCTCACCGCCACGGTGAAGGTGAATGAGGCGGTGGTGACCGGGGCCGTCGCGGTGACGGGCGCGGTATGGACGTGATGCTTCGTCCTCGCCGACGCACTCGGGGCCAGCGCAGTGGCGGACCCCACTCCCAATGTGGCGACCAGACCCAACGATGCCAGCCACTTCACCCGGCGTGTCACAACACCCACCCCCGCTCGTCGACCATGTCCGCCCAAGTCCCCGACTTCCTTGCGACGGTCCTGCCAGCTTAGGCGGGTCGCCGACCCGGGGCCCGGACGCCGGTCCCCACCGAGACCGGAGCGCTTCACGAAACCTTCATGGAGGCGGCCGTACCGTTGAGCTGGGCACCCTCCTTCCTTACCCCAACCCGGGCGGGTGACTCCGTGGGGCGGCGGGCGCGGGCACTTGATCCCCCAACCCGTGTCCCGCTCACCCCCCGGCATTCCACCCGCACCCTGCGCTCCGGGGAGGAGATCGGCCTGGTGGCGCCGAGCGATCCGGGTGGTCCTCGGGACCGAAGCAACAGTGACGCCCCGGTGCTCGCAGTCAGTAGCCTGGCCGATCGAACGATCATGACTTCGACCACCCTCGAGACAGCGTCCGATGTCCACGGGTCCACCGGAATCGTCCGAACCGTCGACCTGACCAAGATCTACGCGGGCACCGACTTCCGCGCCGTGGATGCGCTCAATCTGTCGGTGGGTGTCGGTGAGATCTTCGGCCTCCTCGGCCCTAACGGAGCGGGGAAGACCACGACGGCGGGGATCCTGACCACAAGGGTCATCCCGACATCGGGCCAGGCGTTCATCGCCGACATCGACGTCGTCGCCCATCCCGCCCTCGCCAAGCAACTCGTCGGGGTGGTCTCGCAGACCAACACGCTCGACCGCCAGCTCAACGTGTGGGAGAACCTGTACTTCCACGGCCGTCTCTTCGGCATCGGCGCGGCCGAGT
>JADGOL010000294.1 GCA_017882995.1 Acidimicrobiales bacterium | reverse complement strand
GGCGCGCCACGATGGTGTCGCAACCGAGCGACTCCCAGTCGAGGCGATGGATCCGGGCCAGCGCGTCGACCATCTCGCCGTGCAGCCTGGCCTGGCCGTCGGGCGCGGCCTCGGCCAGCCATCCCGTGCGCAGGTAGGGCTTGTCGGCACGCACGACCCTTCCCGACACACGCGGCATGAGGAGGAACGGCGCCCCAACCCAGCTGTCGTCCTCCTCCACCGCCAGCGGTGTCACCGCCGGAACACCGGCGCCGGCGAGGACGCTCTGCAGCCGACCCTGCATGCCCAGGTCGTAGAAAGGAAACAGACCCTCGCCGTTGGGAGGGAGGCGCAGGACCCACGACTCGTGCTCACTGGGCGAGCCCCGACCTGGTCCGAGGGTCCAGTCGAGCTCCACGAAGAACGTCTCGCTGGACAGACCGGTGGCCGGTTGTGCGAGGGGGGCGAGGGCGACATCGACGGCGTCGGGTCGCCATGACCGGACCCACCGGGTGAGCCCCGCGCGCAGTGCGTCGAGGTCGCGTGGCTCGGAGATCCCCATGGGAGTCATCAAACTATCGTCGGGTCGGTGACGACGGTGGCCGAGCTGGTCCTGGCGCGTGCCCAAGACGACAACACCGGGCTGCGTTTCGAGGACGCGTCGTGGACCTGGCGCCAGGTCGTGGCACGGTGCGCGGCCCGGGCCCGCATGCTCGACACCCTGCGCAAGGACGGGCCCTTCCACGTCGGCGTGCTCCTCGAGAACGTGCCCGAGTACCTCTTCCTCCTCGGCGGCGCCGCGCTCGCCGGTGCCACCATCGTGGGCATCAACCCCACTCGACGAGGAGCCGAGCTGGCGCGAGACGTCGCCCACGCCGATTGCCAGCTCATCGTCACCGACACTGCGCAGGCCTCGCTGCTCGCCGGTCTCGACACGGGGGTGGAGGCGGCCCGCGTGCTGTTGTGCGACGGGCCGGACTACCCGCTCACCCTCGATCACGCAGCCGAGGCGGACCGAGCGACCGCAGCAGAAGGACGAGATCTCGACCCCGACACGCTGTACCTGTTGTTGTTCACGTCGGGGTCGACCGGAGCCCCCAAGGCAGTGCGGGTGAGCCAGGGCCGGATGGCGGGCCAGGCGAGCGTGATGGCGGGCGGGTCGGGGTTCGGGCCCGACGACGTCATGTACTGCGCCATGCCCATGTTCCACGGCAACGCGCTCAACACCTGTGTGGTGCCGGCCATCGCGGCGGGCGCCCAACTCGTCCTGCGCCGGCGGTTCTCGGCGTCGGGGTTCCTCCCCGACGTCCGGCGCTACGGCGTCACCTACTTCAACTACGTGGGGCGGGCCCTGGCGTACGTGCTGACCACCCGCCCGCAGCCCGACGACGCCGAGAACACCTTGCGCTTCGGCTTCGGCACCGACGCCTCGCCCCAGGACATCTCGACGTTCAAGCGCCGCTTCGCGTGTCCCATCGTGGAGGGATACGGCTCGAGCGAGGGGGCGATCTCGATGTCACGGGTGCCGGGCACGCCGCGCCAGGCCATGGGCAAGCCCCCGCCGGGGACCGACGTCGTGATCGTCGACCCCTCCACCGGCATCGAGTGCCCCCCCGCCGACATCGACGCGGAGGGGAAGCTGACCAACGCGTCAGAGGCGATCGGAGAGATCGTGGGCCGCGACGGTGTGGCGCGCTTCGAGGGCTACTACGCCAACGAAGAGGCCGACGCGGAACGTACCCGGGAGGGTTGGTTCTGGTCCGGTGACCTCGGCTACCGCGACGAAGACGGGTTCTTCTACTTCGCGGGGCGCATGGCCGACTGGTTGCGCGTCGACGGTGAGAACTTCGCGGCGGCCCCCGTCGAGAGGATTCTCGCCCGCTTCCCCGGCGTCGTCACCGCGGTGGTGCTCCCGGTCCCCGACCCCCGCACCGGGGACCAGGTGATGGCGGCGCTGGAGCTGGCCGGCCCCCACAGATTCGATCCCGTCGCGTTCGGGGAATTCCTCGAGCACCAGAGCGACCTGGGGACGAAATGGGCGCCTCGTTTCGTCCGCATCACCGACCGCATCCCACTCACCGGCTCGGGCAAGGTCGACAAACGTCCCCTCCGACGCCAGTACTGGAACACCGCCGATCCGGTGTGGTGGCGCCCCTTTGCGTCCCAGGGCGGTGGACCGCCCACGGCCTACCGCCGGCTGAACGCCGATGACGTCGACGCGCTCGACGCGCAGTTCGCCGAGCACGGCCGCCGGGCCCTGCTGGAGCTGTGAAGCTGGCGCCCATGGACATGACAGGGCGCACGGTGATCGTCACGGGCGCCAACACCGGGATCGGACGGGCCACGGCCACCGAGCTGGCTCGCCGGGGCGCGCGCGTCCATGTCGCCTGTCGCTCTGTGGAACGGGCCCGACCGGTGCTCGACGAGATCACAGGCGCCCACGGCCCCGACGCGGCGAGCTTCCTGGCGCTCGACCTGTCGGACCTGGCCTCGGTGCGAGTGAGCGCCGAGCGCTACATCGCCACCGGCGAGCCGATTCACGTCCTGATCGACAACGCCGGGCTGGCGGGTCAGCGGGGCGTGACGACCGACGGCTTCGAGCTCGCCTTCGGGGTCAACCATCTGGGCCACTTCCTCTTCACCACGCTGTTGGCCGACACTCTGGTCCGCAGTGCCCCGGCCCGGGTCGTGATGGTGGCGAGCGACGCGCACTTCCAGGCACCCGGTGTCGACTTCGACGCCGTGCGCCGGCGTACCGTCAGCCGGACCGGCCTCGCCGAGTACGGCGTGTCCAAGCTGTGCAACGTCCTGTTCGCGCAGGAGCTCGCCCGCCGGACGACCGGCGACGTCACCACCTACGCGCTGCACCCCGGCGTGATCGCGTCCGACATCTGGCGGCGCCTCCCGTGGCCCGTCGAGCCTCTGGCCAAGCTCTTCATGAAATCCCCCCAGGAGGGCATGCGGACATCCCTGTACTGCGCCACGGACCCCGAGCTGTCAGGTGTCAGTGGCCGTTACTACGACGACTGCGCCGAGCGGGCCCCGTCGGAGCGGGCCACCCCCGAGCTCGGCGCGGAATTGTGGGAGCGGAGCGCCGCCTGGACCGAGTCCTGACCCCCTTCTCGCTTCGGGAGTGCGTGGCCTACAGTCGGGCACGGAGAAGGAGGACGCTCATGGGACTCATGGACAAGGTCAAGGCACAGGCGACACAGCTGGCCGACAAGGCTCAACAGGCGGGCCAGGCCGGCCAGGCCAAGCTTGCCGACATCCAGGCCAAGCGCAAGGGTGACGCCCTGCTGCTGGAGCTGGGGGGCATCACCTACTCCCAGCGCATGGGACGCGCCGATGCCGGCGCGGATGCCCGGGTGACCGAGATCGTCGGACTCGTCCAGGCCTTCGAGGCCGAGCACGGGCCCGTCCAGGTGACCTCGGCCAACGCGGCGGTGGCCGAGACGACCGGTGTCGTCGACCCGGCGGGGACCATCCCCACCCCGACCGCGGCTCCTCCCGCCGCGTCGACGGGCCCGCTGCCCCAGGCCCAGTACGGCACGGGCGAAAGCTGAGGCAGGTCGTTGGGTTGGGAGTTCTCCACCGATCCCGAGTTCCAGGCCAAGCTCGACTGGGTGGATGCCTTCGTCCGTGAGGAGGTCGAGCCGCTCGACCTGTTGTGGGGGGACCGCACCTTTCACCCTCTCGACGACAAGCTCCGCAAGATCGTCGACCCCCTGAAGCAGCGGGTGCGCGACGAGAAGCTGTGGGCGTGCCACCTCGGTCCCGAGCTCGGGGGCGAGGGATACGGCCAGGTGAGGCTGTCGCTCATGAACGAGATCCTGGGCCGCAGCCGGTGGGCTCCCATCATCTTCGGGTGCCAGGCGCCCGACACCGGCAACGCCGAGATCATCGCCCACTACGGCACCGACGAGCAGAAGGAGCGCTATCTGCGGCCGCTGCTCGACGGCGAGATCTTCTCGTCGTACTCGATGACCGAGCCCCAAGGTGGGTCGGACCCGACGCGTTTCGAGACGAGGGCCCGACGCGACGGCGACGAGTGGGTCATCGACGGATGGAAGTTCTTCTCGTCCAACGCCAGAACATCGTCGTTCCTCATCGTGATGGCGGTGACCGATCCCGATGTGAGCGCGTACCAGGGCATGTCCATGTTCCTCGTTCCCACCGACACGCCCGGGGTCGACATCGTCCGCAACATCGGGCTCATGGGCGAGCACTTCGGCGACGGCCACGAAGGCATGCACGCGCTCATCCACTACAACGAGGTACGCGTGCCCGCGCAGAGTCTGCTCGGCGGGGAGGGCCAGGCCTTTGCCATCGCCCAGACCCGGCTCGGGGGTGGGCGCATCCACCACGCCATGCGCACCGTGGGGGTGTGCCAGAAGGCGCTCGACATGATGTGCGAGCGGGCCCTGTCGCGCCAGACCCAGGGGAGCATCCTCGCCGACAAGCAGAGCGTCCAGAACTACATCGCCGACTCCTACGCGCAGCTCATGCAGTTCCGTCTCTTCGTCTTGTACGTGGCGTGGGAGATCGACCAGTACCAGGATTACCGCAAGGTCCGTCACGACATCGCCGCGGTCAAGGTGCTCACCGCGCAGGTCCTGCACGACATCGTCCAGCGTTCCATCCAGGTCCACGGCGCGCTCGGTGTCTCCAACGAGCTCCCCCTGGGCGGCTACTGGATGATGGTGCCGGTCATGGGGCTCGTCGACGGTCCGAGCGAGGTCCACCGCGTCACCGTCGCCCGCCAGATCCTGAAGCGCTACCAGGCTGCCCCCGGGGCGTGGCCGACCGAGCACCTGCCCGAGAAGCTCGCCGCGGCCCGGGCCAAGTTCGCCGAGCACCTCGAGCACGAGGTCGCCAACCAGTGAGCGAGCCCGGCACCGACGCCGCACCCGGCGGCGTCGCGCCAGGAGCCGTCGACGACGAGGCGCGCACCCGGGGGCTCGTCGATCTCGAACGCCTCCGGCGATTCTTCGACGAGCACGGCCTCCCCGGCCAGGGCGAGCCGGTCGAAGCCATCTTCATCACCGGCGGCGCGTCGAACGAGCTGTTCGAGATCCGACGCGGCGGGCAACGCATGGCCCTGCGCCGTCCCCCCCGCATCGTCCCCGCCGGACGCAACGAGACGATGCTGCGGGAGTACCGGCTGTTGGCCGCGTTGGCGGACACCGACGTCCCCCACGCCCGGGCCCTGGCGGTGTGCGACGACCCCGCGCTCATGGGGGGCTGCTTCTATCTGATGGAGTACGTCGACGGCTGGTCCCCCATGGGTGGCGGGGGCTGGCCTGCACCGTTCGACAACGACCTCGAAGCCCGGCGAGGACTCGGTTTCCAACTCGTCGACGGCATCGCCAAGCTGGCCCGCGTCGACTGGAAGGGGCGAGGTCTCGAGGGATTCGGCCGTCCCGACGGATTCCACGAGCGTCAGGTCGACCGGTGGATGAGCCATCTTGCCGCGGTGCAATTCCGCGAGATCCCCGGGCTCGACGCGGCGGCAACGTGGTTGCGCGCCCATCAACCCCGCAACTACGTGCCCGGGATCATGCACGGCGATTACCAGTTCGCCAACGTCATGTTCCGCGCCGGCGCCCCCGCCCGTCTCGCCGCCATCGTCGACTGGGAGATGGCGACCGTCGGTGACCCCCTCCTCGACCTGGGCTGGGTCATCCAGGGTTGGCTCGACGAGGACGAGGAGCGCAGCACGGGCAGCTACGTCGACTACACCGGCATGCCGTCGCGCACCGAGCTCCTCGACTACTACTCCATCGAGAGCGGACGGGACACCGACGAGATCGACTACTACGTCATCCTGGCCCGCTTCAAGCTGGCCGTGGTCCTCGAAGCCGGCTACGCCCGCGTCGTGGCGGGAACGGCCGACAATCCCAAGATGGAGGCGTTCGGCGACGTCGTGTTGAACCTGGCCCAGAGGGCGGCGGACCTGGCGTCGACCACGTCACTGCACTGATGGTGCCCATGTCGGTGCACCGGGACCGTTTCGATCTCAGTGGCAAGATCGCGCTCGTGACCGGGGGCAGCCGGGGCCTGGGGCGGTCCATGGCGCTCGGGTTCGCCGCCGCGGGTGCCGATGTCGTGGTCGCCAGCCGCAAACTCGACGCCTGTCAGGCCGTCGTCGCCGAGATCGAGGCCATGGGGCGCCGGGGGCTCGCCTGGTCGTGCAACGTGTCGAATTGGGACGAGCTCGAGCCCCTGGCCGACGCCGCCTATGACACCTTCGGCCGGGTCGACGTGCTCGTCAACAACGCGGGGATGTCTCTGCTCTACGGCGATGTGACCGAGGTCACCGAGGCCATGTGGGACAAGGTGGTGAATCTCAATCTGAAGGGCGTGTTCCGTCTCACCGCGTTGGTGGGCAGCCGCATGGTGCGCGACGGCGGGGGGTCGATCATCAATGTCTCGAGCGTGGGGTCGATCCGCCCTACCCCCATGATCCTCCCCTACGCGGCTGCCAAAGCCGGCGTGAATTCCCTGACGGCGGGTTTCGCCCTGACCTTCGGGCCCACGGTGCGCGTCAACTGCATCATGGCGGGCCCCTTCCTCACCGACGTGACGAAGGCGTGGGACGAAGAGGTCTTCGAGCACGGGGCGCAACG